>JAUHZT010000201.1 GCA_030425905.1 Gammaproteobacteria bacterium
TAATTGGAGCCACTACGCGCGCCGGCCTGTTGACATCACCACTGCGTGATCGATTCGGCATCGTACAGCGGCTTGAGTTTTACAGCGAACACGACCTCGAGTCGATAGCCCGCCGTTCCGCCGGCATTCTCAATCTCGAGGTTCAGGGCGACGGCGCACTGGAAATTGCGCGCCGCGCTCGCGGTACGCCGCGTATTGCAAATCGACTGTTGCGGCGCGTGCGTGATTTTGCCGAGGTTGAGGCAGACGGTGTCGTCACGAGCACGGTCGCAGTCAGTGCCATGGACATGTTGCAGGTCGACCCGCACGGATTCGATGCCATGGATCGTCGCTTGTTACTCACGATTATTGAGAAATTCGACGGCGGCCCGGTCGGTATCGAAAGCCTTGCGGCGGCGCTGGGCGAGGAGCGCGGCACGATCGAAGACGTGCTTGAGCCGTACCTGATCCAGCAGGGCTTCATGATGCGCACAGCGCGCGGCCGCGTTGCGACGCGCAATGCCTACCTGCATTTCGGCCTGCAACCGATCAGTCCGGCCGGTGAGCAGGAGTTGCCGTTGTTTGAGAAGGATCCGGGTTGATGACGGAAGCAGTATTCAAGTGGCCGGTACGCGTCTATTACGAAGACACCGATGCACAGGCGGTTGTTTATTACGCAAACTACTTTCGCTTTCTCGAGCGCGCGCGCACCGAGTGGCTCAGAGCACTCGGTGTCGACCAGGTAAAAATGCTGAACGAAAAGCGGCAGATATTTGTCGTAGCGCATACCCATGCCAGTTTTATTGCGCCGGCGAGGTTCAATGATGAACTGATCGTTACGGCGGAACTCGCGAGACTGACACGCGCGTCTTTTGCAATTGATCAGAAAATATTTCGTGGCGACGAGTTATTGCTGGAAGGCGGCGTCAAGGTCGCATTGCTCGATGCCGATACGATGAAGCCGCAGCGCGTACCAAGAACACTATTTGAAGGAAATG
Source organism: Gammaproteobacteria bacterium (assembly GCA_030425905.1). Lineage (GTDB taxonomy): Bacteria > Pseudomonadota > Gammaproteobacteria > Steroidobacterales > Woeseiaceae > UBA1847. The sequence continues at coordinate 978 of JAUHZT010000201.1, forward strand.
AACATGCAAGCTGATTTGGATATGACCATCGTCGGTCTGTTGATGGGCGCGAGCATACCCGTGATGGTCGTCTTATTGCTGCTGGTTGCTGCGTCGATCATGTCGTGGAGCATCATTTTTGCCAAGCGCAGCCTGATCCGCCGCACCAAGGACGCCTCGGACGAGTTTGAGGCTGCATTCTGGTCGGGCGGTGACCTCAATACCCTCTACCAGAGCACCACGCGCGGCAAGGGCGGGGCTATCGGTATGGCCAGTATTTTTGAGGCTGGTTTTCGCGAGTTTAATCGGCAAGTGCAACACGGCGACAACAGCCCGAGCAAGATCGTTGAGGAATGCCGACGCGCAATGCACGTGGCGCAGATGCGCGAGGTGGATCGTCTTGGGCAGGGGCTTGCCAATCTTGCAACGATTGGCTCAACGAGTCCGTACGTCGGCCTGTTCGGTACGGTCTGGGGCATCATGACGGCCTTCATGGAGCTCGGCAGCCAGGCGCATACGGCAACGCTGGCCGTGGTAGCACCACCGATCGCAGAAGCGCTGATCGCCACGGCGATGGGCCTGTTCGCCGCTATCCCGGCGGTTATTGCGTACAACCGTTTTGCGGACAAGGTTGTGCGTCTTGAATACCGCTACGACACGTTCACCGAGGAATTTACGAGCATTCTGGAGCGCCACGCGCGTAACCGTAAGGACGCCTGACATGCCTACTCCTATTCACGAGCGAAAATTAATGGGCGAGATAAACGTCGTGCCGTACATCGACGTCATGCTCGTGCTGTTGATCATTTTCATGGTAACTGCCCCCTTGCTGACGCAGGGCATCAAGGTTGAATTGCCGAAGGCCGGTGCTGAGCCAATCGAAAATGTGTCCGATGCGGAACCGCTGGTGCTGAGTGTCGACGCCGAGGGCAACCTGTTCCTGAACATCGGCGACGATGAAGAATCGCCGCTGGCTGGCCAGGAGATTGTCACGCGTGTCGATACCCTGTTGCGACAGGTTCCCGAAACCCCGGTGCTGGTCAAGGCCGATCGCTCGGTGCCGTACGGTAACGTGGTGGGTGCCATGGTACTGTTGCAGCAGGGCGGTGCTGAGAGTATTGGCTTCGTGACTGACCCGCTCGATACCTACCCGGTTCCTGAGTAAGCCGCCCTGAGTCGCCCTGTGCCGCGCAATTCGCACAATATCGTTCCTCTGATGCTTGCAATCCTGTTGCATGCGCTGATGTTGGGTACGCTTTTATTTGCGGTCGGTTGGTCCAGCCATGTGCAACCGGCTTTACCGCTCGCCATCACGGCGACGTTGACGTCCGAGATTCCGGAGTTTGTACCTAAAGTGGAAGCGACGCCGGAACCGGCCGTGGTGGAACCCGAACCGGAGCCCGACCTCCCGGAACCCGAGCCCGAACCGGAGCCTGTAGTCGAGCAGCCCGACCCGGCGGAACTGGCGCGCGCTAAAGCGGAAGAGCAGGCGCGCCTCGATGAGTTGCGCCGGGAGCAGCAGCGGCAGCAGGAGGCGGAGCGGGCGCGGCTGCAAAAAATAGAGGACGAGAAAGAAGCGGAGCGCAAGCGCGCAGAAGAGGCTGAGCAAAAGCGCCGACAAGCGGCCGAGGAGGCCAAGCGCAAGGCCGAGGCCGAAGCGGAACTCGAGCGCAAGCGCGCCGAAGCGGAACGCCTGCGCAAGGAAAAGGAACAGAAGCAGCGCGAAGAGAATGAGCGTATCCGTCGCGAAGCCGAGGCGGCACAATTGCAGGCCCAGATAGATGCGGAAAACGCGCGGCTCGAAGCCCGCCGCTCCAACGACATGGCGGCTTATATCTTCGCTATTCAGCAAAAAGTTGCGCGTAGCTGGATTGCACCGCCCAGTTCGCCGGATGATCTCGAATGCGAAGTAACGGTGCGTCAGCAACCGGGTGGTATTGTTACCTCGGTGAGAGTGGTGCGCTGCAATGGAGACGCCGCCACAGTGCGCTCTATCGAGGCCGCAGTTTTCAAGGCCTCGCCGCTGCCACGGCCTTCAAACGACTTGCTGTTTGATACAAACTTGCGGTTTATATTCAAACCTGAACAATAGCTTCCTGACTCTTAAGGCAGACAAGAACGTGATGAAACGACTGGGTTCACAATGTTGGGTTGTTGCCAGGGCGCTGTGCGTTGCTGCGGCGATGCTGGTTGCACAGTCCGCGGCGGCCGAGATAACGATCGAAATCACCGGTGGCGGTGTCAAGCGCGTCCCCGTCGCCGTGGTTCCGTTTGGCTGGGAAGGCCAGGGCGAGGCGCCCATGGATATCGCCAGGATCATTAGCGATGACCTCTACCGTAGTGGGCGCTTCGAGCCGAAAGCGGAAAGCGACATGCTGCAAAAGCCGACCGCCGGCGCCGATGTCGATTTTGGTGACTGGACAATTCTGGGTGTGGAAGCCGTCGTCGTGGGCAAGGTCATTCAGACCGGCGACAATGCTTACTCAGTGCAGTTCCAGCTATTCGACCCGTTTCAGCGGACCCAGCTCGTCGGATACCGGATGCCGGCCAGCCGCGGCAACATGCGCCGTGTTGCGCATCGGGCTGCCGACATGATTTATGAGAAATTGACGGGCATTAAAGGGGTGTTTGCCACCCAGGTGGCCTTTGTCACAGCGCTGAAACAGGCATCCGGGACGCGCTACCGGCTCGTAGTTGCCGACTATGACGGTGAGTCCGAACACGTCATCATGG
>JAUHZT010000062.1 GCA_030425905.1 Gammaproteobacteria bacterium
GCTTCTCCCAGCCGGGCCGCCCCTGCATCGGCTCGTGGGCGCTCTACGGGCTCGGCGCCGAGTCGCGCGACCTGCCCGCCTTCGTCGTCATGAGCACCGGATCCGGTCTCAGCGGCGGCTCCGCGCTGTGGTCGAGCGGCTTCCTGCCCACCACCTACACCGGCGTCCGCTTCCGCTCGGGCGACGCCCCGATCCTCAACGTCGCCACGCCGCCGGGCTACTCGGATGAGCTTCAGAACGACACCTACCGGCTCGTCGGCGACCTCAACCGGATGCGCCTCAGGGCATATACTGCGGGTCAATGAACGCATTCCTGTACGTTTCCGCCAGCCTGGCGTTCGTGTTGGCCATTTACTTCGCGACGGGCAGCGGCACAGCGAAGACATCGCGTCGCTTGCTGGCTGCGGCAATGCTGACCCTGACGGTACTCAACCTGTTGGTGTTGCTGCAGATTAGCCAGCCCGGGCGCGCCATTCTCTTGATTAAGCCGGGGCTTGCGGCGGCCTTTCCGGCGCTGTTGTTCCTGCACATCGCCACGCTGGTGCGAGCCGACCAGCGGCTGCGTGCCGGCGATGTTATCCATTTGCTTGGTCCGCTGGTGGCGATTGTTGTGCGCATGGTGCCAGGTTCTGGATGGGCGCTGGACGTACTTCTGTTTGTTTTGCACCTTTTCTATGTGGGGCTAATCGCCTGGGTTACGCGGCGTGGGGCGAGCAGCTTCGCAAGTCTGGGCGCCTCACTATCAATCTTGCTCGATCGCTGGCGACGCCTGGTGCTCCTTTTTCTCGGTTTCGGAATATTGCTTGATAGCCTGATAGCGCTGGCGGCCGGTGGTGACGAAGGGACGTTTTCACATCCCTGGGTGTTTTCGCTGGTCGGCATTCTGCTGGCCCTCGGGTTTGCTGTTCTGCTGGTTACGAGTCTGCACCGCGTGGGCCCGCTCGCCTGGGTGGGGAGCCGGTCCCGGCAATACAATCCGGGTCATGAGGCATTGATCCAGCGTCTTGAAGACGCGTTGCTTAAGGACCGGAAGTTTCTTGATCCAAACCTGACATTGCGCCGCTTTGCATCGAGTGTCGGTTTGCCCGCGCGCGAGGTATCGGTTGCGATTAACGACAATCGCAAATGCAACTACAACCAGTGGCTGAACAAGTTCCGGGTTGCCGAGGCGCAGCGGATGATGCGCAGCGACCCTGAGCGAAGCATAACGGACATCATGTATTCGTCCGGGTTCCAGAATAAATCGACGTTCAACGCAACGTTTCGGTCAATCGTGGGGGTAAGCCCGAGCGCCTGGCGCAAGCAGCTCGACTAGCGTTGCTTGCCTAGCGTTCGTCGTCGTTACCCTTAGACCGGAATTCTGGCAGTTCAATACTTTGTGAGTGCTCGAAGATTAGCCCGGTTTCGATATGCCCGACTTCGTCGCGAGAAGTGAATGAAGTCATCGCAAGTTCCCGCAGGTGGGCGGTATCACGGACCCACACATGAGCGAGGAAGTCATTAGCGCCCGCAACGTGGTAGAGCAGAACCACCTCCGGCAGACTCAGTGCGTGTTTGCGAAAGGCTACGACGTCTTTTTCCGCATGCAGGCGAAGCCGGATCGAGATCATGGCCTGCAAACCAACGCCCAGGCAGGCTGGATCTATTTCGGCGTGGTAGCCGAGGATCATGCCCGCCGCTTCGAGGCTCCGTACTCTGACCAGGGTGCTGGACTGGGATAGCCCGATGCGGGCCGACAGTTCCTTGTTACTCAGCCGCGCATTGTTTCGTAGCTCCCGCATTATTCTGCAATCTATTTCGTCGATATCGATTTAACTGCTCCAAACCGAGGAATATTCGTCAAGGAAATGTTTAGCCTAATAATATGCTAAAAAATAATCTTTGTGCCAAATTATCCAGGGGCAGGGAGCAGTATGAGTACAAGCAATCCAGTCGAAAGGCTCGCCAATTCTCGGCACGAGTTTGGTGAGCATGGCGGCGTCAATATGTCGATCGAAGCCAGCACGACGTTCACGGTGATGGCTGCGAACACCATGCCGGAGTTATTCAAGGGCGGTAAAACGCCCGCCGAAGGCTGTTACCTGTACGGTCGGCATTTCAATCCGACGGTCTATCAGCTTGGGCATCAGCTGGCGGCTATAGAAGGCACAGATGCGGCGTATTGCACAGCGAGCGGCATGGCAGCGATCTCTGCCGCGCTCTTTGAGCTGTGCGAGTCCGGTGACCATATCGTAGCGTCGAACACGATCTACGGCGGCACCTATGCCCTTCTGCACGACTTCCTGCCGGTCAAGGCAAACATCAAAACGACGTTCGTCGACATGACAGACGCGGCTGCCGTGCAGGCGGCGATGACTGAACGAACGAAGGTGGTTTTCGCGGAGAGCGTGTCCAACCCAACGCTTCGAGTGGCCGATATCGGTGCGCTCGCCGCCATTGCTCATGCGCAGGATGCGCAACTGGTAATCGACAACACGTTCAGCCCGTTACTCATCAGCCCGGCTTTGTTCGGTGCCGATGTCGTGGTCCACAGCATGACGAAGTTCATCAATGGTGCTTCCGATATCATTGCCGGGGTAGTGTGCGCGCGGATGGAATTTATCCAGGGGCTGATGGACCTGCATACCGGTCCTTTGATGATTCTCGGTCCAACCATGGACCCTGCGGTGGCATCGAAGATCAGCCTGAGAATTCCGCACCTGGCCATGCGCGTGGCGGAGCATGCGAGGCGTGCGCAGGTGTTTGCTGAGCGCCTTACGGAGCTCGGCTTATCCGTCTCGTACCCCGGTCTACCAGCGCACCCGGACCACGACTTATTGAAACGGCAACGCTGCGCCGACTACGGTTTTGGTGGAATCCTGACGCTCGATCTTGGTACCGAGGCGCTCGCTTCTGAGCTAATGGATGTGCTGCAAAACCGTTACCGGTTCGGTTTCATGGCCGTGAGTCTCGGCTACTTCGACACGCTGATCTCCAACCCGAGTAGCAGTACCTCAAGCGAGATGACCCAGGAGGACCTGGTAGCAGCCGGTATCGGCGATGGCCTCGTCAGGATGTCTGTCGGTTACACCGGCAGTATCGAGCAACGCTGGCGCCAGCTCGAGCGTGCGTTGCACGACATCGGGGTGCTTGAAGCGACCGGCTGCTAGCGCTCAACCAGCAGGTATTTTAAGTCCGCGGGCCTGGGACCCGCGGCGTGCATTGCGAGTCCATCGGGCGTCGCGCTTCTTTGCGGGTTTGCTCCGGGCAATCCGCCGCTTTCCCTTGCAGCAAAGCAGTGGTATCCTCTCGCGAAATCTATATAAATAAATCCTTATATATTTATGAAACCCGATACAGAACAGCTGCTGCTAAAGCTCAAGGCGCTCGCGGATCCCGTGCGCCTGCGGCTTGTTGCGTTGTGTCTGCGCGGCGAGTGCAGTGTGTCGGAGCTGACCGACGTGCTGGCGCAGAGCCAGCCGCGCGTTTCCCAGCATCTAAAGACCCTGTGCGATACGGGCTTGCTGCAACGTTTTCGGGACGGGCATTTTGTCTATTACCGGGCGCCGGTGCGCGGCAAAGATGGCTCGATCCTGCGACGCCTGCTGGCGCTGTTTCCCGAGGATGAACCCGACTTCGCACGGGATTTTGAGCGCCTGCGTGCCTTGCGCGGTGCGGACGAGGTTCCGGACAGCAGCGATGAAGATCGACCCTTGCATCATGCGCTGGTCGAGCTGACGGTTTCGACGCCGCTCGGCGACTTGATAGACATAGGTTGCGGACAGGGGCGCTTGCTAAAACTGCTGGCGTCGCGTGCGCAGCGTGCGGTCGGTGTGGATATCGATGCCGACGCCCGTCGGTTTGCGCGCGCGCAAGTGCTACTTGCAGGGCTGCCCAACTGCACATTGCGCAAGGGTGACATGTATTCACTCAGCTTTGCGGACGACGAGTTCGATACCGTCATTCTCGACGACGTGCTGAGTACCGCCGAAGAGCCTTTCGATGCTTTGCTGGAAGCGCGCCGCCTGATGCGTCCCGGCGGTCGCCTGCTTCTACTCAGCAGCATTCAGGAAAACAACAGCAAAGAACTGCAGGCGCACTTTGCCGCCTGGTGTCGTGCCGCCAACTTGCGGCTCACCAATCCGAAACCCATCCCTGTGGATAACCCGCGCTGGTTACTCGCAGTGGCCACCCTTGCCGAAGAAACGTCGGCCGTCGCATAGCGAGCCAATGAACACTAACAGTAATGTACAGGTTTCCTTCGAGTTCTTTCCTCCCGCTACGGAGCAAATGAACGAAACCCTCTGGCAGTCAATTAACCGCCTCAGCGATCTTGCGCCACGCTTCGTGTCAGTGACTTACGGCGCCGACGGGTCGACGCGTGAGCGCACGCACGCGGCGGTGGCGAGAATTGCTGCTGAAACACCGCTGACCGCTGCGCCGCATTTGACGTGCATTGGCGCAGACAGGGCGGAGATTGATGACATTGCACGCGAATACTGGGACATGGGCATACGGCACCTGGTGGCCTTGCGCGGTGATCCGCCAGCCGATGCAACGAACTACCGGCCGCATCCGAACGGCTACCGTTACGCGGCCGATCTTGTCGAAGGTCTGAAGAAGATTGCTGACTTCGACATTTCCGTGGCGGCTTATCCCGAGATACACCCTGAAGCGCCCAATGCCATTGCTGATCTCGACAACCTGCGGCGCAAACTTGATGCCGGAGCAAGCAGGGCGATCACGCAATTTTTCTTTGATGTAGACGTGTTCCTGCGTTTCCGGGACCTGTGCGCAGCCGCCGGAATTCACTCGTCTATCGTGCCCGGTATCCTGCCCATCACGCGTTTTCCGCAACTGCAGCGTTTCGCAAGTCAGTGCGGCGCCTCAGTCCCGGACTGGTTGTGTGAACGTTTCACCGGGCTCGACGGTGACGACGCAACGCGGCAGATGATTGCAGCGAGCTTTGCAATAGAGCAGGTACAGCGCTTGCAGTCTGAAGGCATCAACGAGTTTCATTTTTACACGCTGAATCGTTCCGAGCTGACATTCGCAATTTGTCACGCGCTCGGCGTTCGGCCCAAACAGGCAGCCGCCTGAGGCCTATCGATGGATCGCAACGAACGCATAGAAAAACTGCTGAGTACGCTAGATGAACGCATCCTGATACTGGACGGCGCGATGGGTACGATGATTCAGAGTTTCAAACTCAGTGAGGAAGACTATCGCGGCGAGAGGTTTGCCGATTGGGAGCGAGACCTGAAAGGCAACAACGACCTGTTGTCGATCACGCGCCCGACAGTTATTCAGGATATCCATCGCCAGTTTCTGGAAGCAGGCGCGGATATTATCGAGACCAATACGTTTAACTCGAACGCCCCCTCAATGGCTGACTACGGCATGGAGTCGCTGGTAGCAGAGTTGAATTTGGCCGCAGCGCGTCTTGCGCGTGAATGCGCCGATGCACATGCAGGCCGCAGCGGCAGTACCTGCTACGTGGCAGGGGTGCTTGGGCCGACGAACCGCACCGCATCGATTTCTCCCGATGTAAATGACCCGGGCTTTCGCAATATCTCTTTCGATGCGCTCGTGGAAACCTACGAAGTCGCCACGCTCGCGTTAATTGAAGGCGGTGTCGATTTCCTGATGATCGAAACCATCTTTGACACGCTGAATGCAAAAGCGGCGATCTTCGCGGTCAAGAAAGCTTTCGATAGGGCAGGTATCACGCTGCCGGTGATGATTTCCGGGACTATTACCGATGCATCGGGTCGCACGTTATCCGGCCAGACAGCCGAGGCGTTCTGGAACTCGGTACGTCACGCTGATCCTTTCATGATCGGCCTGAATTGCGCGCTGGGCGCCAAAGATCTGCGCCCCTACATTGCTGAACTGTCGCGCATTGCTGCTACGCGCGTGAGCGCACACCCGAACGCAGGCTTGCCCAACGAGTTTGGTGAGTACGATGAGACGCCAGACGATATGGCCGATGTCGTTGGCGAGTTTGCCGCAAGTGGCCTGGTTAACCTGGTCGGTGGCTGTTGTGGAACCCGGCCCGAGCATATTGCCGCGTTGAAGAAAGCGGTTAGCAAGTCACCGCCACGGACAGTGCCGGAGCTGCCGCTACATTGCCGCCTTGCGGGACTGGAGCCTCTCAACATCGCGCCGGACGATCTGTTTGTGAACGTCGGCGAGCGTTGCAACGTGACAGGCTCGGCTCGTTTTCGGCGACTTATTGAGGCGGATGACTACACCGAAGCGGTCGCTGTGGCGCGCCAGCAAGTAGAAGATGGTGCGCAGATAATCGATGTGAACATGGATGAGGGCATGCTCGACTCGGAGCATGCAATGGTCAAGTTCTTGCACCTGATTGCATCCGAACCCGACGTTTCCAAAGTCCCGATTATGATCGATTCATCGAAGTGGACCGTCATCGAGGCCGGGCTGAAGTGCGTGCAGGGCAAGTCTGTTGTTAACTCGATTAGCCTTAAAGAAGGTGAGGAGTCCTTTGTCGCACAAGCCAGGCTCGTGCGCGCGTACGGTGCCGCTGTCGTGGTCATGGCGTTCGATGAGCAGGGGCAGGCCGATACGGTCGAGCGCAAGATCGCGATATGTAAACGCTCCTACGACATCCTGACAGAACAAGTAGGGTTCGAGCCGTCGGACATTATTTTCGACCCGAATATTTTCGCTGTCGCGACCGGTATCGAAGAGCATGCCGAATACGGCATTGCGTTTATCGAAGCGACCCGGGGTATCAAGGAGAGTCTGCCGCACTCGCTCGTTAGCGGTGGCGTGAGCAACGTGTCTTTCTCGTTTCGTGGCAACAATGTCGTACGCGAAGCGATTCACTCCGTGTTTCTCTACCATGCTATTCGCGCCGGCATGGACATGGGGATCGTCAATGCGGGTCAGCTCGCTATTTATGCGGATCTGCCAACCGACTTGCGTGATGCCGTTGAAGATGTCGTGCTGAATCGGCGTGCGGATTCCACCGAGCGATTGCTGGAACTCGCCGAAAAGTACAAGGACCAGGCGGGCAGTGGGCCAGCCAGAAAGCAGGATCTCGAATGGCGCCAGTGGCCCGTCGAGAAGCGCCTGTCGCATGCCCTCGTGAAGGGTATTGACGAGTTTGTCGTTGCCGATACCGAAGAAGCCCGTCTTAATGCCACGCGGCCGCTCGATGTTATCGAAGGGCCGCTGATGGACGGCATGAACGTAGTGGGCGACCTGTTCGGTGACGGCAAGATGTTCCTGCCACAGGTGGTGAAGTCTGCGCGGGTTATGAAGAAGGCCGTTGCGCACCTGATTCCATTTATTGAAGAAGAGAAAGACGGTGCGCGCAGCAGCAATGGCAAGATCGTTCTCGCGACCGTCAAGGGTGACGTGCACGACATTGGCAAGAATATTGTTGGTGTAGTGCTGCAGTGTAATAACTTCGAAGTGGTGGACCTGGGCGTTATGGTGAGCTGCGACAAGATACTCGAGGCGGCACGCCGGGAGAACGCGCAGATCATCGGGCTGTCGGGCCTTATTACGCCGTCACTCGACGAGATGGTGAACGTCGCGTCGGAAATGCAGCGCCTCAAGTTCGATTTGCCACTTCTGATTGGCGGTGCCACCACCTCTCCGGCGCATACGGCCGTGAAGATCGAGCCGAATTACCAGGGGCCTGTTATTTACGTCAAGGATGCCTCGCGCTCGGTTGGTATCGCGCAGGCGCTCACTGAGCAGGCGTCGCGGTCTGTACTGATCGAGAAAACACGTGCCGAGAATGCTCGTCGACGCGAACGGCATGCGGGCAACAAGCGCCTGGCGCCACAATTGTCGCTGACCGCGGCGAGGCGTCGCCGGCCGGATATCAACTGGAGTGGTTACCGGCCGCCGGTGCCGACGTTCCTCGGTACGCGGGTTTTTGCGGATATCGATTTGGCGGTCTTGCGCGACTACATTGACTGGATGCCGTTCTTCAATGCCTGGGAATTTCACGGCAAGTTTCCTGCGATCCTTAGCGATGACGTTGTCGGCGAAGCTACGAGTGCCTTGTTTGCAGATGCCAACAGGATGCTGGATTCGATCATAGACGAGCGCTGGCTGCAGGCCCGTGCCGTGGTGGGTTTCTGGCCGGCCAATTCGGATGATGCTGAAGATATTCTGTTGTTCGCCGACGACAAGCGCGATACAGAGCAGCTTCGCCTGTGCCATTTACGCCAGCAGCGCGCCAAGTCCGAAGGGCTCGCGCAGCATTGCCTGGCCGACTACGTCGCACCCCTCGCCAGTGGCCTGAAAGACTATGTAGGGGGCTTCGCACTAACCGCAGGTATTGGCATTGAGCCGCATATCGAGCGATTTGAAGCCGAGCATGACGATTACAGCTCGATTGTTCTAAAAGCACTGGCTGACCGGCTGGCCGAGGCGCTGGCTGAATACATGCACGAACGCGTACGGCGTGAGTTCTGGGCATACGCACCGGATGAGTCCAAGACCAATGCAGAGCTGATTGCCGAGGATTATCGCGGCATTCGTCCTGCACCCGGTTACCCGGCCTGCCCGGAGCATACCGAGAAAGCGAAGCTGTGGAAGTTGCTCGATGCCGAGGCCAGTATCGGCTTGCAGCTTACCGATTCATACGCCATGTACCCGACGGCCGCCGTCAGCGGCTTCTATTTCTCGCATCCGGAGTCGCGCTACTTTGCAGTGGGCAAGATCGGTCGTGACCAGTTGGAGTCGTATGCGGAACGGAAAGGCCTGTCTGTGGTCGAAGCTGAACGTTGGTTGTCACCGAATCTTGGCTATGATCCTAATGAAAAGAGCGCTGCCTGATCTGAACTTACCTTTCGCGGCAGTGTTGTTCGCCGCATGCTTGCTGACACCGATCGTTAGCCTCGCCGATGCCTACCTTGACGCGCGTGCATCCATGATTTCCGCGTATCAGGCCGAGGACTACGCGAGCATGCGCGAATATGCGGAAGCGGCATCAGCCGCGCGTCCGGGTTTTGCAGGCGGTTTGTTCAATCTCGCGCTTGCACAAGCACTTGATAGCGATCCCGAAGCTTCACTGGCCACACTGGAGCGCCTGCTGCTGCAACGTGTGGACTTCGGCGTGGCAAACCTCGAAGAGTTTGCGACATTGCAGACACTGACGGGATGGGATGACTACGAAAAAGCAGTAGCCGACCTGTACGAGCCGGTAGGTTCAGCACGCGTTGCCTACACGCTGGAGCGATCGGATTTCATACCCGAGGGTATCGCGATCAATGGCAGCGGTGACCTGTATCTCGGCAGTATTCGTCATGGCGACATCGTGCGCGTCGCGGCCGGTGCCAAGACGCTTCTGACGGCGAAAGCCGGGCCGCACTGGAGTGTCTACGGAATGCGCCTGCATGAAGGCAAGCTCTGGTACGTGAGTTCGGCCGTAGCGCAATTCGCGGGGCTCGACGATGACTATGCCGGACGTACCGGACTGTTCGCTATGGATCTCGCGAGTGGTGAGCTTACGACCCGCGCTTACTTGCCAAAGACTGCAGGCCAGCAGGTTCTGGGCGATCTCGAATTTGTTGATGACGACACGTTAGTGCTTGCGGACCAAACCGATGGCGTTGTTTACCGCTACGATCTCAACAGCAAATCCTTCTCCACACTCGTTAGTCGCGGCGTGCTGGGCTCGCCACAGGGGCTTGCGTTGGATGAGTCGGGAAACCACGTTTATATTGCCGACTATATAGGCGGGCTGGCGCGTGTCGAGCTAAAGAGCGGGGCGATCGTGCAAGTCGAGTCAAATGAAGCGGTCAGCTTGTACGGCATCGACGGTCTCTACGCTTACAAGGGGCGGCTGATTGCAATTCAAAACGGCATTCGCCCGCACCGGGTTGTCGAGCTAAGTCTTGATGCCGCCGGGACACGCATTACAGGTTCGCGAATTCTTGCAATGAACCTGCCCGAGTTTGATGAGCCGAACCTCGGACAGGTGCAGGGCGACAAGTTCTACTTTATTGCGAACAGCCACTGGAACCGTTTCGACAATAACAATAGCTTGCCGGACGAACTTTCGGGCCCGATCATTCTTGAGGTCGACCTCAAGAATGATCAGGCGCAGAACGTCAGGTAAGAATTTGCCATGCCAGTGCGATCTGGCAGAGGAAGCCCACAGCGAACGAGAGTGTGCGCAGCCAGGGTATGCCGAAACCGTAAATCAGGTAGTGAGCAACGCGGGCCCAGAAATAGACAGTGCAGGCCAGCACCGTCGTTTCATTGCTGATGCCTGCTGCGTTGGCAACCAGTACCAGCGCTGCAAAAACCACGAGATTCTCGACGGCGTTGTAGTGCGCTGCCTTCATTCGTGTCGCCCAGGCAGCAAGCGGCTGCGGGTTATCCGGGTAGCCAACGGCGCCACCAAGACCGCGCACCATGATTGTGTTCAGGATATACGGTATCCAGAGAACAGCCGTGAGGGTGGCAACCCAGGTCAGGTACATGAGTTCTTTTGTCATTATTTCGCTCCTCTTCGGTTAACTGTCTGCAGTGCTTTTTTCAACACTACTATTTTGCCAACGTCGCCAGCGCGGACATTGCCCGACTTGCGTCGGCTGAAGGCAGTCGCTCACTCAAAGCTGCCTCAGTGGCTTGGTGCAGTGGGGCAGCTCTCCTTTTCAACTGTCCACACAAAGTTCGCAATTTTCCACTCACCTTCGATTTTGACGAGATCAACAGAGTCGACACCGCAGTGCGAAAATTCACCGTCAATCCAGAATTCGTATTCTCCCCACACCGCCGCAATCGGACCTCTAATCAAAACTTTGGGTTCATCGGTCCAGCGTTCCACGTAATCGTGACCATCGGGTTTGAGGTCGGCCAGGAATCCCTCATTGTTCCAAATCCGCATTTCCAGGTCTTCTGGTCGCGCTGCAGGGCCGGGCCTGAACGACAGAGATGTACCTTCCGCCAGCTGAATCGCTCGCCAGTCATCCGGGTTGTTGGAGCGTACGGCTGCAAAGGCTTTCTCCATCACCGCAAGTATTGCTTCGCGATCATCAGTTTGGCCATAGGCGATACTGAAATGACCAACAGTACACATCAGTGTCAAGCAAAGGAGTGCGCGTGATTGCATAGGTCCGGTTCTCTTGCCGCTCTTCGCGGCCTGTAGTGCTTCCTGGGACATCAACGCATCCCCAGTCTGATGACACCCTCGGTGAAAGAGCTGATCAAGAATCGAAACGGTCCGAAGAGGATGTTCTTCCCTCCCGATCTTCTTGGGTGTATCGAGCCAGTTTGTACTGTCGGTGTATTGCATCGGCGGGCCATTTCTTTTTTTTCTATGTAATTGTGAGAAGCTAACCAATAGGTGAAACACTTCTATTTGCTCACAACCCTCCTGGATGAGGCGGGGTGCGTAAGCAGCTTAGCCGCAGGTCGAATGGGTCGCCTTACGAGTTCGCCGCCGCAGTTAGGGCAAACGAGCTGAAACTTGTTCTGAGCGCAATCGCGGCAAAACGTACATTCGAACGTGCAGATCATCGCGTCAGTTGAATCGACGGCGATGTCGGTGTCGCACGATTCGCAGTTGGGGCGTAATTCCAGCATCAGCCAGGGCCTCTTCCGTGCCAAAACAGGAGGCAGTACCTGATTTGGACACTATTATTCGGCTATCATCAGGCCCTGTCGAAGGGTTTGCAAGCTGACGGGGCACTCATGCACATACTTATTGGCCTGCTCGGATCAATCATTTCTGTCTTGTATCTGCTCGATCGCATCGGTGTTGACCTTGGCTGGATCAACCCGTGGTCCTGGCGCCGCCGGCGTGCCTGGAGAAACAAATTTGAGGGTGATCCGATTTTTGCGCTTGAAGATCCGGTGCAGTTGGCGGCCGTATTGACTGTCGGTATTGCAAAGCTTGAAGGAGACCTGAGCTCAGAGCAAAAGTCTGTTGCCATCTCGCAGTTCGAAGAAAATTTTTCGCTCGACGCGCGCGCCGCTTCGCAACTCTATACCGCGTCTGTACATATGCTTGCGGCGCCCCAGCTCATCGAATCGCAGCTGGAAACGCTGGTGCAACGTAACGAGAAGACCTTCAGCCCGGAACAGGCGCAATCACTGATAGAGATGATAAGGGTGGTAGCCGCGCCGGCGGGAGAGTTGACACAAATGCAGCGCGAGCTTACCGAAAAACTGTATTCCAGCCCTGCGACAACAGGCCCGCAGGGAACCTGGGCCTGACGCGACTATTTACTTATCCTTGATCCGCCAGGGCGGGTTGCGACGATTGTCGCCCGCATGAAAAATACAGATCGGGTTGCCAGCCGGATCGCGGAGGCGCGCTTCACGCCACAGCCAGGGTTCATCAACCGGTCCGCTGTCAAAGATGTAACCGTCGTTCTTAAGTTCCGCAACACGAGCGTCGACATCATCCACTTCGAAATAGACCACCGTGCCGCTGCTTGCCTGCGCAGGACTGCATTCGTGAATTGAAAGCGTAGTACCGGAACTGGTTTCGAAACGCGCGTAGCGGGGCGGGCTGTCTACGATAAGCGTAAGCCCGAGGCCCGAGTAGAAAGCGACCGATTCGTCGTAATCAGTGCAGGGCAGTGTTATCTGGTTGAGGTCCATTCTTCTGTTTTCACTGTTGCCTGCGAACCGAGATCGTTACTCATTCTCTTTTTCTCCTGTGAATCCGCAATTTCGGAAGCGAATGCCGTGGGTAATTAGTGCAGGCGCAATGTTACAACTATCGGCAGATGATCCGAACCAATATTCGGTCCGGTCGTAAAGTCAGTGACTTCGATATCATCGGATACAAGGCACTGGTCGATCGGAATCATCGCGAAAGGCATGAACAATGGCCAGGTCGGTTTGATGCCGAATCCCAGGCGCGCGTTCTTGAGTCTGCTTTTCTCTTCGAACAAGCGGTAGTGGTGTGCCCACATCGTGATGTTCAGGTCGCCGATTACAACGAGTGGCGCTGGTGTGCGTGCAGCAAGTTCGGCGAGTCCGTCCAGTTGCAGGTTACGGCCGTTGGCGTTACTGGCGCCAACCGGGTTCGCTGGATGCGCACTCAGAATATGCAGGCGTTTGTCGCCGATAGCGGCTGTAGCAATGATTTGGGGAAAGCCGAAGGGCTCTGCAGCATTCACTACGGAGGACTCAAGCGGGTACTTCGAGTAAAGCGCGATGCCGAACGGGTCGTTTCGGGGCTCGACGAGTTTATACGGGTAGATAGTGTCGAGCGATCCAAGGGACGATATCCATTCGGGCGTGGCCTCCTGCATCACAACAATATCCGGATCCGCTTTCGTCACCGCCATAAAGAATCTATCGGAGCTGTCGTTGCTGACCAGGATATTCGCATGCAGGATGCGAATATCACTGTCAGCGACCGGGCTATGTTCAACCGGCAGATACCAGGGCACAACGTGCCAAGCGTTAACAGCAATCGTTGCCAGCCCCAGCAGGATATATCCCGGCCAGCGCAAGAACAGAAAAGCGCAGGTGAGCACTGCGGCAATGACGAGGTATTGCAGCCGGAAATGTGAAAACAGCTCCAGCAGTCGATGCCACTCGTCGAAGCTGGTCGCGAAAGAAAACAGGGCGGTGACCAACAGCGAAGCCTCCAGCAGGCCAAGCCACATCGCTTTCCAGTCGCGACCGCCGATTGACACGTGAGCCTGCTTTAGTCCGGTCTATTCATGACTAATCCGCAGCCGCCTCGCTGCTAACCGAGATGATCTCTACGGTTTCTACGGGGACGTCCTGATGCCCGCCATGATTGCCGGTCTGAACGCCTGCAATCTTGTCGACAACGTCCATGCCATCGACAACTTCGCCGAACACGGCATAACCAAAGTCGCGGCCGCTGTGGTTCAGGAAGTCGTTGTCTTTAAGGTTGATGAAGAACTGGGCCGTCGCGCTGTTCACATCCATCGTTCGTGCCATCGCCAAAGTGCCGCGCCGATTGCCTTCGCCATTGTCGGCTTCATTCTTGATCGGGGCGCGCGTCTTCTTCTGACTCATATCGGCGTCGAACCCGCCACCCTGGATCATGAAGTTTGGGATAACGCGGTGGAAAATAGTGCCGTTGAAGAACTCGTCTTCAACATACTGGCGAAAGTTTTCGCAGGTAACAGGCGCCTTGTCGTCAAACAGCTTCACCTGAAAGTCGCCGTGATTTGTCTTGAATGTGATCATGTCGTCTCGCAATCTAAAAGTGTGCCCGCTATGTATCACAGATCGCGACGCGACGCAGGCTTGCGCGCTGTGCTGATGCGCGGCAGACCCGCAAAATCACGGGTGCAGGCGATCTCGGTCCAGCCAGCGTCGGCAAGAATGCGCGCAACCTCGGCTTCCTGGTCCGCACCGTGTTCAAGCATCAATGCGCGGCCCTCCACGAGGTGCTTGCCGCAGGCTGCGGCAAGATGGCGGATATCGTCCAGTCCATCGTTGCCGGCAACCAGCGCTGATTGTGGTTCTTGCCGAAGCTGGGCAAGGGCCGCATCGCCGGCCCTGATGTAGGGGGGGTTGGAAACTATAAGGTCGAAGCGACGATCACCCAGCGGCGTGGTCCATGAGCCTTCGATAAACTCGATGTTGGCGACGTCGTACTGCCGCGCATTTTGTTCCGCAACGCGCAATGCGGCGGCACTCTGGTCGGTCGCGACTATGCTGCACAAGGGCCGCTCCCGACCTATAGCAAGTGCAATTGCGCCACTGCCGGTGCCGAGATCCAGCACGTTCCACGCGACATCGCGAGGGATCTCCTGCAAGGCGAGGTCCACCAGTATTTCCGTTTCCGGCCGCGGCACGAGCGTTGCCGGCGTCACCATCAGTTCCATCGACCAGAATTCGCGATGGCCCGTGATATAAGCCATCGGCTCGCCCGCCAGCCGGCGTTCGAGATCTTTTTCAAAGCGCGCAACGGCCGCCGGGTCTGGCGCGTCCTCGGGGTGTGCAAACAGGTAGCTGCGCGGCATATCGATAGCCCGACCCAGCAGTATTTCTGCATCAAGGCGCGGCGATTCGCTGCAATCGGCAAGCCGCGTGCTTGCGTCGCGCAGGAGCGTTGCGATATCGGTTTCCTCAGACATGCCTGTTATCCACGTGGGCTGGTTCCGCCCCGCCGGTCTCGCGTACACTCGCCAAAGCTTTCAGTTGAAACCCACAGTGTAGCTGCGCGCATATGACAATCTATTCCAATATTCTGGACATGGTCGGCCAGACGCCGATGCTCGAGGCGACGCGCCTCGACACGGGCTTATGCCGGCTGTTTATCAAGCTCGAACTCATGAATCCGGGCGGTTCGATTAAGGATCGTATCGGAATATCGATGATCGAGCAGGCTGAAAAGCGAGGTGACATCAAACCGGGCGATACGCTGGTCGAGGCGACAGCCGGAAATACCGGGCTCGGCCTCGCGCTGGTTGCTGCGCAGAAGGGCTACAAGCTTGTCCTTGTCCTGCCTGACAAAATGAGCCAGGAGAAAATCTTCAATCTGCGCGCGATGGGCGCTGAAGTGGTATTGACGCGATCTGACGTTGGCAAAGGTCACCCGGAGTACTACCAGGATCTCGGAAAGCGCATTGCAGATGAGAAGGGCGCCTATTTCATCAACCAGTTTGGCAACCCGGACAATCCGCTTGCGCACGAATTGACAACCGGGCCGGAAATTATCGAGCAGATGGATGGCGACGTGGATGCGATCGTGCTCGGCGTGGGGTCCAGCGGCACGGTTTCGGGTCTTAGCAAATATCTTGCGCAGCACGCACCGGAGGTGGACCTGATCCTCGCGGATCCCGAAGGCTCGGTGCTCGCGGACTACATCAACGAAGGAACGCTGGGTGAAGGAGGCAGTTGGCTGGTCGAGGGCATTGGCGAGGACTTCATCCCCGACATTGCCGACTTCAGCCAGGTCAGGAAAGCGTATTGCATCAGCGATGCCGAGTCCTTTGCCGCCGCTCGCAACCTGCTGCGCACCGAAGGGCTGCTGGCGGGCTCTTCCAGCGGGACCTTGTTGGCTGCAGCCTTGAAATACTGTCGCGAGCAAACGACGCCAAAGAAGGTGGTGACGTTTGCCTGCGATACAGGCAACAAATACTTATCGAAGCTGTACAACGACTTCTGGATGGAAGACCAGGGGTTCATCGAGCGGCAACAGTTCGGTGACCTGCGCGATTTGATTGGTCGTCCGCACGGGGAGCGCGCGACAATTACGGTAGGACCAACCGACATTGTAACGACCGCACACAATCGTTTGCGCAATGCTGGTTTTTCGCAATTGCCGGTTATGCATGACGGACAGATTGTTGGTGTTATCACAGAAGATACAATTTTGCGGTTCGTATTCGGTCACCCGGAACTCATGACGGCCACGGTCGAGGAGGCGATGGAATCGGCTTTCATCCAGCTTGACCGGACGGCCAGTATCAATAATCTCGTGGCCATGCTGCGTGTCCAGCCGTATGCTGCCATCATGGACGGGGATGAATTTCTCGGGCTCATCACGCGGTCCGATGTCCTCAACTACCTGCGCCGGCAAATCTGACTGGCGCTGCCAAGGACAAAGTTATGCAAAGCAAAGACAAAAAATTCGCAACGCGCACAATCCACGGCGGGCAAAGCCCCGAGCCGGTAACAGGCGCGATCATGCCGCCGATTTTCCAGACCTCAACCTACGTGCAGGAAAGTCCCGGCAAGCACAAGGGCTACGAATATTCGCGCACGCACAACCCGACGCGGCAGGCCTATGAGCGCTGCCTGGCGGATCTCGAGTCGGGTACTCACGGCTTTGCGTTCGCATCCGGCATGGCGGCGACTGCGACAATTCTCGAATTGCTGGATTCCGGCGCGCATGTACTCGCGATGGATGACTTGTACGGAGGCACGCGGCGCCTGTTCCACAACGTGCGGGAACGAAGTGCCGGCCTGCAATTCAGTTTCGTGGATTTGACGGACCCGGACGTTGCCGAGGCGGCATTGCGTGAAAACACGCGCATGATCTGGATCGAAAGCCCCAGCAACCCGCTGCTTAGAATCGTCGATTTTGAAGCGATTGCCGAACTGGCACGAGCGCGCGACATCATCGTGGTTGCCGACAATACGTTTGCGACCCCATACCTGCAGCGGCCGCTTGAGCACGGCATCGATATCGTTATGCATTCGGCCACCAAATTCATTAACGGCCATTCGGACATGGTTGGCGGCATCGCGGTTACGGCCAATGAGCAACTCGCAGAAAGACTCGCCTACCTGTCGAACTCCATCGGTGCAATAGCCGGACCTTTTGACAGTTTTCTGGCACTGCGTGGCGTCAAGACGCTCGACGTGCGTATGGAAAGGCACTGTGCAAGTGCGCAGGCGATTGCGGAATGGCTGGAGCTTGATGAACGCGTGGAAAGCGTGCTCTACCCGGGCTTGCCGTCGCACCCGCAGCATGAACTCGCAGTCCGGCAGATGACGGCCTTCGGCGGTATCGTTACGTTCTTTATCAAGGGCAGCCTTGACGATGCACGCCGCTTCCTGGAGCG
This sequence comes from Gammaproteobacteria bacterium, assembly GCA_030425905.1. Taxonomy (GTDB): domain Bacteria; phylum Pseudomonadota; class Gammaproteobacteria; order Steroidobacterales; family Woeseiaceae; genus UBA1847. The sequence continues at coordinate 17,490 of JAUHZT010000062.1, forward strand.
TTGTGAAGTCTTCGCGCTGGCTGAAAGCCTCGGTGGCGTCGAAAGCCTGGTTGAACACCCGGCCATCATGACACACGCCTCAGTACCCGAGGCCGAACGAGCTCGACTAGGCATCAGTGATCAGCTCATTCGATTGTCAGTGGGCATCGAAGCGCTCGACGATCTCATCGCCGATCTAGATCAGGCCCTCGCAAAACCCTAAACAAACCCGGGTTATCGAAACGTCATGCTCACCGGGGCGTTGGGTTCGTCGCAAGGCGGCCGCGCTCCGGTGATTCCGGTTGGTCGCACGGGGTCTGCGCTCCGGTGACTGTTTTGCCGAATGGCTCACGCCACTTGCGTGGCGCTCCGCTTTATTTCGGCAAAACAGTCCCCCTCACCCAGCCCCCCGTGAGAATGTCGAATAATTAACTTGAACCCACCACCGTTGCTGAGGGCGGCCGGGTGAGGGGGGTTCCTCGGCCGAAATAAAGCGGAGCAAACCGGGCACTGCCCGGTTTGTGAGCCATTCGGCCGAGGAATCACCGGAGCGCGGCCGCCGTACGCATAAGCCTAAGCCCCGGAG
>JAUHZT010000063.1 GCA_030425905.1 Gammaproteobacteria bacterium
CCGTTCCGCGAACTGCGCGCCCGGGCTGTCAGCGACGCAGTGTTCCGGCCATATTCCACCATTCGGTGCGAACGAACAGTGGTCGGCCGGGTGCCAGTCGCGTGTCGCAAACACCGGAATGCCTTTGACCGCGGACAGCCGCATGCATTCATTGATCACCGGAATCACGGCATCACCGTCAGCTACGGCCAATGCGCCGCCGGGAAGAAAATCATTTTGAACATCGACGACGATCAGTGCGTCGCGTGGTTCGATTGCGAGGTCTGTTTGTGTGTGCATTTTCTACTCAAATAAATGTGATGACAGCTGCGACGATTCTTCCGGTATTCAATTCTCCGCCGGGCAGTACTGTTTGATAAAGTCGCTGTGATCCGGCAGCTTGGCAAGATTGTGACTTACAAATGAACTCAGCTTTTCAAGCTCTACTTTCAGAGCCTCCGGCGACAAGATACGACTTGCACCGTGACGATGTTCCGGGAGCAAGCCCTGTCCGATCATTACCTGAGTCCATGAATGTGCGGGGAAAAAACTCACTGAATCCGGCCATGTAAAGCCGTTTTCCTTAAAAATTTCAATGCGGTGAGCGAGACTGTCCGGGATATCCATGTTTCGATAGTAGTTCCAGAATTCGCTGTCGTCCCGTTGCGTCTGCTTGTAATGCAGGATGATAAAATCACGGACGGCCTCCCATTCGATCCGAGTCTCCTGATTAAATTGTTCGGCGAGCGGGGCCATTGCGCCAGCGAACGGAAAGAGTTTCATCAGGCGCACCAGCGACGTGTCAATCAAGTGGATGCTGGTCGACTCGAGGGGCTCGAGAAAGCCGCCAGATAAGCCAATCGCCACGCAGTTCTTGTGCCACGGGTCAATTCGACGTCCGGTCCGAAATTTCAAGAGGAGGGGCTCGGTAATGGTTTCTCCAGAAATATTGCCGAGCAAAGTGGCACGGGCATCGTCGTCGGAGCAAAACCGGCTGCTGTAGACAATGCCGTTGCCAGTTCGGCTCTGCAGCGGAATACGCCATTGCCAACCGGAAGAGTGTGCGATGCAGCGCGTATAAGGAGGCGGTGGCTCTGTACTTGTCGTTTGAACTGCCTGAGCGCGGTCGGCAGCCAGCCAATGGCTCCAGTCCTCGAATTCAACTTTCAACGCATCGCCGAGCAGCAGGCTCCTGAATCCCGTGCAATCGACAAAGAAATCGCCGGCGACTTGTTGCCCTTGCTCCAATTCCAGCGATTGGATATTGCCCGTATCCGGATCAATCGTGACTTCGCTAATCTTGCCTTCGACTCGCCGGACGCCGAGTGATTCGCTTTTCTGGCGCAGAAACCTGGCATACGCAGTTGCGTCAAGATGAAAAGCGTATTTTAGATGTGTTTCGCCAGCCTTCACTGCAAACTTGCCGGCCTTCGCCGCTTTCAGTTCAAGGCAATAGTCCTCCAGGTTGCCACCAAAGCCGTTGGCTTGTGCTTCCAACCAGTACTGGTGAAACTCCACCATCCAGTTACTTTGGCCGATTTCACCAAACGTGTGCGCGTAGCTGTCGCCCGGTGCACCCCAGTTGTCGAATACAATGCCAAGCTTGAATGTGGCTTGAGTTGAGCGCATGAATTCACGCTCGTCGATGCCGAAAAATGCGTGAAATCTGCGCATGGTAGGGACAGTCGCTTCGCCAACGCCCACGGTTCCGATCGCGTCGGATTCGACCAACGTGACATCAAGCAAGTTGCCCAGCCTCTTGGCCAGACTATAAGCCGCCAGCCAACCAGCCGTTCCGCCTCCTGCGACGACAACGCGCATTTTCTTGTCCATTAATGGTTCTCCACAACGGAAGTGCCGAAAATTAACCGCAGCATCAGCAACAATGTTGGTATCGGTGACTTGAGCGCTCGCCGCACGCCCGACTACTCGCCAACCGGCCTCTGCACGCGTTCGATAAACAATTCAATGAAACGCGGCCAGTCCAAATCGTATTGCACATTCATTTGCTGCGCGCCTTCCGCACCCGGCCACACGTTTGATCCGGCAACAGAAACGCCATAGCTGATGTCGTGATTGTCGTTTACGTCGACAACCATTTTTTCGGTCGTCACCAGTGTCGGATCAATAAGGCTGGCAACGGCAATCTGGTCATACATAAGCCATACCTGGTCCGGATTCTCTTCGAAGCGAGGTCCGAGACTGACCTGCAGAAGGTTGGTCAGCGGTGTATCCACGGCGATCATCTTGTCATACCAGTCTTTTGTCAGCGCCGACTTTCGAGACACGTTCAATGGTGAAAGCTCGATCGGGATGCCGGAACGTAGTGTGATCCTGGCAGCTTCCGGGTCTACCCAGAAATTGTACTCGGCATTGGGCGTAATATTGCCGGCACCGTCGGGCAGCGAGGCGACTGCGCCACCCATGATGACCAGCTGTTTGACGTTGGCAGCGAAGTTGGGACTGTTCTGAATCGCGAGAGCGACATTCGTCAACGGACCGAGGGCGACAATCGTAATTTCCCCTGGGCTGGCCATCACTTCACGCTCGATATAGGCCGCTGCAGATTCAGACTCAATCTTCTTCCTGGCGAAGCCGCCGTAGGGTTCGGGAGGTGCTTCGTCGGAATACCAGCTGCCATAACTATTTATCGCGAAGTCACTGACCCTGTGAACCAGGGGCAGATCGGCGCCTGCGTAGACCGGGATATCTGTCCGTTCAGCGATCTCGAGCATTCGAAGCGCGTCGGAAGTTGCCTGCTCGAGACTCTTGTTGCCGGCAACCGTCGTAACGCCGAGAACTTCCAGTTCGGGCGACTGCAGCGCCAGCATCAGCGCCAACGCATCGTCCGTCGGCGGCATGCCGAAGTCCGTGTCAAAAATGATGGAGATGCTGTCGCTACTCTGGGCCGAGACCAGCCCGGTGAAGCCTAACAGCGAGCAGCAAAGCAATGTTCGGAATTGTGGTTTCATACGTGCACCCCGGATGAGCTTGTCTATTTTCATTTGCGCCTGATGACCGGTAGAGTATATCAATTGTTGATATTCGCCAGCGCGAGATGCTGGCACACGCCCGAGGTATCCCGATGAGACTACTGTTTGCCACTTTGTGTGCGCTCACAATGACTGCCTGTGGTTCAGCAGGCGATTCCGGCACGGCTGGCGACGCCGGTAGTGGAAAAAGCACAGCGGAAGACCGGCCCACGGTGGCGCTCATCATGAAGTCCCTGGCAAACGAGTTCTTTGTCACGATGGCTGACGGTGCAAGGCAGCATCACTCGCAAAACGAAGGCGCATACAACCTGATTGTCAATGGCATCAAGAACGAGATTGACCTCGCGCAGCAAGTGGCCCTGATTGACCAGATGATTGCCTCCGGTGTGGACGCGATTGTCGTCGCTCCGGCCGACTCCAAGGCAGTTGTGCCTGCACTGGCACGGGCCGTGCAGGCTGGCATCGTCGTGGTCAATATAGACAACAAACTGGATGGCGACATTCTTGCGGAATATGGACTGCGGATACCCTTTGTCGGCCCGGACAACTTCGCAGGTGCTGAAAAAGTCGGCAATTTTCTTGCTGCGACGATGGAAGCAGGCGAGTCAGTGGCCATACTGGAAGGTGTGCCGACCGCTTTTAACAGTCAAAGAAGAACGGCCGGTTTCCTGAAAGCCATGAATGACGCCGGAATTGAAGTCGTTGCGCAGCAAAGTGCACAGTGGGATCAGACGGCCGCGGTGACAGTCACTTCCGGAATTCTTGTACAGCATCCTGAACTGGACGCGATCCTGGCGGCCAATGACAACATGGCGCTTGGCGCCGTCGCGGCTATCACCCAGTCGGGCAGGGGGGGTGCTGTCAAGGTCGTCGGTTTCGACAATATTTCTGCCGTGCAGGGACTGATCAGGGAAGGAAAAATCCTCGCTACCGTTGACCAACATGGCGACCAACTGGCCGTTTACGGCGTTGAGTTTGCGCTGGCGGCATTAAGAGGTGATACGACTCGGGACGACAAGGCAACCCCGGTCGACCTGGTTGCGATCGATACGCTCGAATAGTCGAACCATGACGGAATCGGCTCGCCTTTCCATCAGCAGTCTCGACAAAGCATTTGCTGCACCTGTCCTGAAAGGCGTCAAACTCGAGATCGCCGGCGGCGAAGTACATGCGATTGTCGGGGAAAACGGCGCCGGGAAGTCGACGCTTGTCAATATCCTTGCGGGTAATCTTCGCAAGGACGGCGGCGAAATCCGACTCGACGGCAGCATCTACGAGCCGCAGGGGCCCCGAGACTCGTATGCTGCCGGGATTGCCTGTGCCGCGCAGGAATTGAGCAGCATCGAGACGCTGAGCGTGGCGGAAAACATATCCCTCAGGGCATTGCCACGCAAAGGCCTGGCAATCGACCGAAAAGCACTCAATGCACGGGCTATAAAGCTGGTGCGGCGTGTGGGGCTGCAGAACATTGATCCAGCTTCGCCCGCCGAAACCCTGAGCCTGGCGGATCGTCAATTGCTGGAGTTTGCCAAGGCAATTTCTATCGATTGCAGGCTGCTCATTCTCGATGAGCCGACGGCGGCACTAACTGCGCCGCAGGCAGACCATCTGCATAGCATCGTTGCAGATCTGGCCGCGGCGGGAACATCGATTATCTATATCAGTCATCGGCTTGACGATGTCCTCAGTGTTGCCGACAAGGTGTCGGTCCTGCGGGACGGGGAACTTGTCCTGACGGCGTCAACGCAGCAGACAACAATCCCGGACCTGGTTGAGGCAATGAGCGGACGAAGCCAGTCGACTTCGGCTGAGCGGAGGGATAGCGTGGGCGATGCACGTGTTGTATTGAACGCAACAGACCTGACCACCGACGATCTTCCCTATGCCACAAGTCTTGTGCTCAGGTCCGGCGAAATCGTCGGCCTGGCAGGGCTTGCCGGTGCCGGCAGAAGCGAACTGCTGTCGGCCCTGTTCGGGCTGGTGCCGCTCACCGGTGGAGCGGTGCAGCGAATCGATAATGGCAAGGAACAAGCAGTATTGAATGCCGGGCAGGCAGTCAGCAGCGGCATAGCGTTTCTCGGAGAAGACCGCCAATCGATGGGCCTCTTTCGCGGCCAGTCGCTGCTCATCAACATGATGGTGCCAGGTTCTGCGGGCCTGAAGATGCTGCAACGTATTGATTCCAAAATAGAAAGATCGGCTGGCGCTCAGCTTGTCGAAAAGCTCTCGATCCGCTGCCGGGACCTGGCCCAGGATGTTCGCGAACTCAGCGGTGGCAACCAGCAGAAGGCCTTGCTTGCGCGATGGCTGCATCGAGATTCCGATATCTTGTTGCTCGACGAGCCGACGCGCGGCGTCGATGTGCGCACCAAGAACTCTATCTATGATCTGCTTGTCAGCCTGCGGCAAAAAGGCAAGACAATCTTCATGGCCTCGAGCGAAATAGAGGAACTGACAACAGTGTGCGATCGCATCCTTGTGCTGTCTGATCGAAAACTCGTCAGGTCATTCGAAAGGAGCGAATATTCGGAGCAGGCTATTCTCGCTGCAGCGTTCAGTGAGTTCACGGCCTCCGTTGCACGACACTCCCCAACCGGCAGCAGGGACGCATCACCTTTATGACAAAAATTTTGCAATCAGTCGGACGACACGCAGAGAATAATTTCATCCTGGCATCGCTGATCTTGTTGATTCTGTTTTTCGGGCTCCTGTCAGACAACTTTTTCTCAGTTATCACGCTGACCACGATACTCAACCAGTTGCCGGCACTGACTTTCGTAACCGTTGGCATGACCCTGGTCCTGATCGTTGCAGGCATTGATTTGTCGGTCGGCTCTGTCATGGGTTTTTGTGCCGCGGTTGTCGGCGTTGCTGCTGTCGCCTGGGGGTTGCCTTTGTGGGCGGCTTGCCTGTTGGGGCTGGGAACCGGCCTCATCTGCGGGATGCTCAATGGCTTGCTGGTGGCATACTTTGCATTGCCATCGTTCATCGTGACACTGGGAATGCTGGAGATGGCGCGCGGCCTCGCTTACCTGACGACCGGATCGCAAACCATGTACATCGGTTCGAAGATTCAGTCGCTGGCTCTGCCGTTGCCTGGAATTGGTGTATCCGCTGCATTGATTTCCGCCATCGTCCTGGTGATAGCCGCACAGTTCGTACTGACCCGGACCGTGTTGGGTCGTTACCTCGTTGCGATTGGTACCAACGAACAGGCGGCCCGCATGTCAGGGATCGATCCGCGACCCTATCGCCTGATGGTGCTTGCTGTATCCGGCGCGCTGGCAGGCATCGCCGGAATTTTCAACGCGGCCTACCTGGGTTCGGCAGACCCCAATGCCGGAATCGGGCTGGAACTATCCGCAATTGCAGCAGCTGTTATTGGTGGAACCAGCCTGATGGGCGGGCGTGGATCAATTATTGGCGCGTTTGCCGGCGTGCTGATAATCGCCGTGCTGCAAAACGGGCTGGCGCAAATTGGCGTATCCGAGCCGACGAAGCGAATAATTACAGGTGCTGTGATTATTATTGCTGTCCTGATCGACCGCTGGCGCGTCAAACACGCTTCAGCCTCGTAGAACAAACTCAAGTGAGAGCTGCTTGGCGGAATTGTCGAGCTGCCATCCATACGAATCAACATTACAAAACCAGAGGAAACCAACATGCGCTTACGACAGACTTTAGCTGGCCTGATTGCCCTGACGGCGACTTGCAGTGCCATAGCCGAACCGGACTACTTTCGCATGGAGTTCGAGATTTCGATCGACAAGCCGGCTGCAGAAGTCTGGTCGAAGATCGGCGGCTACTGCGACATCGGCGAATGGCTCGGTGTGGACTGCGAAATTACCGACGGCGACGGTGGAATTGGCACTGTGCGCGTTTTGAACGGAACTGTCGTGGAACCCATGATTGCCCAGACCGAATTGTCGTACGGCTACACCCAGCCCGCGGTCGAGGGTGAGTACTACACGCTTTATCACGGCTTCATGGAAGCACGACCGGTCAGCGAGTCCACGACCCTCCTGCTGTACACCGTGATGTGGGATACGTCCGAATCCAGCGAAGAGGAGGCGAGCGCCGCCATCGAACGCCGGCGCGAGCTATTCACGAAAGGGCTGGAGAAGATGAAGGAAATCGCTGAGGCAGACTAAGCGGCAGTCGCGCTGTGTAGCGGCAACGTCCGCCGATTGCTCGAGGCGATTGCAATGCAGCCTGGACACGGGTAGATCGGGTAGATTCAGGATTCGTATTGCCGGGCGTCGCGTGCTATGCAAAAACGAAACGTTACATGAGCAACAATTATATCTTTAAATTATTGATTATTAAAAATAAACTCTGGTTTTTCATGTTCAGGTGCGGGATGCTAATGCTTTGATACGTAGAATTATTTGCAGATCGCATACAAGCTGCGATAGAGTGAATGAAATCGTTTTCAATTCGAACAGATTTTTTATACAGTCTATATTTTAAACGGTCTTTTATGGGGGGACTTCAGGTGGGGAAAACACAAATGATGAAACGTACCAAAGTAGCCGCTGCGGTATCAGCAGCGTGCACGTTAATGGCGGGTTATGCAGCAGCCCAAGAGGTTGAGGAGGTCGTTGTCACGGGTTATCGCGGCAGTTTGGAAGCGGCCCTCGATCTCAAACGCGAGAGTTCCGGCGTAATGGACGCCATTTCCGCGACTGATATCGGTAAGTTCCCCGATACCAACCTCGCCGAATCGCTGCAGCGCATTACCGGTGTTTCTGTCAACCGCGTAGAGGGCGAAGGCTCCGAGGTGACGATTCGCGGTTTCGGTGGCCAGTTTAACCTGGTGACACTGAACGGCCGGCAGATGCCCGCAGCCGATAACGCTGCAAATTTCTTTGGTCTCAACGCTAACTCAGGCGGCGGCAATTCGCGCTCCTTCGACTTTTCGAACATTGCATCCGAAGGCGTTTCGGGCTTGCAGGTTTACAAGACCGGCAGGGCGTCGGCTCCGTCCGGCGGTATTGGTGGCACGATCAATGTGCAAACCCATCGTCCCCTGGAATTCGGTACGCAGTTCTCTATTCAGGCCAAAGCCGTTGACGACTCCGGTGGCGACAGTGTTACGCCGGAGATTAGTGGCCTGGGCAGCTGGAAGAATGACGAGGGTACCTTTGGCATAACCGCCTTCGCTTCCTACCAGGAGCGCGATTACACGAATCGCACGGCGCTTGGCGGTGGCTTCTTCGTCTGGCAAACGCCTTTCGATCCGAGCATCCCGGCTTTCTCGAACGCGACCATCGTGAATCAACCGAGCCCTGATCAACTGGCCGGATTCATACCGAATGCGTCCATGACGTACACAGAGGGTGAGCGCGAACGCACGAACGCTTCGTTGACGGCGCAGTTCGCACCCAATGACCGCATGACCCTGACCCTGGATGCGATGTGGGCACGGAACGACCAGGCGCAAAAGAGTGTTGGCGACCTGCCCTTCTATGTTCGCCAGTTCGATTTTGCCTACTTCGACGGCAATCCTGTCTTCACCGTTCCGACGCTCCTGGGTGAGCCGCTCGTTGCCGGTGGCGGCAGCGATTTCACACAGGCAGGCAAAGAGCTGCCATTCCGGAATTCGCTCTTCTACCTGCGAGACGAGTTGGAACAATTCGGCGTCAACTTTGACTACATGATCAATGATTCATTGACAATGAATATCGACGTCTATACGGCCGAAGGAACGGCAGGCGGCAATGGCCCGGGTGGCGCGATTTATGATGCCATCTCCATTGGCGGCCAGGCGGTTGCCATGCAGTGGATGGACTTCACCACCGATATCGCGCAGTCCGTGCAGGCCATCGCGGATGGCTCCGGCCCGACCAGCACGATGGTCGGTGGGCAAATGGTTAACTTCGCCGGCGGCAATTCGAATGGTGTCTTCGAAAAGTCAGATCTTGGTTCCCAGTGGATCCTCAGGGATTTCCGCGACCAGACAAGCACCATGGACCAGGCCCAGTTGAAGTTCACCTGGGACAACGGCGGTGCAATGCGGGCCAACTTCGGCATGGGCTATTACGACAACGAAATTTCTCAGGTGAATGTCTCCCAGCGTGAGGAACTTGGTGGCTGGAACACGGGCTTCATCGGCGACATCGTGACGTTGATGGGCGAAGACGCAATCGAAGAGATCTGCATTTCCTGCCAGTTCAACGATCATGACAACCTGATCAAGTCGGAGGCCGAGCTGATCGCGGACTACACCGCTGCCGGCGGAATCCTTGCTCCGGGCGCCAGCTTCCGGGTCGTGGGAGAGAACGCGTTCTACATCGATCCGCTCAAGTTCGCGGAAGCCTTTGACGGCTTCACCAGCGGCGGCGGAGTCATGTACGATGCCAACAACCGCAAGACCACGGCGACCAATGACCGCACAATCAATGAATCGGCCCTGTCGCTCTACGGTGAGCTTATCCTCGACGGCGAAGTCGGCGACCTGCCGATGCAAGTTGTAGTCGGGCTGCGCTACGAAGAGACAGACGTTGAGTCCCAATCAGTGCAGTCGATCCCAATCGCCAAGGACTGGGCGTCGGACAACGACTTTACGACGAGATTCGGTCAAACAGCGGCGGTCAAGCAGACGCATAAGTATGACTACGTGCTGCCAAACCTCGACTTTTCGCTGGATCTCAATGACAACATGAAAGTTCGTGCGTCGTTGAGCAAGACCATCGCGCGTCCGGAGTTGGGCAATATGTTCGTCGATACCAATGCCGGTAATCCGGGCACGGCGACGGCGCTGGGTGGGCAGTGGACTGGCAGCAGCGGTAACGCTCAACTGGATCCGCTGGAGTCCAATAACCTGGATCTGTCGTTCGAGTACTACTATGGCGAAGGCAGTGCCTTCACGCTGGCTTACTTCGACAAGTCGATTACGAACTTCATCGGCATCGAGCAGGTAACGCGGCCTCTGTTTGATCTGACCGACGTCGCAAGCGGCCTGCCGGGTACGGTTTCGGGCCAGGCCCTCATGGAATTGCAGGCGCAGGGCTGGGAGGCAACCGAGACCAACCTGTTCACAATGACGGCGATCCTCGCGAATCCGCAGGATTTCCCGGGTGGTGCCTCTGAGTTCATCGACCCCAGTCAGCCGGGTGGTGCCGCGCAGTCGTCCGACATCGCCACCGCGTATGACATTCCGCCGCAGCCGGGCGATCCATTGGCGCAATTCCTCGTGCAACAACCGACGAATGCGGAGAGTGCCAATATCGATGGTTGGGAAGTCGCCCTGGTGCACTTCTTCACCGGCGCCCTGCAAGGCTTCGGTATTAATGCCAACGCAACCTTTGTAGATGGTGACGTCTCGTACAACATCGCCCTTCCTCAGAGTCAAGATCAGTTTGCCTTGACCGGGTTGTCCGACTCGTACAATTTCATCGCTTTCTACGAGAATGACAGGTTTAGCGCACGTATTCTGTACAACAACCGTGGTGAGTTCCTGGCTAACACCAACTGGAGTGATCGTATACCGCGGTTTGTCGACGAATACGAACAGATTGACTTCAACGTTTCGTGGAGCGCCACCGACAACCTGACGTTCACGCTGGAGGGCATCAACCTGACGGAAGAACCGATTGTCTTCCGCGGTCGCTCGGAAAACCAGGTACAGGCCTATATTGAAACGGACCGACGCCTGATGTTGGGTGCACGGTACGTCTTCTAAAGGCAGAAGTTAGCAAGACCAAAAGCAGGAACCTGGGTACCCACCGACATGTCATGTCGGTGGGTACCACTCCTCTACTACTACTACGGGCTGCAGATAACCATGGACGGCGTATGGCGATTCCATGGGTATCGCCGATCCCAATAGTCTGAGAATAAGAATACCGACCGAGGGAGAAAGCATTGAGTATCAGGATCGGAATTGTTGGCTTGGGTTTTGGTGCGGAGTTTATCCCTATTTACCAGGCGCATCCGTCGGCAGAACTTGTTGCCGTCTGCCAGCGGTCGCAGGCATCACTGGATGAAGCTGCGGACCGGTATTCGGTGCCAAAGCGCTACACGAGCTACGACGATATGTTGGCGGACCCGGATATCGATGCCGTGCATATCAATACGCCGATTCCGCTACATGGCCAGCAATCGATCCAGGCACTGAAGGCAGGCAAGCACGTCGCTTGTACGGTACCCATGGCAACGACGGTCGAAGAGTGCGAGGAGATCGTGCGGCTTTGCGAGTCGACTGGCCTCAAGTACATGATGATGGAAACCGTTGTCTATTCACGAGAATACCTGTTCATCAAGGAGCTCTACGACACGGGTGAGCTTGGTGATATCCAGTTTCTAAAAGCGTCGCACCAGCAGGACATGGAAGGCTGGCCGGATTACTGGCCGGGGCTGCCACCGATGCATTACGCGACGCATTGTGTCGGGCCGGTTCTCGGTATTGCACAAAAAGATGCGGTGTCGGTTTCCTGCGTGGGTTCCGGGCGCATCCGGGCTGAATTGCAGGAGCACTACGGATCTCCGTTTGCCATTGAGTCCTGCCACATCAAGCTGGGTGATTCCGATGTTGTCGGACATGTCTACCGGTCCTTGTTTGATACCGCGCGGCAGTATCGGGAAGGCTTCGAGGTTTATGGTTCAAAGAAATCGGTAGAATGGCCCCTGATTGAAGGCGACGAACTCGTTGTACATACCGCGGGTAAGCCCGAGGAGGAAATTCCGGAGCGTGTAACCTGCCCGGATTTCGCACACCTGCTGCCAGACGAGATTGCACCGTTTACCCAGGCTGGTGTTTACAATAAAGACGAAGAAGAGCACCTGTCATTCACACAAGGTGGCGGGCACGGCGGGTCTCACCCGCACCTGGCACACCAGTTTGTCGACATGCTGGTAACCGGGAAGCAAGCATATCCCGGTCCACGAGCGTCAGCGAACATTACCTGCGTCGGCGTTCTGGCGCATGAATCTGCGATGAAAGACGGAGCCGAAATTCCGTTGCCTGAGTTTACGCTCGGAGGTGATAAATGAGTGCCGCACAAAGTACTGCCGTGGTTGCGAATAGAAAACGGCTATTCGTTGCCAGCTTTATGACCTTGATTGTTGCCGGACTGTTCTTCGGATTGCGCGCCAGTATTCTCGGTGACTGGGCTACGCAGTTCGGCTTTACCAAGAGCGAGCTTGGAGCCATTACTGGTGGCGGGTTTGTTGGTTTCGGAGTCGTCATCCTGATTGCCAGTGCACTGGCCGAAAAAATCGGCTATGCAGCTTTGATGTGGGTAGCCTTCGTTTTGCACATTCTTTCAGCAGTGACAACGATTGCTGCAACGCCAATTTATGGTGATGGCAGTGCCGGCAATGAAGCTGCGTTCTGGATGCTGTACGTCGGCATGTTCATGTTTGCGATTGCCTGGGGTATCTGCGAGGCCATTATCAATCCTTTGACGGCAACGCTGTATCCGGAAGAAAAAACGCATTATTTGAATATTCTTCATGCGGGCTGGCCTGGCGGACTGATTATCGGCGGCTTGATCGGTTACTTTTTTGCCAGTGGCGATGCGAATCTTGTCCACGTTCGGTGGGAGATTTTGGTTGCGCTGTTCCTTATTCCAACATTGATATACGGCTACATGCTCTATGGGCAGGAGTTCCCGCTCTCGGAGGCACGCGCAGCCGGCGTCACGTATTCCAACATGTTGAAGGAGTTCGCCGCACCCGTGTTGCTGTTCCTCCTGTTTCTCCACGCCTGCATCGGTTACGTCGAGTTGGGCACAGACAGCTGGATCGTCAACATCATGCAAAACCTGATCGCCGGTAATGCATTTCTCCTGTTTATCTATACCTCATCGCTGATGTTTGTCTTGAGGTTCTTCGCTGGTCCGATCGTGCACCGTATCAACCCTCTCGGACTGCTGTTCGTCAGTGCAGTCCTGGCAACCATTGGGCTGTACATGCTGGGCTCCGTCGCCACGGGCGTGGCAATCATCGCTGCCGGAACGATCTACGGCATCGGAAAGACGTTCTTCTGGCCAACCATGCTCGCCGTCGTATCAGAACGTTTCCCGAGAGGCGGCGCGCTGACTCTGGGTGCCGTCGGCGGAATCGGCATGCTCTCAGCCGGTCTGCTGGGTGGTCCCGGGATTGGCTACAAGCAAGACCTTTTTGCAACTGAATATCTACAGGAAGAGCATCCTGCTGTTTACCAGGAGTACGTCTCTGACAGTCAGTACGGGTTTCTCGTATTTCCTGAAATCGCTGGACTTGATGGAGCCAAAGTAGGTGCACTGCTTGAAAAAAGCCCGGCCGAGTTGTCCGCGAGCGAAAGCGAAGACCGCGCGGCTCTTCGGGAAGCCTCGATCTATGGAGGACAAAGCGCTTTCAGGTGGACTTCCCTGGTTCCGCTGACCATGGCGCTTGGGTTCTTGCTGTTACTGCTCTATTTCCGGGCGCAGGGTGGCTACAAGGCCATTCAACTCGGAAAGGAAGACGACGCGACAGGCTACTAATGAAGTAGACAGTGAATAGACTCGACACCATTGACTGGGTTGTCATTGCGGTCTACTTCGGATTGCTGCTGGGCGTCGTCATCGCTGCGACGCGTCGGCAACAGACAACAACGGACTACTTCCTGGCCGGGCGCAACGTCGGGTTTTTCGCCATCGGCGCGTCGATCTTTGCATCGAACATCGGTTCCGAGCACATCGTTGGCCTGGCCGGGCAGGGCGCTGCAACCGGTCTGGCGATGGCGCATTACGAATTGCACGCCTGGATCGTCGTATTGCTCGCGTGGATATTCGTACCTTTCTACTACCAGTCCGGCGTGTTTACTATGCCGGAGTTCCTCGAAAAACGATTCGGTCCGCGGCCGCGCTGGATACTGTCGCTGGTTTCGCTGGCCGCGTACGTCCTCACCAAGGTATCGGTAACTGTATACGCTGGCGCGGTCGTGTTTATGACGTTGTTGCCGGACACCTTTGGAAGCCCTGAAAACGCATTTTGGGTCGGCGCTGTCGCGACGGTAGTGCTGACCGGTCTGTACACGGTCGCAGGTGGACTGCGCGCGGTGCTGTATACCGACTCCGCGCAGGCAATCATCCTGATTATTGGCTCGGCCGCCATTACCTGGTTTGGTCTCGATCGCCTGGGCGGCTGGGGTGAGTTGCAAGCTTTCGCCAGCCAGAATGTTGCCGACTATGCGCTGTGGCGGCCTTTGTCAGACCCGGATTTTCCGTGGCTTGGAATTCTGATTGCTTCGCCAATTGTCGGAATCTGGTACTGGTGCACTGATCAGTACGTCGTGCAACGTACGCTTGCCGCCAGGGACCTTAAGGCCGCGCGGCGCGGTGCCTTGTGGGGCGCGTTTCTGAAAGTGTCACCGGTGATGATCTTCCTGATTCCCGGTCTCATCGGCGCAGCACTGCATTTCAAGGGTATGTTGGTGATTCCTACCGATGCTTCGGGCGGACTGGCTGGCGACCAGGTGTTTCCGACGATGGTAACGTCCCTGTTGCCGACCGGGTTGCGCGGCCTGGTCGTTGCCGGATTACTGGCGGCGCTGATGAGTTCATTATCTTCTCTGTTTAATTCCACCGCGACACTGTTCACGGTGGACGTGTACGAAAAGATTCGCCCGGGTGTTTCCGAACGACAACTCGTGACCGTCGGACGGCTCGCGACCGGCGTCGTAATCGTTCTCGGACTGCTGTGGATTCCGATTATGCCGGCGATATCAGAGGGTGGCCTCTACCAGTACCTGCAAAATGTCCAGGGGTATCTCGCGCCGCCAATTACAGCGGTCTTTCTTCTCGGCTTGTTCAATCAGCGCATCAATGCTCGAGGTGCCGTCTGGGGGCTGGGCCTGGGTTTCGTTCTTGGCATGGCCAAGCTCGGGATACAGGCAATTTTCGGTGCAGGGAAAATCGAAAACCCCGCGTTCATGGCGGCGATCGCCGATTTTAATTTCCTCTATTTCTCGGGTGTCCTGTTTCTAATCAGCGTTACCACGATTATTGCGGCGTCCTACACGGCTCCCGCCCCGCGAATTGAGCAACTGCAGGGGTTGACCTATGCCTCGATGGATCGCCGGGCTGTTCGGGATAGCTGGGACCAGCGCGACGTGATCGCCACCGTTGTCGTGCTTGGCTTAGTCGCAACAGTTTATATCTACTTCTCATTCTGGATCTGATGTCGAAACTCAAAAATTTTGCGTTGCCCTTTCTTTGCCTTGGGCTTATCGTCCCAGTCGCGAGCGCCGTCGCTCAATCAGTCACGCCGCCGGGCGAGCGGCCGCGGCCGTTGACTACGGCTACGGAACTGAGCAATGCGCCGGTTCTGGACGCAATGGTTGTCGGGGACTCTGCCTGGGACGGTGTGGTTCCGACCACCGGATTCGTCCAGATTCGGCCGACTGAAGGTATTGACGCGACGCGCAAAACGGAAGTGTTCATTGGTTATACAAGTACGGCACTGTATATCGGCGTCATAGCCTATGATGATGATCCGTCAACCATAGTCGTTGCCGATAGCCGACGCGACTCGTCACTGGATGAGACAGACAGCTTTCGATTTATCATTGACGGCCTGCTGGACAGGCAGAATGCGTACCTGTTTGGTACCAGCCCGGCGGGTGTTCAGTACGATGCGCAGGTCATCAAAGAAGGTGAAGCCGGAGGTTTCGGCGCCGGTGGCGGCGGCTTCAATCTCAACTGGGACGGCAGCTGGAATGTTGAGGCGAAAATTACCGATATCGGCTGGGTCGCAGAATTCGAAATTCCGTTCAAGACGCTTCGTTACGGTAGTGGCGAGGTTCAGGAATGGGGCATCAATTTCCAGCGCAATATTCGCAGCAATAACGAAATCGTATTCTGGGCACCGTTGAACCGGCAACGCGATATCAATCGTGTGTCTGAAGCCGGGACTCTGCAGGGAATTCGCCCGCCTAAATCGCGCAATCTTCAGATTACGCCGTACGTGCTGGCCAGCCGGAAAGAGGGCGGCAGCATCATTGGCAAAGAAAACGACCAGGAATTCGGAGTCGATATCAAGTACTCGTTGACGCCAAGCCTTACGCTGGACGCGACGTACAACACCGATTTTGCACAAGTGGAGGTTGACGATGCGGTCGTCAACCTCGATCGATTCAATATATTTCTGCCGGAGAAGCGCCCGTTCTTCCTCGAAAACGCTGACCAGTTCAACGTCGGAACGCCAGAGCAAGTGGAGCTGTTCTTTAGCCGCAGGATCGGCATAAACGATGGCGCCGAAGTACCAATCGAAGGTGGTGTCAGGGTCTCCGGTACTGTTGGCACTGGCACAAACCTTGGTTTTCTGTACATGTCCGATGAGGGCATAACGGGCTCAGCAGCGCAGAACGACTACGTGGTCGCGCGGGTCAACCAGGAGCTGCCAAACCGTTCCTCCATTGGTGCGATTGTCGTGAGTCGTGAGGGCGATGGCAGCATCATCGGTTCGCGGTCCGATGACCAGAATCAGACCTATGGCATTGACGGCGCCTGGGGCATCGGCGAAAACATGTTGTTGCAAGGATACTATGCGAAAACAGACACACCGGGCCTGACCGACGACGATTTCGCATTTTCGACCCGCATGGCCTACAGCTCGCCAAAATGGTCGGCACGACTTGGATACGCCGAGGTGCGCGAAGACTTCAATCCCGAAGTGGGCTTCCTGCGGCGTGATGACTATCGTCGCGGGGACGCGCTAATCATGCGCCGCTTCCGCCCGGAAGGGGCGCTGCTTGAAGTGCGTCCGCACATAGTGGTGGACAACTACTGGAATCTCGACGGCTTTCTGGAAACAGGATTCCAGCACTACGATGTGCACTGGGAATTCAAGAACGGATACCAGATCGATACCGGCATGAACTATCTCAAGGATGGTCTGTTGGAACCATTCGAGATCATAGATGGTGTGTTCGTGCCGGCAGGAACTTACTCAGGGCATGAGCTGCAACTCCGCGGCAATACGAACCGGGGAGCCCCGCTGAGTTTCAGTTTCAAATTGAATACCGGCAAACGCTTCGGCGGTGATCGTACTGTGCTCGAATCGACGGTCAACTATCGAATCGGCGAAACCTTCAGTTCTGAACTGATTTACGTTCACAATGCCTATGACCTGCCGGTCATGGGTGGCGATTTTGATGTCGGGCTGACCCGATTGCGGTTGTCGTATTCGTTCACGCCACAGATGCTGCTGCAGGCACTGATTCAGTACAACGATCATGAAAAAGTGCTGTCGACGAACGTGCGATTCTCGTTATTGCGTACCGCGAATTCGGGCTTGTTCGTTGTCTACAACGAGTTTGACGAGCAATATGCAGGGGCGCCGCCCACCGGCCGCGAGTTCATCATCAAGTACAGTTACATGTTCGACGTATTCAACTAGTTAGTCGCCGACACTCAAACTATTCGAAAGCCTTTCCGCCAGTAGCGGCCCACCATACCGCACCCAATATGTGTTGCCTGAACCAGGGATTCTCGTAAATTCCTTCCGGATGCCCAAGGGCTGTATGAAAAGACCTGCCGCCTTCAAAGTCTTCCTGGTACCAGGCAATAGGGTGATACTCGGGCATCTTGCCGCCCGGGAAGGTGGACTCATCGATGGACAAAGCAACTTCAATGTTGTCGGACAGCTCCAGGTAGTTGTACCACTCTTCGGTGACCACCCATTTCTCCGGGATATGGGCGGTCGACGGATGATCCGGCTTTTCATTGGTGACAACACCCGTCCAGATACCAGGATTTGGATGGCGGTTCCACACTCCGCCAACCAGTCTCACGTACCACGGCCATTCCATCATCGTGAACGACGCGGAGTGTATCGCTACAAAATTGCCGCCCTGGTGTATGTAGTCCTGCAGCGCCTTCCTTTGCTTGTCGTTCAGGATATCCCCGGATGTATTCATAAATACGATTACATCCATACGATTCAACTGTTCCTGGTTGTCAAAGAAATCGGATTGTTCTGTCCAGGTCAGGCCGAAATGATTGTCCTGGCTCAGCTCTTTGAACATCTGAACACCACTCGGGAC
>JAUHZT010000202.1 GCA_030425905.1 Gammaproteobacteria bacterium
GGCGCCGAACGTCGAGAAATGGCTGAGCTGATTATTTCCAGAGCCGCATGCGCCAGCGGCCGGTGCTGCCATTTGATTTTCTGAACAGGCGCATTTTCTTGTGCAGGCTGGCGCGTTTTTCGGCCAGCCACTGTTCGCGGTCGACCTTGATGCTGTCGCCACGCTCCGCGCGGCGCGCTTCTTCAGTAACCCGGTAGGCGCAGAATTCCTCGTACAGGGAAATCTCACTCTTGAGTTCGCCAAGGACAATTTCTGCGTATATGGCGTCGTCGAGAAAGCCAAGCCCGGGCACGTGGTCGGGAATGATGTCGTCCGGGTCGCACAGGTAGGCGAGCGCAACAAGAACCTGGCGGCGCTCGTCTTCGCTCAGGCCCCATTCCTTGTCGTTGATCATGTCTATGACAACGCCGAGTTTCTGGAAGCGCGCGGCAATGAAATCGGGCAGGTCGGCCTTCTCTGTTTCCCTGAGCAGTTTGCGTGCCGCTTCTTCGACGTGCGAGCAACTTTCCTCGCAATTTACGGTGGAGCGCGCCCGATCGACGATATCCTGAAAACGTTTCAGGTCTTCATCGCTGAGCGTAAATTTAATTTCGAGCGGCATACCGGCTAACTCATTGTTAAAGCGACTGCGGACTATACAGCAAGCCGAAGTGCCAAGACCAACAGCAATGTCTAGCCGCTGTTGTAGGGATCAAAACCACCCGATTTATCGGCTTTTTCGGCCTCGGCTTCTTCTTCCGGGTGGCCAAGGATTTTTCGCAAGGCCTGCGTACTGACGAGCGACAGCTCTTCGTCTTCCGTGTCGGCGAGTTCGAGCAGGTGTTCGCCGGCCATTTCAGATGCACTGAGCTTTTCCGCGCCGTCGTCGGCGCTGGCGAGCGCGGCCATCAGGTCGTCGTCATCAATAATCTCGAAGGCACCGCTGGACAGGTTCTTTGCCAGCACGCCGTTCTTGCTCGCCGCTGCTGCTTCAAGCTGTTGTTTCCGTTCTGCGTCTTTGGAACTCAACAGCGTCTTGAGCATCATGGTCGATACCAGTTCCAGCTCGGCCTCTTCAATTTCGCCAGACCATACCGAGCGGCCACGTTCGTCCGTGCTGATTTTGGCAGGTCGCATGATGCGCACAGTTTGTGTCAATGACTTACTCACGGCGCCTCCAAGTGTTACGTGCCGGGCATTTTTTGAACTCTGTCACAGTTTAGCTCTTTTAGCTTATCTATCAACAATTTGCTGAATATAAAACAGGTCTGTTACGGCCGGCGTGGCAGGTGTTGCGGACGACACAGCGTATTCAGGTGGCAAAGCTGAGAAACAGGTCCTTATCTCCGATCGCAGCGCCGCGTAGCATCGCACAATAAGATTCGACTTCTGTTAAACGGGTATCAATGAACCACGGAACGGTCCTTGCCACCGCCCTGATCCTTTGTGCGGCCGCCTATTTCTGGCTGGGTATGCGTTTGCTCGCTTCGCGCAGGGAAACCGGCACCATTCCGATTGGCCTGATATTTGTGTTGATCAGCCTGTGGGTGCTGGGCGGCGCAATCGAACTGTTATCGACAACCTACGCGGCATTTCTTGTCGGCCGCACCGGTCACTTCATCGGCACGGCATCATTGCCGGTCGTGGCCTATATCTGCTTTCGCGAGTACACCGGGGCGCGCACGGCACCGTACCTGAGTGTCCTGCTGTCCATCATTCCGGTGGTCTCAATCGCACTTGCAGCCACTAATCCGAGTCACGGTTTCATGTGGCAGGGCCCGCTCACCAACGCCGCCGGCGAGTTTCTCACGCGCCCGGAGTCCTGGGGTGTGTGGTTCAAGTCGGTGCATGCGCCATACAGTTACCTGATGGTGGGCGTAGCCCTCATGACCCTGCTGATACACAGCTCCGCGGTGGCGCCCGTGCACCGTCGCGGGCTGGTCTTGCTGGCGACCACCTGCATCGTGCCGCTGCTTGCAACACTGGCCTATGATCTCGGAATAGGTCCCAACACGATCTCCTACGTGCCACTGGTGTTTGCCCTGATGCTGCCGGTTTTCGCCTGGCTCATGCTGGCCGAGAAGATTGTCGCGTTCGTACCGCTGGCGTATGAAACGGTATTTCAGAACATGCAGGACCCGGTCGTTGTCGTTGATGAAGAGCAGCGCATTATCGGTATGAACCGCAGCGCGGAAAAGTTACTCAATATCAGCGAGGTTAATGCCTTCAGGACGCCACTTGAGAGTGTGTTCGGCGTTGGCTCAACCTGCGTGTTCGACGTGCTCGAGTCGGGTTCACCACAGAACATGATCACCGAGACAGGGCGCTATCTGCACGTTCAGGTATCCGCGATCAAGTCGAGCGCTGGTTCTTCACGTGACGGCCAGGTGCTGATGTTTCGCGATGTCAGCGATGTCGAGGCGGCACAAAGTGAAGTTCGGCAAAGTGAGAAACTGTTGCGCACGCTGGTTGATCATTCGGTCAACGGCATCGTGCGATTGCGTTGGGAAACGGCGATTGATGGCAGCAAGTACCTGCGCTGCATATTTGCAAACGCGGCGGCCAGCCGCTTTCTCGATATGTCGACTGAAGCACTGCTGGTACGCGACGCTTCTTCAATTGTGCGCCTGGCCAGCAGTGGCATGGGTGACGATGCGGTCCAGCGTTTGCTGCAAAAATTTCAGCATGCATTGCAGACCGGCGCTGGTGTCGATACCGAGGTACGGCAGGGCAGCGGTGCGACGTCGCGCTGGTTACGTATGATCTGTGAGCCAGTCGGTGACGATATTGCATTGACGCTGATCGACGTTACCGACAGCAAGGCGAAGCAGCGGCAGATGGAATCAATTGCTTCATCTGACCCACTGACAGGTGTGCTGAACCGGCGCGGTTTCGAACAGGCAGCGGCCAAGTGCCTGAGTGAGAGTGCTGACGATGCCAATGGCGCGCTGCTTTTTATCGACCTGAATGACTTCAAGCTGATCAACGATCGCTGCGGCCATGGCGTAGGTGACCAACTCCTTACGATTGCCGCAAAACGTCTGCAAAAGAGCCTGCGTTCATGCGACATCATTGGCAGACCGGGTGGCGACGAGTTTGTGGCGCTGGTGCCCGACGTGTCCAAGTACATGGCGAACAAGCTGGCGGCGCGCCTGGCAACCTCGTTCGAGGAGCCGTACATGATTGGCAACGAAACGCTCAAGTGTTCTGCGAGTATCGGCCTGGCACACTACCCGGACAACGCAAACACGCTGACTGGCCTGTTGCGCGAGGCGGATCAGGCCATGTACCGGGCTAAAGCCAGGAGCCGCGACGAGAGCGAACTGGGCGTTACCTCGATGCTTGAAAAAGCCATCTGAATAATCCCGGGCAGGGCATAATCTGGCCGTGACTGGCCCGCTGTAATAATCTCGCTCATTCCAAGGTCCAGTAGAGGACCAATTGCCCGAGAGACACCATGCAGACCATAGCCCAGTCCCCCAAACGCCTCGCTATTCCAGGTACCTTGTTTGCACTGCTTTTCGCGAGCCTGGTATGCAGCCTCGGCATGCAACCTGGCAATGCACAGGAGCGCATCGCCGCTTCGGCCGATGCTGCGAGGCCCGTCGCCGCAGGCGAGCAGGCGCCGGCGTTTACAGTGCGCACAGTG
>JAUHZT010000203.1 GCA_030425905.1 Gammaproteobacteria bacterium
GACGGTACTGCCGGGTCCACATCGTCCAGGCCGTCGGGCGATACGTCTGCATCAGTCAAATCCCCTGCCAGGGTGCCTGAATCGACACCCGGCTCGAGTGCATCGATCTCGTCGGCCTGCAGTGCCGCATCGCTCTCTTGAGCGTATGCCGCAAACGAAGCGGTCATCGCGACAAGCAGGAGTCCGGCACCGATCGTCTTGTGCAGTACTGCGTGGCGGACCCTGAAAAGCGTATTCATCACCCTATTCCGCCACGTTTGCCGTGCGCTGATTCGCTGTAACGCGACGTTCCAGGTCCGCAATCCATTTCTCTACCTGCTCATCTCCACCGACAAGCTCCTGATAGTGCTCAAAATGCTGCAAAGCGATGTCGAGTCGCTGCAAATAAAGCTCATTCAGGACACCCAGGTTGTAGTGTGCCAAGGCGTACTCAGGCGAGACTGTGACGGCCTTCAAATAAGCGGCCTCTGCCTCAATAAATTTGCCATTTCTGCGAAGTAGCATGCCCAGCTGATTGAGTGCCGGCGCAAAATTCGGGTCTGCGGCCAACGCCTGGTCAATCGATGCCCGCGCGGCATCGTCGTTGCCATTGTTGGCATGGATGATGGCAATATTGACGTGCGCCGCCGCAACGCCCGGGTATTGCAGCAGAAACTCTTTGAAACGCAGCTCTGCATCCAGCAAGTCGCCAGCCGCCATCACTGCCGCCGCCTGTTCAAACAGGGTTTGTGCCGCCGGTGAAATGCCTGCTACGGCGCTCTCCGCCGCGGCCGTTTCGCCTTGCGGCAGCCGCGCATCGGCAGGCCTCGCAGGCCCCGATGACGAACAGGCGCTCGCTACCAGCCAGATACCCAGCAACGCCAGGATATTGCGCTGCCCCGCAGTTTTAATACAGCGCCGTAACAACATCTTCGCTGCGCTCCGATTTAGCGTATCGAGCTGGCATCAGTCCCGCCAGCCGCTCAAAACTCTTTTCAACCCATTGGTCGTAAACACCGTCTGCAGCCCGGTCCGCGTTCGCCTTGTAAAGATCGATCGCTTTTTCCTCAAACGGGAATATCTGCTCCTCAAGCAACAGGTCGTATTGCTCGAGCGCGAGTTCGTCAAGATCGGCAGGCCGCTCCGAATTCATCAGGTCACGACTAAAGTGTTCATAGACTTCGGCCAGCCGGAAAGTGGCTGCGGTAGTGACTTCCGCAACGCCATACTCGGCAGCGTCTGTATATACCTTGATGACGTCTTCCATCAGGCCGCGCTTTAACTTCATGCTGTCGGCCAGTGGCTGCGTCAGTTGCACAACTTCAAAGCGTTCCCGCACCGGTTCTGCAAGCTCGATCGACGCGGTTGCCGCCAGGTAACGCGTGCGATCGCTGCGTTGTGCACCCGCCGTGGCATCGGCTCGCACCAGGTCTTCAAGGCGCGCGACACGCTCTTGCTGACTGCCCGACGCTTCGGCGATCTTAAGCAAGCGATAACGCGCCTCGATGGATTCGGCCAGCGGATCCGGATAGCGATTGACAATGTCCTGCAAAACCCGCCGTTCATCCGCCATTGCTCCGGCCTTCTCGTACAGCTCCGACGCTTTCCACAGCGCTTCGCGCCGAATTTCATCAGTGCTCGCTTCGGCAACCGCGATACGTTCAAATTCCTCGGCGGCCTGTGCACCCTTGCCTGACTCGAGGTAAGTCACCGCCAGCTTCTGCGATACGTCGTCAGCGAGTTCGCTGTCCGGGTAATCTTCACGGAATTTCTCGAGTACTCCGGATGCACGATCCCAGGCCGCCATATTGATCAAGGCAGCTGCCGCATCGTATTCGGCGGTCGCACGAATCGAGGAATCGGGGACTGCCTGGCCGAGGCGCGTAAAGTGATTAACCGCCATTTCGAGATCACCGGCGTCACGAGCGGCTTCGCCCTGTTTATAAATTGACGAAGCGATGCGGTCTTTGATTTCCTGTTCGGCCAACGAATCACCCGCTGGCGTGAAGCTGCGCAGCTGGTAATACGCCTGTTCCGCCGCCATGAAGTTCCCGGTATCGAACTGCGAATGCGCGATCACGGTCCATGCGGTGCGAGCCAGCTTTGGCTCTACGGGTGGCTGCTTGCCCACGACTGTTTGCGCCACAGCAATTGCGAGGTCGAACTGGTTTTGCTGGAACAGGTCCTCGGCGACCGCCGTAAGCACCGCACCCGATTCAGGGTGTTCCGGGTAGGTCTCGGCGAACCGCAAACCGCTGTCAAGGTATGCCTGATGCCATGCGAGCTTTGCGCCAGGCTCAAGCAACGCCTCTTGCTCGCGATACGCCAGCAGTGCCGCGTAACCGGCTTCGGCCGACTTCTCGTGTAAAGGATACGCGTAGGCTGTGCGTTCGTATTCTTCGGTAGCGCCTGCAAAATCTTTGCTTTCAAACAAAATTTCTGCCAGCAGGAAATTGGTATTGGCACTGTCCGGATCGTCCGGGAACGAGGTCAGGTACTTGCGGTACCAGCGCGCTGCTTCCTGGTAGTCGGACGGTTTGCCATTGGACTGCGCCTCAGCATGGTAGTACTGCGCCAGATCTGTGAGATTCGCCTTCAGGTGTGCAGCCACCGCCGTGTTTTCCGCTGGTGGATTGCGTACCCAGAACTCGCCGTCCATCGCGTATCGCTCGACAAACCCTTTTTTGCCTTCGAGCACGAGACTCGGGAAACCGCCCTGCTTGTAAGCCTCGATGACTTCAACCTGCAACAACGGTGCTTTCGGGTGATACGGGTCCTGGTCAACAAAAGCCTCGTAAGTTTCGGCGGCGTCAACGTAGCGCTCTTTGCTGAGATAGAGATCGCCGAGATTCATATACACAACGTACGCATAGTGCTTCTGGCCATGCGTATTCATGAAGTCGTCGATGCTCTTCGCGCCGTCCATGTAGGAAAAGCTGATCGAGAGCACACGAAACGTATCTTCGACCATTTCCTGTTCGGCACGGGTCAGGCCCTCCAGCCGCTCTTCACCGTCCGCAATCTCTATGTCACCGATCTTGCGATCCAGCAGAACGAAGAAGGGTTCAAGACTTTCCTCGTGCCAGGCCAGCTTGAACTGCGACCAGCCGAGTTTGTACAACGACTGCTCGTAAAATCTCGATGCATCGCCGTAGTCGACGACCTGCCCGTAGGCCAATTCAGCGTCATTGTAGTTCTTGCGCAGGAACAGCATCTCACCACGCCGGAACTGAACTTCGTCGATGATCGGTGTGTCCGGATAGCGCGCCACAAGCTCATTCAACACATTCAGTGCTTCGTCAGTCTGCCCGCCAATTTCATAGCCGCGTGCAAGCTGATAGAGCACCGTATCATTGCGTCGATAGTCGGGGTATGACTCGAGCAGTTGCTGGTAAAGGTCCACGGCGCTGTCGTAGCCGCGGGCCTCTATCGATTCAATATTGTCCGTCAGTTCATCGGCCTCGGCGGCTTCGAGTTCGAGGTCACCCAGCCGACGCATGGCTTCGGCCTGCAGGTCCGGATCGTCGGTGACGAGGTCGAGGAAAGCCCGGTAGTTGTCACGCGCGAGATCTGAACTATTGACGATTACGTTGCCCGGCCGCACATGAATGCGTTTGCGCTCCAGGCTCTTGATCGTTTCCTTTTCCT
>JAUHZT010000204.1 GCA_030425905.1 Gammaproteobacteria bacterium
CTCGAATAACAGTTCATAAATTGCCTGCTTCGTGCCAACGTCGACCCCGCGCGTCGGTTCGTCGAACAACAGCACGGCCGATCCAGCGTTGAGCCAGCGCGCAATCAATACCTTTTGCTGGTTTCCGCCACTCAGTTCGCGAATATCCTGCTGCAGATTGTTGCAGCGAATGGCAAGGCGTTCGCCGAGTTGTTTAGCAAGCGTTTTTTCCGCTGTTGCATCCACCGTGGACGCGGCCGACCGCAGGATATCGGGGAGCATCATGTTTGTCAGCACGGCCTGGCCCGGAAAG
The DNA here is from genome assembly GCA_030425905.1 of Gammaproteobacteria bacterium. Taxonomy (GTDB): domain Bacteria; phylum Pseudomonadota; class Gammaproteobacteria; order Steroidobacterales; family Woeseiaceae; genus UBA1847. The sequence continues at coordinate 293 of JAUHZT010000204.1, forward strand.
ATACCCATCGTCTGCCGGTTTTCACCGAGGAACCCGATGCCGTTTCGAACGGCATGGCGCGCGCTTTGAATTTGAATGGTCTCGCTTCTTATGTGGCGAATAACTCCACCTGAGCGCAATCCATCGAGCCTGAACATGGCCCGTAGGAGCTCGCTTTTCCCTGCACCAGCAAGACCCGCAATGCCCAGGATTTCACCTTCATGACAGGTCAGGTTGACTGAATTCGGCAGATTCTCGGTGCACATATTTTCCACAACCAGCGCCGGCTGGCTGGCAGCCTCGGTCTCGGCAAGGTCTCTCGGCCTGATGACGCCTCCCCCGGTCATAAGAGAAACGAGGTCAGCAGCAGAGCTCGAGTCTGCCTTGGTGGTCGAAATCACTGTGCCGTCCCGTAGCACCGTGACGGTATCGGAAACGTCCAGCACATCGTCGAGCCGATGGCTGATGTAAATCACGCTGACGCCCTGAGCCGCGATCTCACGAATCACGGCATGCACCCGGTCGGCCTGTTGCTTGGTCAGTGCGGCGGTGGGTTCGTCAAGCAATAGCAAGCGGCACTCCGCATTGATGGCTTTGGCGAACTCGAGTAGCTGGCGTTCGGCGAGACTTAGCGATTCGGCGCGCAAATCCGTCGCAACGTAGTCAAGACCCACACGGTCGAGCAATGCCCTGGCAGAAGCGTGCAGCGCAGACTTATCGACGATGCCATAGCGTCGAGGCAGGTGGCGCAGGAAAATATTCTCCGCCACGGTCAACGACGCGACGATGCTCAGTTCCTGGGAGGTAAACGAGACACCCGCGGCAAAACCGTCACCGGCGCTGTTCGGCTCGTAGGACTCGCCATCGAGGAAGATCGAGCCGGAGTCCCGTGGTGTGAGTCCTGTCAGAACGTTGATCAGGGTTGATTTGCCTGCACCATTCTCACCGACAATAGCGTGAACCTCGCCGCGGCCGATCGAGAAATTGACGTTCTTAAGAACCGGAACGTTGTACGATTTACAGAGATTCCTGACTGAGAGCCGAAGGTCCTTCATCAGGTAGTTGGTCAGTTAAGCGCATCGGCTGTGATCAAGTCGACCGGCGTCGCCCTGTCCTCGGGCGCAACACTGGATTGAATCGATTTGAGCGCGTGCTCGATACCGTAGACCGCAAGCAAATCCCCATGCTGGTTCGCTGTTGCGAGGATAGAGCCGTCTCGTACAAGTGACTGCACCGCGGAAATGTTATCAAAGCCGATCACGGCAACGTCGCCGGCTTTGCCTGCCTGACTGATAGCCGCAACGGCACCAAGCGCCATATTGTCATTCGCGCACAATATCGCAGCCAGGTCCGGATGCTGAACGAGAATGCCCGAAGCAACGGTCACCGCAATGGTTTGATCCCACTGCGCACTTTGCCTTGCGACAATATTCAGACCGCCATCCCGCATCGCTTTTTCGAATCCCGCCGTTCGTTGTTGCGAGTTATACGCCGTCGGCACGCCCTCGAGGATCGCCACCTTTTGTCCCGGATCAAGGCGCTCGGCAAGATAGGTGCCGACCATTTCCGCCCCCTGGAAATTATCGGGGCCGACGAAGGGAATCGATAAGCCATACTCGTCCAGTATTTCCTCGTCGAGTCGATTGTCGATATTAATAATGACGATACCAGCCGCCGCCGCCCTTGCGAGCGCGGGAACCATCGCCCTGGAATCGGCCGGCGCGATGACGATCGCATCGACGCGGGACGCAATCATCTGGTCGATCAGGGCAACCTGTTGCGCAAGGTCGGTTTCGTTCCTGATGCCGTTGACGATCAGGTCGTACTCGTCCGGACGAGATGCGTGATGTGCACGTGCGCCATCCGCCATTGTGACGAAAAACTCGTTCGCCAGGGACTTCATGACCAGCGCGATCGTCGGACGTTTTGCGTCGCGTTCTGCCGACGCATTGTCTGGCCGTTCGCTGCAACCGCCAATAAAGGCGAAACATGCGGTGATTAGGAGTGTGCGCAGGAGTATTTGCATTTGAGTTATTGTGTTTCTCCGGCATCAATCAGGATGAATGAAAGTCGGTATACTGTACCGATATTCCACACAAATAACAGCTTGCCATGAGGTGAACAATGCATAAGCGCTGCGCCAGATATCTACTGGTTTTCGTCATTTTCTCTGCATGGACGAGCGCGCTGTCGGCCGAGCAGATTCCTGTCATCTTTGATACCGACTTCGCCATGCCACCCTCGGACGACAGCATGGCATTGATGCTGGCATTGCGGTCCCCCGAGCTGAATGTGCTGGGTATCACTACCGTTGCCGGCAATGAAAGTGTCGAACGCGCGACGTCGGATGTGTTGCGCATACTCGAAATCGCCGAACGCGAAGACATACCCGTCTACGTTGGTGCCGACATGCCGCTGGTTCATGAAAAGAGCGACTTCGCCGTCCAGAGCTTTGGCAACTGGTATTCAAACGAGCCCCCGCCGGAACCGCCAGGCGGTTTCGCCACGAAAACTGCGGAAAAGGGTTCCGCGGTTTCTTTCATTGTCGAAACGGTGATGTCACGACCCGGCGAAGTGACGCTGGTCGCGATCGGACCGATGACCAATATCGCACAGGCAATCAGGGCAGAGCCTGAGTTTGCATCGAGCGTGAAGCAGCTCGTCATCATGGGCGGCGCAGTGGCGGCGTTGCCGGATGGCGCGGGCAACATCACCCCAAATGCGGAGTTTAACTTCTGGGTAGATCCCGAAGCTGCGTATGTAGCATTGCGATCAGGCATACCCATTGAATTATCGCCATTGAACGTGTCGCGCAAAGCAGCGCTCGACATTAGCTGGTATCAAAAACTGGTCGCAGTGGATACGCCGTTGACAAGCTTGCTGAAAGATACGCTCGGGCGCCGGTTCGAAGCGGATCCTGAGCAGGTGTCGTTTATGTATGACCAGATTGCGGTGGCAAGCATCATCGATCCAACGCTTGTCACCCGTGAGCGACTCTACGTTGACGTCAACATTGACCACGGCATCAGTTACGGCGTATCGGTTGGTGGGCGCGAACTATGGCCGGGCGCCGAGGGCGCTCAACAAATGAACGTGCAATACGATCTCGACTGGCCGCGATTTATTGAGATGTTTATCGAGAGGGTGCAGCGCTGATGGCAGGTATTTCAGGCGGTGCATGCGGTTAGAAGTATTTGGGAAGAATGGTGGCCAGGGGCGGAATCGAATATCGCCGATAAGTAACTGTTTTTATGCACTATCAAGGCACCAGGAGCAGCCGCATACCCCGTTTCGTACCCCGTAGCGACACC
>JAUHZT010000064.1 GCA_030425905.1 Gammaproteobacteria bacterium
CACCGGCCCCGCCAGTTCGGCTTCGAACAGGCTCTTGTCAGCCTTGTCGCTCGTGCCCACCCGCAGCACACCGTATTCTCCGAGCCAGTCGAGGACCCGGCCAAGGTTCGCGACACTGGCAAATGGCATGCTTTCGGCCGCGCCAGCCGCAACCTTGCTCACCGTTGGGGTGAGCCCGGCAGCGCCGTGACGAGGCACTACAACGGCGAGAACGCCGGCCGCATCGGCGGTGCGCAGGCAAGCGCCGAGATTATGGGGGTCCTGAATGCCGTCGAGCAGCAGCAATATCGGTGCCTGATCGGCAGCCAGCCGCTCCTCAACGAGCGTTCGCAACCCGGCCTCATCGAGCAGGGTGCTGCGCTTCACTTCGGCAACAACGCCCTGGTGTCGCGCCTCACCGCAAAGCTGGCTCAGGCGCGCTCTGTTCGCGGGCAGGACCTCGATGTCCGCGGATTTCGCGCGCGCCATCAGCGATTCGACCCGCGGGTTCGCGGTTCGGTATTCAGCGAAGATCCGCTGCACGGCCGCAGGATCTGCCGCGAGCAGTTGCTCAACAGCACGCAGCCCCGTTACGTATTTGGAATGAGAAATCGAACTGTCTCCGCTATCGTTTGCGACCGCGTCGCTGGCGGCTGTCGCTGTCGTGAACGAGTTCGGCCGGCCGAAAATCAATCTTGCGAGTCTCCATGTCGACCCGTTGCACGAGCACCTTCATCGGCTCACCAAGGCCGAAGGTCTTGCCCGTTCGTTCGCCGACCATCTGCTGCCTGCCACTGTCAAAGTGATAGTAGTCGTTCGGCAAATTGGTGACATGCACGAGGCCGTCAATCATCAGCTCGCTGATCTGCACAAACAAACCGAAGTTGGTGACGCTGGTAATGACCCCTTCAAAAACCTCTCCCACGTGGCTTTGCATGTACTGGCACTTAAGCCAGGCTTCAACATCGCGGGTTGCCTCTTCTGCGCGACGCTCATGGGCCGACGTAATTGCCCCGAGCCGAATCATTGCCTTGCGATCATAGTCGAAGCGCGCCGGCTTGCCGCCACGCACAATGTGCCGAATTGCCCGATGTACCAGCAGGTCGGGGTAACGCCGAATCGGTGACGTGAAATGAGCGTACGCCTCAAGTGCGAGGCCGAAATGACCAATGTTGTCGGGCGTGTACTCCGCATGCGTGAGACTGCGCAACATCTGCATTGAGATGGTTGAACTGTCGGGCCGGTCTTTCACTTTGCGCAGCAAACTGGCGAATTGCTTGGGTTGTATATGTTCGGCATGCGGCACCTTGATATCCAGCGACACCAGGTAACGCCGCAACTCGTCAAAACGATCCGCGTCAGGCTTTGCATGCACCCGGTAAAGACCGGGGATTCGGTGCTTCTTGATAAACCGCGCCGCTTCAACATTCGCTGCGATCATGCACTCCTCGATGAGCCGGTGCGCATCGTTGCGTTCCATTGTCCTGATTCGATCGATGACGCCATCCTCATCGAGTTCAAACTTGACCTGCGGCAGATCAAGTTCGATTGCGCCGCGGCGACCACGCGCCTTGGCAAAGGCGCCGTAGAGCGCATGCAAATTTCGCATCGCCGCGTGCAGCACTTTGGGCACGGCCTTTGTATCGCCATCCAGAAACGCGCTCACTTCGCTGTAGGTCAGGCGTGCTTTTGAACGCATCACGCCCTCGGCAAAGCTCGAACGGGTTACCTGGCCTTGTTCATTCACGTGCATCTCGCAGACCATGCACAGTCGATCAACCTTAGGGTTCAGCGAACAAAGGCCATTTGACAGCGCTTCCGGCAGCATCGGCACAACGCGATCGGGAAAGTAGACCGATGTGCCGCGTCTCGTCGCTTCTTTATCGAGCGGCGAACCTACTTCTACATAGTGGGCGACATCGGCAATGGCAACGAGTAGCCGCCAGCCTGTCCCTGAAGCCTCACAGAATACGGCGTCATCGAAATCTCGTGCATCGGCACCATCGATCGTGACAAGGTCAACATCGCGCAAATCGAGTCGACCCTGCTTGGCCTTGGCAGGAACACTACTGCCAAACGCCTGAGCCTGGTCGAGTACGCCATCCGGCCAGCTAACCGGAATAGCGTGCGACTGAATGGCTATTTCCGTTGCAATACCGTTCTGGTCGGGGGCACCAATAATCTTGCTGATCCGGCCCGTTGCCTGCTGGTGCTCGCTCGGAAAATCGAGAATTTCGGCCACAACTATCTGCCCGGGTTTAGCGCCGCCTGCATCGCCCTTGCCTATCAGGATTCGATGCGGGATTCGCGTATTGTCCGGCACGACGAGTCCGATGCCCCGCTCACGAATGAACTTGCCAGCAACTTCTTGAATACCGCGCTCAAGAATCTCGACCACACGGCCTTCAGGCTTGCCACGCCGGTCTTCACCGACGATCTTGACGGCAACCCGGTCACCGTCGAACAGTGAGCGCATCTGCCGGGCGGAAAGATAGATATCATCGCGCTCGCCATCATCGGGCAGTACGAAGCCGAACCCGTCTCGATGCCCGCTGACCTTGCCGGGCACGAGTTCCAGCTTCTGGGTGAGACAATATTCGCCCCGCCGGTTTTCGATAATTTGCCCGGCGCGCAGCATCGCGTTGAGCCGATCAACCAGCAAGGCACGCATACGCTGCCCCTTGAGGTCAAAAGCGGCGAGGATAGCGTCGGCTTTTTGCGGACGACCTGCGTCCGTCAGGAATGCCAGCAGGTCATTGCGGCTGGGGATCGGGTGTTTATAGGACTTTGGTTCTTTTCGGCGCTTGGGGGCGCTTTTCTTCGTTACTTTGGCTTTTGGCAAGTGCCACAACTCCATATATCCGGGGCCCTTCACGGGCGTTGACAGGCGGCGCCTGCTTTGAGTACAGTGCGCCACCTCGTAAATGCTGCAATTGTACGCGCTTACGGCGTGCTGCGGTGGCGGAATTGGCAGACTATCTTGCTTCTTGCGCTTCCTGGCCTGTGTAACTAGTGATGAACATCTACCAAAGAATCACACAGTTATCGGTACAGGCCGGCCACGGGCCATACGACTATGCAGTATCACGTCGTATTTGCACTCTGGTCGAATCGGCAGTTTGAAAGTAAGATAGTGATACCTGATTGAACAGTAAGTTGCCCAGGTGGCGGAATTGGTAGACGCGCCAGCTTCAGGTGCTGGTCTACGTAAGTAGGTGGAGGTTCAAGTCCTCTCCTGGGCACCATTCTCTCTTCGTAACTCCCGCTACGTTTACTTATCCCAAGCAAGCGGCGGATGTCAGATCAACTCCGTTTTCGAAATTATATGACCTTGCCTGGTCCGCCACCTGCACTTGGTGAGCTGCCTGCGTCGGCTTTACGGTATTCATCCAATCCCCGGCCCGTTTTTACTTAGCACTCATGCGATATCAAAAACGAGGGGTTACGAGGCTAGACAGGCGGGCTAACCGCTGCTATCGCGGACACATCTGAAAAGGCCGAAGTGAAGTACCGGGCCATTGATCGTTGCCGCGAAGCCTATCCGATACGGCTGATGTGCCGGTGTCTCAAGGTATCACCAAGTGGCTATTACGGCTGGCGAGCCGAACGCAAAGTGGAGGACTGACGTCACCTACATCCCGGTCGTCGGCGGTCCGTTTGTGCCCTTGCCAGTGGGGCAACCTCAGAAATCATGATCGTCAGCAAGATCAGCGCTTTCCACGCCCCTGACCAATCCGGGCGAATTGCTTTCCAGCCAGGCACAGCCCACCCCCTCTTTTACTCGACTGTTAATGCAATATCTGTCGCATATACAATAGCTTACGTAAACACCTGGCAGCCTCACTCCCGACCCGGAAGGCCGAACACTGCCAATATGAACACAAGCTGGTACCCGATGGTTACCAGTGTCGTTTGATTTTGCTATCCGCACCGAGATGGCACTACCGGGCAGCATCCACCACTCAGTCGGCGTGCACGGTGCGAGAAGGCACAACCGGGCCGATCGTCGTACCATCGTGCCCTTATCCGGACCGAGCACTTAAGCAACACAAAGGAACTGTCATCAACATGTCTGAAACGAGCACCTACCAACCACCCCGGGTCTGGACCTGGGATACCGAAAATGGCGGCAACTGGGCCAGCATCAACCGGCCCATTGCCGGCCCTACTCACGAGGCCGCGCTGCCACGTGGCAAACATCCCCTGCAGCTGTATTCGCTGGCAACGCCTAACGGCCAGAAAGTCACCATCCTGCTAGAGGAGTTGCTGGCGCTGGGAGAGACGGGTGCGGAATATGACGCTCACCTGATCCGGATTACTGAAGGTGAACAGTTCTCAACAGGCTTCGTCGCGATAAATCCCAACTCGAAAATACCGGCGCTTCTCGATACCGAGGCAGGCATCCGAGTGTTTGAAAGCGGCTCAATCCTGCTGTACCTCGCCGAGAAATTCGGGCATTTCCTGCCTAAAGACACCGCGGCGCGCACTGAAGCGCTGAACTGGTTGTTCTGGCTGCAGGGTTCCGCCCCTTATCTTGGCGGCGGTTTCGGGCACTTCTATGCTTACGCGCCCGAAAAATTCGAGTACCCGATTAATCGATTCGCGATGGAAGCGAAAAGGCAGATGGATGTGCTTGATCGCGAACTCGCGGAGCACCGTTACCTGGGCGGTGACGAGTACAGCATTGCTGATATCGCCACCTGGCCCTGGTACGGCAACCTGGTGCTTGGCGATGCTTATGACGCAGGCGAGTTCTTACAGGTTGAAAACTACAGGAATCTGCATCGCTGGGCACAGGAGATTCTTGCACGCCCCGCGGTGCAGCGTGGGCGCATTGTAAACCGCACCAAGGGCGATCTTTCGGAACAACTGCACGAACGCCACGATGCGTCTGATTTTGATCTGAAAACGCAGGACAAGCTGGCGGCCGCAAGCGACGCTTGAAGCGTTTACCGTGGTGAAAAACAAGGGCTCCCGAAAGGGAGCCCTTGTTGCATGCGCCACTGATCGCGCAGCGGCATGCCGCCCAAGGTCAAATCAGCTATTTGACACTCAGTTTGTTTTCAACGCGCACTACGCCTTTAACCGCGGATGCGATCTCGCCCGCGCGCTGACGTTCTTCGGCGCTATCGACAAAGCCACTTAGCTGTACAGTGCCTTTGAAAGTCTCAACCTTGATCGCAAGACCGCTGGTCTCTTTCGACGCCAGCAGCCGGGTCTTAACATTCGCCGTCAAGGCGGCATCATCAATGTATTCGCCCGTGCTTTCCTGCTTGGCGTTGCCGGCACAACCAGCAAACAGAAATGCTGACACGATAGTGACAAGAATTGCTCGCGTATTCATAGTTCCTCCAGTTAAGGGTGCTTGAAACACCGCTCTAGTAATAAGACATACACGTCTGTTACTAAGCAATGTTCGTGCCACTGGCAGGAAAGCCTTACAGATGGCGGCCTGTATCGTGAGCCGCAGAAACTTTGAGGGAATACGTGGGGATTCTCTTGTACATTTTGCAAGCGCTTATAAGAAGTTCCGATCAGCGGAACTCATGCACCGGCCGTCTTCCGTAGCGGCTGGCTTGCGCAACGCACCCGGTTCGATGGGCGCACTTCAGGCAGGCTCTTTGCGTTGCTCCGCAATTCGTTGTTGCACAACGTTGAACAATTCGTCCCGCAGACCCAGCAACTTGAACACTTCAACTACCGTAAAAAACGGCGCTGCCAGATTTGCCTGCACAGGATGTTTAACGAGCACCGGCATCGAACGCTCCACGGCATGGCCCACAAACTGGGCGGCGTAGCCACCGAAAAAGCACGCGGCGGCGATCGTCGCTGATTGCGCGATGGGCCACGTACCCATCTGCACCGCGACGTAGGTCAAGAGCGCGCCGAAGAACAGGAATACCAGCGCGAACAAGGTATCCAGTGTCATGTAGAACATGAAGAACGCCAGCAACAGCAGGTGCGCAAGCGTGATCCGGAACCCTCCGACATCCAGGCCAAGCCAGGAAAAAGCGATCAGGGCGCCAAACATGATTAGCGGTATGCCTAACAGGTGGACAAATATATTGAACGGATGCTGGTGCGCCGCAGCATATCCAGTCAACATGTCCAGCAGCTTGCTGTTCCTTTGTGCCATGGCACAGAGTATACATTTACTGCCGCTGCCGGGAGAAGATTGTTGTTTTTGCCCGGGTCAGCTAATTTCTCTGCCCAGCCTGTGCAAGACGGCCCTGCCGAATAACCCGTACGAGGACTCAATGAAGCAAACAAATTGGCGTGAACTGGTCGAAGTACTTGGCGTTGTAAGCATCGTCGCTGCCCTGTTCCTGATTGCCCTCGAACTACGCGAAGCGAACCGCATCGAATATCACATCGCCGAAGCGCAAACCCAGATCGCAATCAGCGAGCGACTGGCAAGTATGCTGGCTGCGCAAGCACGTGACCCTGAACTGGCGAAACTGTATGCCAAAATGTCGGCCGAGCGCGGTCACCTGATTACGGCCACCGATGAATCGCAAATGCAGGCGCTCGCGCGGCAGTACCTCAATATTTATCGAACGGTACAAATCTGCTACGACAATGGCCTGCTGCCCGCGCAGCAACTCGCGACGCACGCCAGTGATCTCGCAGCCTTGCTGCAGGCCTATCCGGGGCTTAAGGAGGCCTTGCAAACTGGTCTGGATGAATTGGGCGATGCCGGCCGCAGCGCTGTATTCAAGCCACTCGGCGACGCGCTGTCGGGCGCGGCAGACCCCGCCTGAGCATGGGCCTTTGATGCCTGTGACTTGCAGGCGGTGAGGGTTGCCAGAAAAACGTATAATGCCGCACAGACGTTTACACGATTCAAAGGAAAGCTGCGATGACAACAACTTTGATCGTTTTGGCACTGGCACTCGCGGTTGCTTGGTTTTATCTGCGGCAACGTAGTGCCCGGGAAGCCGCACGGTATGCGGCGGCCGACGCGCGCGACCGGCGCAAGACCACCTCTAAATCAAAATATCATGCCGTTGCCATTCGCTACGCAGCGAAGGCCTGTTCCGCCGCCAAAGATCTCGAAGGGCATCGATTCCTGGCAACCGCGGCACCACGACTGCCATTGCCGGGTTGCGACCTGGACCACTGCGAATGCCGCTTCCAGCATTACGACGATCGACGCTCAGGGCGCGACCGGCGCAGCCCGTTTGCCTCCGGTGGCACTGCCACCGCAACCGGCAAGTTTGAACTCGAGCGACGCCAGAGCGAAGAACGCCGCGCGAAGGGTTGAGCAACGCCGCCTGCTCAAAAACCGTATGCGGCGACCGTGCTCTGGTAATTGGCAAGTTCTTCTTCGTGCCGCGTACGCTCGATTAGCAAGGATTCGATCTCTGACTCAAGCTGCCCGGTTCTTTCCGACAGATCATTGAGATCCGCAAGCAGCATCACGCGCGTCTCCGTGGTCGTTTCCGGGCTTATCAGCTGCGCCTGTTTCTGCCGAATGCTTGCACGAATGCGCTCCAGCTCATCTTCACGCGCATTGATGCGCGCATTGGCACCATTCACGTTTGCGCGCAAGTTGTAGAGCTCATTGCCAACGCGGTAAGCATCGAGAAATTCTTCTTCCAGTGCCGCATCGCAAACGCCAGCATAGCGTCCGCCGTTAACACCGAGGTTGTAGCCACGACTCGGCTGGCAGAATTCGACAAGCCCCTCGTCACGGCCTTCTTTGTAAGCACGAAAATCCGCCGTGACGCCGTGCTTGGCACAAGCCTTGCGGTGATTCGCAAAATAGTCGGAAGTCAGGCCACGCGCCCCGTCTTCGTAGCCGATTGCGGACCAGTCTGAGGCAGCACATTCCTCCGGGCCCATCGACGAGCAGGCGCTCACCAGTAGCGAGAAAATAGCTGTTAACACTATCGCGAGTTTGTTGTTCATTGCGCACCTCAAAATGGCGGACCGGGCATTGCCGCAGCAACGCCACGACTCAATTCACGACCGCCAATCTAGCAACTGCTGGATTTAACGCCCGTGATGGCACTCACAAATAACCCCCTGCGGCTGAATTGAACCTGAAAGGCAGGCCATCGCGGCCCTGCCCTGGCACCTCAGTGTGACCTGCGTCACAGTGGTGCGGACCCGCGGCAGATAGGCTTTCGGCAATCAGTCTTGATTCAGGGTCAGCGCATGGACATACAGGCAATCGGCGCTGCGGCGACGCTCGCATTGATCTGCGCCGTCGTGTTCCTGCTGGCCGCAAGGTCCTGGCAATTCCTGAACCGCGTACTAACCCGGCAACCCAGTTTTTCCGATAACGTGATGAGCGAAGCTGCGCAGCGCTTTCGGGACGAGTTGCAAATCCTGTCGGGCAAGCAGGCCTCGTACCTGGCTGCCGCCCTCGTTTTCATCGTCATCTATGCCGCCGCCTCAATGTTCAGGGGGCCACAGCTTTTCTCGGGCTACCCAGCGTGGCAATTGTATGCGCTATTCGCCGCACTGATCGCCGCCGCGCTGCTTGCCACTTACCGTCTGCTGCGCACGACACTCGCGCGCCGGCAAGTGCGCTTCTTGCAGGATGCAAACATCGCAATCGGGCACCAGTTGCAACGTGTCGCCGCAGAACACGGGCGTGCTTACCATGACGTTTCAACTGCGAGCGGTATTGTGGACCATGTGCTCGTGGGCCAAAGCGGCATCTACGCCATTAATGTAATTGCACGGCGACATTATCGCCAGGCGACGGTCCGCCTGGAGAACAATGAGCTGCATTTCTCCAATTCGGAGCGCGGCCTGTCGGTTGTCGATATTGCGGCCGCCAGCAAACGTCTGGCGCGCGACCTCCGTGCCGTTACTGGCAGCGATGTACAGGTTCGTTCGGTGATTGCACTGCCTGGCTGGGACATTGCAGAACAGTCGAGCGAAGAACACTTGCTCGTCAATGAACGCACCATTGCGATGATACGCGGCTGGAAAGACCAGAGTGACTACCTCATGAATGAAGATGTCGCACTCATTCAGGACGAATTGACCCGGCGTTGTCGCCGCAATCCAGCCTGATCGACTGCTAACTCAAGCGAACGGTTGCAAGCGGGCTGCCAGCGTATCGTTCTCAAGCACGTCTTCGAGTTCGTCTGCCAGTTCCCGGCAGGCTGCCACCACCTCGGTCCACACTCGTAATCGCTCCTCTGCGGAATACGTCGTGAAGTCCTTGCGGTCGGGAATTTTCCCGTTCGGCAGGCGCGCTACGAATTCGGCCGAGGGACTTACCAGGATCATGCGATCGATATTGAGCGGATCAGGGCGACGCCAACCCAGGCGTTTATCGAACCAGCCGGGTTTCAGGTAGTTGTAGAAGTGCGGATACAGCGACAAGCGATCGCTCGCGCTTTGTGGCAGGTCAATATGGTAGTCGATCACTCCACCGTCTCGGTACATCCCTTGTGGCGCACCGTGGATATCGCGAACACCGCTCATGATTAGCGGAATTGCGCCGGTGGCAACGATGGCGTCTTTCAGATTCTCCGCCGCGAGCGGCACGCGAAACATCGGAAACCCGGTCGCCGCGTAAAACGGCGGACGCTCCGCCTCCGGGCCCCGCTCATCGACAAATAAAACCCTGTCAAAAAACATGCCCAGGCTACGCCGGCTGAGCAGGTTCAGGCTGGCGGCTGCGGCCAGTCCTGCTGCGAGCATCGGGCGGCGCTCGGTCGAAGTCAGGTGGCGGCTGCGGACCGTCATGATATGCGTACGCAATACCGGATGGGTCAAAATTTCCTGCACGCCAAGTGGACCAAGTATCTCATCAAGAATCGCAGCAGTGCTTGTCGATATCTCTTCCCGGTCCGGCTTGGCGCTATACGTCTGGCTCAGATAAGCGCGTTCGAACCGCTCAATCGCAGCGAGAGGGTCCGCTTGCGCGTAGCAGGCCATCCGCCAGGCCCCTATCGACGTGCCTATCGTATGCACTGGACCGCTAAGTTGCGGTAGCAGGCGGCGCGCGATCACGCGATCCAGTTGACTTAACACGAGCCACTTGGCGCCCCCTGAAGCACCTGCAATGGTACCGATGCGCTCTGGCCGCAGGCCTTCTTTTGTGATTTCAGCGTACGCAGCGGGTCCGGCACTGAACGTAAGCGCTCCAGCTTGTCTAAAAACTCGTGGCATTGGCCGCAGTGTACAATCGGAGCGCTGGCGAATGTAAGCGCGCCAACGTACTGGCAAGCGCAATGTGCTCAATTCCAAAGAAGCCTGGCTGGATATCCCTATGAACCTCGTCCGAATGCAGCGCCTTTCCCTGACTGTCCTGTTAACCCTGATCGCAACAAGTGCTGCGGCTCACAGCGAGATGGAGCGGCCGCTGTTTGTCGCCGCTGGCGGCGACGATAAAGGCAATTGCGTTGACGCCAGCGCACCTTGCGCGAGCCTCGCCTACGCACTGACGCGCGTTGGCAAGGGCGGCGAAATCCGCGTCGCCGAAGGGGCCTTTGCCATTTCCGACCCGGGCGACCTGTTTCATCTGATTAGCGGCATCGTCAATGTGCGCGGTGGTTTCAGCCAGGCAGATGGATTTCGCGAAGCCGGCGTGGCGACAACCACCATTACGGGTGTCCCACCGGAGTACCGCGGCTTGTTCAGCAATCGCGGCTTTCACGTTCTCGCTGACAGCAAAAACCAGCCCGAGGAACAACTGGCAAAAACCCATGACATGCTCAGGCAGCACAAGAGCATGCAAGCCCCGCTAAAGTCCGCCCCCTGTGTTAATGGCGAGACGGGTGGCCTCGCCTGCGAGAACATCGAATTGCTGGCACATGTGCCGTTCGCCAGCGTCAGCGCCAATCCGCGGGCAGCGGCTGACGTGTGGGGTTTCGTGGACCTGAACACAGACCGTGAGTATGCAATCACGAGCTACAACTCCGGCACCGCTGTGTTTGACATCACCGAACCCACGGCACCGCGCGAAGTTGGCTTTATCGATGGGCAAAACACCACCTGGCGCGACATCAAGGTCTACCAGGCTTTCGACACCACAAATGAGCGCTGGGCAGCCTATGCCTACATCACCACCGACGGTTCCACTGACGGGCTATTCATCATCGACCTGAGCGAGTTACCGCAGCGTGTGCGTCGGGTGAACTATCCCAGCGACTTTTCGGCTGCGCACAATGTGTTTTCCGCCAACACCGACTATGGCACCGGGCTCGCGCTTACCGATGCGGGTGCATCGCTTATAGTCGCCGGCTCAAACAATGGTGGCGGGCTGTTTCGCCCGTACTCGCTTGCTAACCCGGCCGCCCCCGCCTTCACCGGCACACCACCGGGCAGCACCGCCGATTACATGCACGATGCCGCAACAATGATTATCAGGGACGCGCGCAAAGACACTCAATGCCAGAACGCGACCGATTATTGTGAGGTGCTGTTCGACTTCAACGAAACTACGGTGGATATCTGGGATATCACGGTGCCTGCCAGTGCCGTCCGCCTGAGTCGGACGCCCTACAACAACGCGCGCTATACGCACTCGGGCTGGCCAAGCGAAGATGGCCAGTTCCTGTTTGTGCATGACGAACTGGACGAGCGGGACCTGAATCTTGCGACAACCCTGCGCATTTTTTCACTCGCTGATCTGACGGCGCCCACGCTCATGACAAGCTGGACCGGTCCAACCCGGGCCATCGACCACAACGGCTTCGTACGCGGCAACCGCTACTACATGTCAAATTACAGCCGCGGGTTGACGGTACTCGATATCACAAACCCGACGCAGCCACAGCTTGTTGCTCACCTCGACACCTACCCGTTCTCGGACAACCCGAGCTTCGTCGGCGCATGGGGCGCCTACCCGTATTTTCACAGCGGCACGATCGCTGTGAGCGATATCTCAAGCGGCCTCTACCTCGTCGCGGACAACAGTCTGGACGGAGCCGCAGGCTCTCTGTCGTTTACATCCGCATCGTTTGGTGGCACCGAAGGAGCAAGTGCCACGATCGGCATCCAGCGACAGGGAGGCAGCAGCGGAGCAGTGAGCACGCAGCTACAACTGGTACCGGCCACCGCCAGCGACAGCGACCTGACGCTGGGCAATACCACGGTTTCCTGGGCCGACGGCGAGAGTGGCGTAAAGACAGTACAGATTGCCATGAACAACGACGCTGATGCCGAAGCGCTGGAATTCGCGTTGCTCAAACTGGTAGCTCCGAGCGGCGGCGCGAGTTTGCAGCCTGCATCGGTTGCCAGGGTTTATGTCGCCGAAGCTGGTTCCGCTGCAAGCGTGCAGTTTGCGCAAGCCGAACTCGACGCAAGTGAACGCGGCTTCGGCATGGCCGTTGTCACACTGCAACGCAGTGGCACTGCCGTTGGCGCCATTAGCGTGGATTACTCACTCAGTGCAGGCGATGCGCAGCCCGGCACCGACTTCCAGGGTGCAACCAGTGGCACCGTGAGCTGGGCCGATGGCGATGCGGCACCAAAGACACTTGAATTCATAATTGCCGATGACAATACGGCCGAAGCAGACGAGTTCTTCGAACTCAGCCTCGCAGCCCCACAATCTGCAAGCATCGGTAGCCAGGCAACCACGAAGGTCAATATCCTCAACGGCACTGGCGTTAACAACCCACCCAATGCGGTAGCCGGGGCATCGCAGTCAGTCAGTTCGGGCGCGTCCGTCACCCTCACGGGCAGCGCCTCTAACGATGCAGATGGCGACACTCTGACCTACGCATGGACACAGACTCTTGGGCCACAGGTGTCGCTCAATAATGCGGACCAGCCGGTGGCCTCCTTCCAGGCCCCGACAGTCACTTCAGGCACATTGCTGCAGTTTCAGTTGCGCGTCAGCGACAGCGGCGGACTGGATGACACCGCAAGCACCAACGTAACGGTGAACCCGGCTGGCAACAGCAATACCGGCAGCGGTGGTGGAGGAGGCGGTCACACGGGCTGGCTGTTGCCAGCGGCGTTACTGGGCGCTTACCTGCGCCGCAGGCGGGTTAGTCGAACGGATGCCGTTTGACGATTGTCTGCTCGCGATCAGGCCCGGTCGAAATAATATCGATAGGCACGCCCGCCAGTTCCTCGATCCGCTTGAGGTAAGAACGCGCGTTGTCAGGCAAGTCCGCAATCTTGGTCACGCCAAACGTAGAGCTGCGCCAACCCGGGCACTCCTCGTAGATCGGAACGCATTCCGCAAAACGGTCGACGACGACTGGTAATCCCGCGATTTCCTTGCCGTCAATTTTGTAGCCAACGCAGATCCGAATCGTTTCGAGTTCGTCGAGAACGTCAAGTTTGGTAACGCACAGCCCTGAAACACTGCTGTTGACGATGGAACGCCGCAATGCAACTGCATCGAACCAGCCACAACGGCGCGGCCGGCCGGTCGTTGCGCCAACTTCTGCGCCCACTCTGGCGATGTGCTCGCCAATATCATCGAATAATTCGGTCGGAAAAGGACCGGCGCCGACTCGCGTCGTATACGCCTTGACGATGCCCAGCACGTAGTCGAGATCCCGCGGGCCCATACCGGTGCCCGTGCTCGCCGATGCGGCGACCGTGTTCGACGACGTGACGTAGGGGTAAGTACCGTGATCGATATCGAGGAACGTGCCCTGCGCACCTTCAAACAGGATGCTCTCGCCGTTCGCGGCGACATCGGTTAGTACCTGGGTGATGTCCGCCACTATCGGTGCAATAACTGTGGCCGCCTCCATCGCTTCATCGAGTGTTTTGACGAAATCGATGGGGTCGGTGCCGTAGTACTTGCGCAACAGAAAGTTATGGTAGTCCAGCACTTCGCCCAGTCGCGCCGCAAATTTTTCGCGCACGAAAAGATCGGCAATCTTGAGCGCCCGCCGGGCAACCTTGTCTTCGTAGGCAGGTCCGATACCGCGCCCGGTTGTACCGATCGCCGCATTGCCGCTGGCTTTTTCACGCGCTACGTCGAGTGCAATGTGCGAAGGCAGGATCAGCGGACAGTTGGGGCTGATCCTGAGCCGGTCATAAACCGGAATGCCGCTCGCGATCAGGCCGTTCGCCTCGGTAACCAGTGCTTCCAGCGAAATGACAACGCCGTTGCCGATCAGGCAACGCACTCCGTCACGCAAAATACCCGAGGGAATGAGATGCAGAACTGTTTTCTTGCCATCAATAACCAGCGTATGCCCGGCATTGTGCCCGCCCTGAAAACGAACGACGGCTGCCGCCTTATCGGTCAGCAGATCCACAATTTTCCCTTTGCCTTCGTCACCCCACTGGGTGCCGACAACAACGACATTCTTGCCCATATTTAATTCCAGGTTTTGCTTGCCTAGCTGCGCACGAAGAACAGCAGAATAAGCCCGATCACAATGATGCCCAGGCCGGTGGCCCGCAGGTGATTGTCACTCAGCCGCACAATTTCCGCCACCATCTGGCGGTATCTGCCGGGTGCAGCGAACGGCAGCAGGCCCTCAATGATGAGGACCAGCGCGCAGGCCGTCAGAATTTCGGTCCAGGGCATCCGGCGGGTGTGCTCAGAAAGCAGCCGCTAGCGGCTGCCGTCCGACTGATTCAGGTAGCGGAAGAACTCATTGTTCGGATCAATAACCAGAACATCGCCCGACTTGCCCACTGATTTCTTGTACGCGTCGATACTGCGATAGAACGCATAAAACTCGGGGTCGCGATTGTATGCACTCGCGTAGATCTCGGCTGCCTTGGCATCACCTTCACCGCGGATAATTTCGCTGTCACGGTACGCTTCGGCCTCAATGACCGTCACTTCACGATCAGCGTTGGCCCGCAGTTCTACCGCATTCGCACGACCTTCAGCGCGACGCTCGGCAGCGATACGTGCACGCTCCGCCTTCATCTGTGCATACACCGAATTGCGGACGTCCTCCATGAATTCCACCTGCTTGACGCGGAAGTCGACGAGGTCCACACCCAGATCTTCGGCCGTGCCTTCGGCGGTGCCGAGCAAGTCGCGCATCAGTTCTGCGCGCTCAAGGGAAATGGCCTGGGATACCGTGCGTTTACCAAACTCGGTGACGACAGAGTTCTTGACGATTTCACCCAGGCGCAGGTCAGCCACTTCCCGGCTGCCTCCGGTCGAGGTGTAAAAACGCACCGGGTCTACAATCCGGTACTTCACAAAGAAATCGACCTCAAGGGCTTCGTTTTCCTCGGTGAAGATTCGTTCCGGCCGGTCACTGATCGTCAGAATGCGCCTCGGAAACTTGCGCACATTCTCGATGATCGGAATCTTCCAGTGCAAACCCGGCTCATAATTGCTGGAAACGACCTCACCAACGCGCAGTTTGATTGCCAGTTCGCGTTCGTTAACCGTGAAAACCGACAGACCGAGCACAACGATGATCAGGCCCGCTGCTACGAATAATCCAAATTTTCCCGAATTCATTAGCGCGTCCTCCGTTCACGTGCATCTATCTCTGCCTGGCTTTCCGTCCTGGGCTGCGTCGTTGCCGGCACGTTGCTGCCGGTACGATCATCGTAGCCCGACGACATCCCACCGCCTTGCATGAGTTTGTCGAGCGGAAGATACATCAGGTTGCCGCTGTTCTCAGAATCGAGAATGACCTTGTTTGAATTGCCGTACACCTGCTCAACAGCCTCAATGTACAGACGATCGCGGGTGACTCGCGGCGCTTTCTGGTACTCCGCGAGCAGCGACGTGAAACGTGCCGCATCACCTTCGGCGTTCTTTATTATCTGGTCCTTGTAAGCGCGTGCGGCCTCGAGTACCCGCGCTGCCGTACCGCGCGCTTTTGGTACCACATCGCGCGCATAGGCATCGGCCTCAAGCCGGTAACGTTCCGAGTCGTTACGTGCTTTCTGCGCGTCGTCCACCGCATCCTGTACACCCTGCGGATAGTTAACGTTCTTCAAAGAAATTGACGTAACGGTGATGCCCGCCTCGTAGTTGTCGAGCGTTGCCTGCAGGCTGCTCAGCGTGCGAGAAGCAATCTCTTCACGCCGGCCCGTAACCAGCGTTTCGAGTTCGCTCGTGCCGACCACTTCGCGCAGTGCACTCTCGGTAACATCACGCAATGTCAGCTCAGGCTCAACCACCTTGAAGCTGAAGTTAACCGGATCGGAACGCCGGTACTGCACCACCATGTCGATAAACACGTACTGCTCATCGGCAGTCAGCATCTCGGTGCGATAGGCGTAGTCGGTGACGACAATGGTATTGACCACGTCGACTCGCTCGATCGGTGAGGGAATATGCCAGTGCAGGCCCGGCAGCGTGGTTTTGGTATACGCGCCGAAGCGTTGCACGATGCCGCGTTCGGCTTCGTCCACCCGGTAGAAACCGGTCAAACCCCACGCGACCAGCGCAAACAGCACGATGAAATAGGCGCCACCGCTATTGTTCCCGCCGGCCCGGCCACCACCGGAGCCACCGCCGCCGAGCATTCCACCGAGGCGTTTTTGCCAGCTCTGCACAATGCGGTCCAGATCGTTCGGTTCCTGATCCCGTCTTTTCCACGGGTCTTTGCCATTTCCAGATTCGTTCCAGGCCATAGTCTCTCTGCTTGATGTCATGTAGAAGCTGCCAGCGGTGCAGGCGCCGAAACCGGTCCCGGCACTGCTTGCAGAAGATCGGCCGCGAGATTTTCGCGCTTTAGAAAGCGCAACAAATCTTTTTCGGCCATCTGTAATTCAAGATCCCAACTGCCGTCTTCGAGAATTTTCTCGTTCAGCACGGCGCCAAGATCGAAAAGCTTGGCGCGTTGCCGGCCCTGCGATTGGTCGAGATGAAGCACGCCATGCATTGTTTTGCGCCGCAGGCGTTCGCTGATCGCGTCCAGTAACAGGGGTATACCTTCACCGGATGCGGCGGACAACCACACTGCGCGCCCCTCGCCGCGACGATTGTGGGTGACGCGCGGCTTTCGATCCAGTAAATCAATCTTATTGTACACACGTATTTGTGGCACCCGGTCAGCATCGAGCTGTTTGAGCACCGCATTCACCTGCCGAACCCGCTGCCAGCGCTGTTCATCACTCGCATCGATAAGATGCAGGATCAGGTCCGCTTCGCGGGCCTCCTGCAAGGTCGAGCGGAACGCGGCAATCAGTTCATGCGGCAAATCGCGCACGAAGCCAACGGTGTCTGCCAGCACAATGCGATTGCCATTGGGCAACTGCAGGCGGCGCACGGTCGGGTCGAGCGTCGCGAACAACTGGTCCTGCACGTACACACCCGCGTCGGTGAGTGCATTGAACAGTGTCGACTTGCCGGCATTCGTATAGCCAACCAGCGCTACGGTTGGCACCTCGGCACGTGCGCGGTTGCGCCTGTTCATCGTACGTCGCTTGGCCACCTGCTCAAGGCGGGCATTCAGGACGCGAATGCGATGCCCGAGCAAGCGCCGATCGGTTTCAAGCTGTGTTTCACCCGGACCACGCAGGCCGATACCGCCCTTTTGCCGCTCCAGGTGAGTCCAGCCTCGAACGAG
>JAUHZT010000065.1 GCA_030425905.1 Gammaproteobacteria bacterium
TCAGAAGCGGCTGTGGGATATGTTTACCTATCACTTCGCCAGGCAATTAACTCAACCGCAAATTGACCGGATACGCTGGCACCTTTTCCCCGAGATTCGCATGAATCAACAACCGGAACTGTCGTTGCCGAAGCAGTCTGACGAGGCCGTATTCGATATCCCGGACATCATCAAGGTGATGGATTTGCAGCAGGAAAAGCTGGCTCGGGGCCTCGGTTCAGGTCACCGCGTTATTCACGGCGTTGCTGGCTCGGGGAAGACCATGATCCTCGGCTACCGCTGCCTGCACCTCGCAAAATTACTGCACAAACCCATTCTTGTGCTTTGTTACAACGTTACCTTGGCTGCACGGCTACGTTCTCTTATTGAAGACCAGGGACTAAGCGCTAAAATAAACGTGTATAGCATCCACAACTGGGCTAACACCGTACTCAAGACTTACAATGTGCAGCCACCCACGATAAGCGACGGAAATTTCGATCGAACAATTGAGTTTTTGATCGAGCAAGTCCAGAAAGGCACCGTTCCTCGCGGACAGTATGGCGCAATCCTTATCGATGAAGGTCACGACTTCAAACAGGAGTGGCTGCGGTTGGTTGTCGACATGGTCGATCCAGATACAAACTCTCTGTTACTGCTCTACGATGACATGCAATCTATCTATCGGCGATCAACCGGGCTTGGATTTACGCTCAAAGAAGTCGGGATAGAAGCGCAGGGTCGATCCACAATCTTAAAGCTGAACTATCGAAACACTGAGGAGATCCTCAAGTTCGCCTACGACTTTATTGATGACTACATAAAACCAAGTGATGGGAGCGATGGTGGTGCGCCGGTCATCGAGCCTGACACGGCAGGACGTAACGGCCCTCTACCCGCGATCAAGACCTTCGAAAACTTTGAAGGTGAAGCACAATACATTGCAACAGTATTCAACAAGCTGCACACGACACGCGAAATGCCGTGGTCCGAGATGTGCGTTCTCTACTGTCACAACTGGATGGGCAAAGCACTTACTGATGTGCTCAGCAAGGCCAACATACCGTTCACCTGGCTTAAGGATTCCGCGAAAAAACGACAATTCAACTCGAACGAGGATTCGGTCAAACTCATTACCATGCACAGCAGTAAGGGCCTTGAATTTTCTACAGTAGCGACCTGCGGTGTGGGCGCGCTGGGTCTGGAAAAAGACCGTACAGAAGACGAAGCCAAACTTCTTTACGTAGCGATGACTCGAGCTACCGAAAACCTGCTTGTGACAAGCTCCAAAGCATCGCCGTTCACAGTGCAGTTGCAGAAGATGCTTGAGAAATATAAAGGCGGTATGGCCGCCTGAAGGTTAGGTGAGAGCGCATTCGCGATCTTGCCGCCGGCTGCCACACAGCTAGCTGAAAAAATACCCCCTCCCACCGCGGCCTAAACTAACAACCTAATTGTTGCGGCGCATACCCCCCACCTTGCTATGCTACGCCCATGTTATTCGCATTCATTGGCGCACTGATCGGCGTCTTCATCGGTGGCTTTCCTGGCCTGCTCGTCGGCGCGGCGGGCGGCTATTTTGCGCAGCTCATGGTGCAACGCTCGGTCATTGGCAAGCTGCAAGTGGCGCAGTCGGAGCTGGTCGAATCTGTATTTTCCATCATGGGCGCTGTTTGCAAGGCTGACAACGTAGTTACGCGCGACGAGATCAAGGCTGTCGAGCAGATGTTCGGCATGCTGCGCGTCACGGGCGAGCAACGGGAGGCAGCGAAGGCCGCATTCGCGCGTGGCAAAGCGGCGGATTTCGACCTCGACGCTGCCGTGGACCGCTTTGCCGCACTGACCCGTGGCCGCGGGCCGCTCGTGACCCTGTTCCTGCAGATGCAGGTCATGGCAGTGGCGGCGGACGGTGTCGTGCACCCCGCTGAACACGCAATGCTCGTGCGCATCGCGCGGCGCATGGGGCTAAGCGAGCAGGACGTCGCGCAACTCGAGGCACTGTTGCGGGCAGGCACGGGCCGGCGCTCAGGTCCTGGCACACCACCCACGGCAGACCGCCTGGCCGATGCCTACAAGGCGCTTGGTGTGACGCGCGAGACCAGCGGCGCGGATATCAAACGAGCGTATCGGAAACTTATCAGTGCGAATCACCCCGACAAGCTGGCCTCACGTGGCCTGCCGGAGTCGATGCGTGCGGTTGCCGAAGAACGTTCGCGCGAGATCAACTCGGCTTACGACCTCATCAAGGCTGCTCGCCCCGACGTCAAGTAACAGCCGCCGTATATGCCCTCCAGCAACTTCAGAAAGCAGGGGCCATCCTCCGCACTCGCCATGTTCGAGGCCGAAGCCGAAGGATTGGCGGAACTCAAAAAAGCCGGCGCCGTGCGGGTGCCCGAAGTCTACGATGTCGGCGTCAATGACGATGGCGCTTACATCGAAATGGAGCGTTTCAAGCTCGAACGCGGTGGAGAAGGCGAGGCAGCCACGTTTGGTAAACAGCTCGCCGTGCTGCACGGGCACAGGGCGGAGCTGCACGGCTGGCATCGCGACAATACGATCGGAGCGACGCCGCAGCACAATCCGCAAACCGGCGACTGGGTCGAATTTTTCCGCACTCACCGCCTGCAGTTTCAGCTCGACCGCGCGGCCAGCAATGGCTACACAGGCGAGCTACAGGACCGCGGCAGCCAACTCGCAGAACGCCTGGGCGACCTGTTCCAGGGCTACGATCCGGCACCATCATTGCTGCACGGCGACCTGTGGGCCGGCAATTGGGGCGTAGCCGACGGCGAGCCAGTGACCTTTGATCCGGCCGTTTACTATGGCGATCGCGAGACCGACATAGCGATGATCCGCTTGTTCGGAGGCTTCGGCGACGCATTCTATCGTGCGTACTTTCGCGCTTGGCCGCTGGCGCCGGGCTGCGAGGCAAGGCTTGCGTTGTATCAGCTTTACCATGTACTGAATCATCTCAATCTGTTCGGCGCGGCTTATCTCGACCAGGCGCTAGCCATTCTGCGCAGGCTGACTCGCTGAAAAACTAGTCCTGGTAAATAACTGCAACCGAACCCGCGATCGCTGGCGTCTTGGCGAACTTGTACAGTGAATGATTGCCATTGCTGGCATTGCCAACGGCCAGGTCAGTCTTGCCATCCGAGTTGAAGTCGCCGGTGGCGAGCGAGAACCCGTAGCGCATGCCGGTTCTTGGCAGTCCGTCGCTGCGGAAGTGGCGTTCGTCGACGTACTGGTGGCCATTGTGCCTCAGGCCCGAGCCTTTGGAGCCATATAGTACGAGGACGCTGCCCGCATCGATGTAGTTCCTGTCGTTCTTCTTCAGGTCTTCACCCGGTATGCCGATGACCAGGTCATCCACGCCATCATTGTTGAGATCGCCAACAGCCAGCGCCGCGCCAAACAGGTCTCCGGCTTCGCCCGCGCCCGTGATGTTTTTGGTTTTCTGATGGAAGGATGCATGTCGATAAGCTGCTCGTCCGACGAAACTGCCCTTGACCAGGCCACCAGAGGCCTCAGTCGAATACCGACCGTCGAATCCATAGAGGATATGTACCATGCCGGCATTCTTGAGATCGCCGAGAGCCTCTCCGGGCACACCGATGGCGAGATCATCGACACCGTCATCGTCGAAATCGCCGGCGGCAAGTGCAGCACCAAAATAGTCGCCAGGCTCCATGCCACCCGAGACGCCCTCCAGGTTCTGGGTTATCCATTCGTTCCCCAGCAATCCCAGTCCGCCTTCATTGACGGTTGTAACTTCATAGGCCTCCCCATAAACGATATTGACGCCACCTGCATTGGCAACATTGTCTTTCTTCGAGAGTGCATTTCCTATCCAGTTGTCCCTCGGCACGCCGATTGCCAGATCGCTTGTGCCATCCCCGTTGAAGTCCCCGGTCGCAAGTGCGGTTCCAAACCGTTCTTTTTCTCTGCGCTCGCCCGAGAGATTCTGTTGACTCCAGGCTGAGTCATTGAAATGGGTCAACCCTTCCCCGCAATAGTCGAAGTCTGAATTGACGTCACCCATGAGTACGTTGACGCCGCCTGCATCGTTGTAGGATCCAACGTCCTCGTAAGGCGCGCCGATAGCAATATCGAGGCCGCGGTCATTATTAAAGTCACCAATCGCGAGTGCAGCGCCGACATTATCGTAGGCCTCGACCTTTCCCTTGATGTTAAACATGCCCTGGTGAAACTGATCCATGGGCGTCCAGTCCTTGGCAGTGGTCCCCAATATTGTCTTGCAATACGTCTCGCCAGCGCGCCCGATAAAATTGACCATGCCGGCGTTCTTTGTGTCGCCGATATCTTCACCCGGAGCGCCGACAAAGAATTCTTTCCTCGAATGTCCCACAATCGCATGACCGAATCGGTCACCGGCCTCCGCGGCGCCACGCACTTTGTTAGCGCCGTCACCGGAGAAAAACTGGCTGGGGTAGCTTTTGCCCTGATACCATTTCTCCGTCTTGGCCGTATCGAGCAAGCCACCTGTCTTGCGAACCTGGAACACGGCACCGGCCTTCTTGCCGTTGATCGAATAGCGAGGCGCGCCTATCAGCAGGTAGTCTCCGGCGGCGGCCACGGCATAGCCAAACTCAGCATCCACCTGTTGCGTCTGGCCAAGTGAGGCGAGCGTAAACTCGTCAACGTTGTTGCGATCAAGATCGGCCAGCGCGGCTGGCGACGCCAGCAACGCGCCTACAAAGAGTGCAATTGATTTGTTCATCGTCAGCTCACCATTCTTCTGCATTACCAATACCCTCATCATCCACTTCCTCGCTGTCATCAACATCGACCACTTGCGGCGGCTGTTCCTCGATTTGTGTCGGCTGGTAATTGCCGAGCTTTTCCTGTGCAAACGCCTGCGGATCATCCTGCGAGATGGGCATTAGCACGTACTGTACGGGCCCGAACGCACCCTGCACACTCACAGAGAGCGTGCCGTCCGGGCCCAGGCTTGCACGCCAGGCACCCATCAGCGGCAGGTCCTGTCCGGTGTACTGCCCGGGTTGGACTCGTCTGATGTCCTTAATCACGACCATCATCGGTTGTATCTTCAGTACGAACAGGTGCAGCCATGGGTCGATGGCATAAGCACGCCCCGCCTGGATTCGGATTCGTTTGCCAATTGCGGTGATGACCCACTCACCGTCGATAGGAGAAACCTCCCCCTGGGGCACCGTGTGCGCCATGGGGAGAAACGCCGGAATTTCGGGCATGGGCTGCTGGGCTGTCGCGGGCAGGGCCCACAGGCAGCAGGCTATAAGACTAATGGCGCCAATCCAGTGGCGCCGCGCGACATGCAGGCCGGGGCTTGAAAAGCGTGTTCCTGCTATCGCTTGATTATGTTGTATCGAGTGAACCATGAGTAACTCCCACCGTGAGTGTTCATAGTGGGTAGCAGCAAATCACCGAAAATCCGGTCATCAATTTGGAAAAAAGTGGGCGATGCCTGATTCTCGGGTCAATGGGGCTCGATCAGGCCGGGCCAGCGATTGTCGTCACTCGCTAAGAAACCAATCCGTTGAACCTTGCCTTTGCGAGCCGAATTGAGACACGGATAACGCTGATTTTTCGGTATTCCGGATACACTTTTTCTCAGCGGCCAACCCTGTAGGCGATTTCGGTCAAAGGAACTTCAAATGTCCAATGCCAGCGACACCTTTGTGCAATCTATTCAGGATGCTGAGAACCTCCTCAAACACTTCAATGCTCTCAATACAAAGCCACCGCCGCCGGAAATCGAAGTCCTGAAGCGAGCTGGGTTGATCATGGCGATGACGGCATGGGAGACCTATGTCGAGGATAGGCTGCTGGAAGCATCGAGTCAGCGTCTGAGCGCGCTGCGCAATCGAGACGTCGCCGCTTTCGTTGAGGGCAAACTTGCCACAGAGATACGACGGCTGCACAACCCCGACTACCGTAAGACCGTTGAGCTTTTTTCCGACTATGCCGGAGTAGATCTCAAGCAGTACTGGTCCTGGAATAACTGTGACCTAAAATCGGTAAAGACAAAATTGGGCCAGTACATGAAGCTGAGAGGAGATGTTGTGCACCGATCCCGAATTGTGTCTCCGGGTACGCCGAATTCTCATCCTGTGAAAAAGGTGGATCTGGAAAAGGCGATCAACTTCCTCAAGAGTCTTGTCGACGCAACTGAGAGTGCTTTTGCACCAAGCTAAGTTCCTTGCAGTCACAGACAGCTCAATCAAGTACACGTAGCGCAGTTCTCGCGTTGACAAGCCTAAGAGCACCCCAGACACCCGTGCGGTGCCTGGCCAGGCAATCGGTTGGTCGGTTTGGCGCTCGGCACAAATCATTCCGGCTACCCACCACCCAGCCCGGAACCACGTATTGAATCTCAACGCCCCAGAGAGTAGCTTTAGCTGTTGGGTAGCAGTCACGACCACGAACTGAATGATCAAAGGCTTCAAGACACTTGCCGGGATAAGGAAACGCCGCTTCGCGATTGCGTGCGGTGCCTTGCTCGTGCTCGCGTTCTTGCAGGTCTCGATCGCAAGTCACCAGTTCGAGCACGTTGCCGAGGACGCCTATAAGTATTGCCGCGTCTGTGCGCAACATGACCGCCTCGACGACGATATCCTCGATTCCGACACCAGCCAGGTGCAGTTGCTGCCTGCCAAAGGTGCGGCGTCCGAGGCAGCACCGGTACTGGCCTTTTCCGGCGATAACGCCACACCCTACCACTCTCGCGCTCCTCCCGTTTCCTGATCTGTTCGGCACTGCGGTTTGCGCCGCGTTTTGGATCGGCCGGCGATGCCGGCCCTGCGATATTGAGCATGATCGAGGAATACAATGAAGATTTTAGTCATCCCGACGCGGCTTCAGGCCGTGGTTGGTTGTTTGGCGTTGGTGAGCGGCACAGCCAGCTTTGACGCCATTGCGCAGGAGCGCGAAAAGGAATACGAAGAGCACGAGATTGACGAGATCATCGTCAAGGGTGCACCTCTTGACCGAACCATCAAGGAACTGGCACAACCGACGGCGATGGTTGCTGGCGACGCGCTGGAGCGCAAACAGGCATCCAGTCTCGGCGAGACGCTGGCACACGAACTCGGTGTTACCGCCACCTATTTCGGGCCGGTTTCATCGCGCCCCGTGATCCGTGGGCAATACGGCGAACGCGTACTCGTACTGTCGAATGGGCTCGACTCACTCGATGCATCGGCACTCAGCGAAGACCACGCCGTTAGTGTGGACGACATCCTGGCCGAGCGCGTGGAAATTGTGCGCGGGCCAGCCACCCTGCTTTACGGTAGTGGCGCGGCTGGCGGCCTCGTCAATGTTGTTGACGATCGCATTGTTGAAGAACCGCTCGACAGCCCGTTCAGTGGTGCATTGTCCCTTGGCAACGATTCCGCGACTGGCAAGGAATCCGGCGCCGCCCAGGTGGCGTTCGGCTCGGAGTCGGTCGCCATGCATCTCGACTACTTTCGTCGCAATACCAGCAATGTAGAAATTCCCGGTTTCGCCGAGTCGGCACTCCTGCGCTCAATGGAAGAGGAAGAGCATGAACATGAGGAGGAAGAACACGAGCACGAGGAACATGAGGAAGAAGAAGCCTATGGGGTTGTCGAGAACACCGACAGCAAGACCGAAGGTGGTTCTGCTGCATTGACGCTAACAAGCGACAACGGATACCTCGGCTTTTCGGCCAGCCAGTACAACAGCAAGTACGGCATTCCGGGGCATCATCACCACGAAGAGGAAGAACACGAAGAGGAAGAAGACGAGCACGAAGAGCACGAAGAGGAGAGTGTGCGCGTGGACCTCGACCAGACTCGTTACGAACTGCGCGGCGGATACGAATTCGCCGATGGCGGTGATCTCGTATTGCGACTTGCCAAAAACGACTACAGACATGTCGAGCTCGAAGGCGACGAGATCGGTACGCAGTTTGATTCCGATGGCCTCGATACGCGGCTCGAGTACCGGCACCGGCGCATCGACAACATGGAAGGCGCGTTCGGCGTGCAGTACAAGAGCATGGACTTTGTGGCGGTCGGTGACGAAGCTTTCGTACCGCCTTCGGTCACGAAACAAACCAGTCTGTTCGGGTTTGAGGAGTGGACGCTTGGGCGAAGCTGGATCCTGCAGGCCAGCGCCCGGATGGAAAGGCAGACCATCGATGCTCCCGACTTACCGAGCTACGCCGGCAATGCTTTCGGTGGCTCACTTGGCCTGATCTGGTCGATGAGTGATGATTTCAGCGTGTCCCTCAACTATGCGCTGACCGAGCGTCACCCGAACTCCACCGAGCTATATGCCGATGGCCCGCACATTGCGGCGAGTCGTATCGAGCGGGGCTCCGTGGTGCTGGGTGGCGGCATCCTGGACAAGGAGCTTTCTTCCAATCTCGACCTGACCTTCCGTGGAGAGAACGAGCATGTCGAGTGGACTGTAACGGGCTTCGTGAACAGCATCGATGACTACATCCTGCTGTCGCCGACGGCCTCGTTCGAAGACGAAATGCAGGTGTTCGAATACGGTCAGACGGACGCGACACTGTACGGCTTCGAAGCTGAGGCTCGCGTCGAGCTCTATGACAGTGACCCGACGCACATCCACGCGCGCATTTTCACGGACTTCGTATACGGAGAAGATGACCGGACGGGTAACTACCTGCCGCGCATCCCGCCGATGCGTTACGGCATCGGGCTGCACTACACTTCGGGTGGCTTCGAAGCCGCGGTTGAGGCGGAATACAACGAATCGCAGGACAAGACGGCACCGAACGAGCTGCCGACCGGCAGCTACACGCTGCTAAGCGCTGAGTTGTCCTACGCGTTCGCCAATCCGGATGTCTTCCTGTTCCTGCGGGGCACTAACCTGTCGGACGAAGATGCTCGCCGGCATGCCTCGCCGCTCAAGGACATAGTGCCGTTGCCCGGGCGGTCGTTGCAGCTGGGACTCCGCTACTTCTTTTAATGGTGGTGGGCCGGGCCTTTGCAGGGCCCGGCCCCTTACAGGCTGAATCGGTGTGGCGCCTGCGCGAGAATAGTGCGTTAGCGAAGCTCGTGTACTCTAGGTTGCGAATGGCGCCGCTCGCGTGTGCCGGCCGGGCCGTTGATATTTCAAGGCGCGGCTCTTGTTGACTGCTGGGTGAAAGAGGGGCGGGCAACGCCAAAATCTGAGCATCCTGCCCAACCGTGATGGTTAGCTGACGGCCAACGTCGGTCGGGGTACCCTGATCGCCGAGAGCTCGCGTTAGCTGCAACTGCATCGGTCAAGACAAGACATGAACAAGAATCAGACCCCGTGTCCACCGGACGTCCCATCTACACCGTACATTGCCTACTTGCGGGCACTGTCGCGCGATTCAGCGCCGCCTGAGCTGGACTGGGCAATCGCCAACAAGAATTATCATCTCGCCAAAAGTCGCATAGACCGACCTGCTCAGGCGCAGGCGGTGCGAACGGCTCTGGAAGCCTGCGATGCGAATCCCGGAAGCGATGCCGCCAGGGCCCTGTGTGACAGCCTCGCCATGCACCGATGGCTGGCCGGCTTGTATGCCGAGCATGACATACACACCCTCGCCAAGGGGCTGTCAGTCAGTGCGTCGACCATCAGCCTGTTACGCAAGATTGCCGATGAAACGCCTTACCGGGTTGTGTTCATCAATGCGGTGACCTGGCTGCTCGCGTTGAATCGAGGTCTGGATCAGGAGTTCCTGGGTATTGCGGCGTTCGACTCGGCGCTGACGGACGCGGTTTGGTATGTCTGTGAACTATCAGAGGCCACACAGGAACAAGCCAATGCGCTGCATTTCTCGCTGGCGAAGGCCGGTTCGTTTGAAGCGCAACAGTGGCTCTGCGATCAGCTTGACAGTGAACCTTCGGATGAACTGCGAGCCTCGATTCTCCGCTTCGCCTACTCGGACACATCGCCTGAGCCTATCGAGCTGTATGGCGAACCTAACCCGGACTTCGCTCCCGCTCTCATTAATTTCGTCAGCAAAACGAAATTGTTGGAAGAACTTGAAGCCGAATCCATCGACGATGCATTGTGCCGGGCGGTGTTAACAATTCTCGCAGAAGGTGTTTGTGGAAGCCTGGCGAACGGTACCGAGCTCAGTTATTTCAAACGCACAATAGCGATTGATGAGTTGCTTTCTCTTACGATTGGGCATCTAAAGGGGCGGGCATTGTCCCTCGACGAGCTCTTCGATCTCGCCTGGATATACGATTGCGTATTTGAAGAAATAGATCGCTGGCTTGGCCAGGACCCTGGCGCACTGTTCGACGAGGGCGATCTCGTTGCAGGGCGACGCGAACACCAGGACCTGGCGAAACAAATACGTAGTCTCTATGAGAACCCGGCAAATAAAGAACGGCTGGAAGCAGCGGTGAAGTCCGGTGGTATTGACGGCAGTAACGCGAAGATCACTCTGGACCGCATTTATGCCGTCGCGCCGGGGACGCGGCGCGAGGATTTCGACGAACGCCTCAAAGAACTGCAGGACAGACTCGCACGCGACGCCGGGCAACGAAACGTCTCACTTGTAGGCTTTCAAGCCATGATTGAGGCGAGCAACGGTGACGCCTGTAGCGTCGCAAAAGCAATCGAATGGTGCGAAGACTACCTCGCCTGCATGGGAGGGTTCGGTGCAAACCTCAACGCAGGCGCACAAACCGTTCTCCGGCACGCGCTGCCGTTGCTGAGAAACAGGCCCGGCCTGGGCCATGAGCTGATACGAACAGCGCTGATATCAACCACTCATTGCCACATGGCAATGATGGTGCTGCGTTCTTATCCAATGGACTACTGGCCCGAGGACATTGATCGATCATTGCGCAGCGCACTGACCCGGAGTGAGATAGACGCCGAAATGTTTCGGGGTGCTATTGACTCATTAGTTGCTTACCGGGCAGAGAAGTAGGCGTTTACGGTATCAGGTAGATAAGGACAGTCAGGAAGATCATGAACAGAGTCGGTAGTCACCCAATCGATCTAACTCAAGCCGTTGCTTCATTTGTTGGTCTGTTATCGCTGTTGGCACTACTGTTGCTGTCTGTGAGCAGTATTGCAGCGGCAGAGGAGCAGGGTGTTGTCATTTACGAAGGCGAGGGTTTATGGGTATTGCGACAACCGTGGCCAATAACCGAAACCTGGTGCCAGAGTGGCGGCGGGTCGCCGGAGCACAAGGTCTATGACGTCTATACCTACTACGATGTACCGCATGAGCGGCGTATGCAACGCCTGGGCTCAAGCTACGAGGCGTTCGTTCAGCAGAAGGTTGTCGGAGCGATCAAGCGGCTTTGCGGTCCTGAAACGGCTGTATCCGACGTCGTTGTCACGATGTACCGGAAGCGCGACTCAGTAGAACCAGTTGGACTGGTTGATGATCTGTCCAATAGCAAAACTCAGCCCTGGGATTCAATTTCGTTCAGGATCGACGATGAGGCAGTCACGGCCATCAAATACGAGGCCAAGGAGGCGGCTTATCATTTGACTCCCGCCGAGTTGGCTGCGCTCGACCCGCGGAGTCAGGAAACCCTGCAGGCAGCCGCCGCCGCGACACGCATTAGCGACTACCTGCTCTATGAGGGTGACGGCTTCAAAATCACATCCGTGTTTGATCAACCTGGCAAGGCCTGGTGCGAACATGTTTACGTTCCTGCACTGCTCGTATACAACACCTCGGATGACTTGCTCGACAAAATGTTCCAGCCAAACTACGAATCGTTCCTGCAGGCGGAGATCGTGCCGAAAATTCAGGAGATTTGTCCGAATTTTCCTGATGCCACTGAGTATTTCAGGCAAACGATTCGACTGGAATTTACCCGTGCAGGCGAATCCCGCGTTGCCAGTTTCATGGCTTTCAGCGTCGCTCCAGATGGCACGGTTGCCTGGCTGGAAGGCCGGCAAACGGAGCGCCAGATTGCACTGGCCGCAGCACAGCGTGAGGAACAAGCGAGGCTGGCGGCCGCCGCGCAGCGCGAAGAAAAAGCCCGGCAAGCCGCCGTCGCGCAGCGACAAGAACAAGCTCGGCATGCCGCTGCCGCGCAAGGAACAAGTGACTATGTCGAGGTTGAATGCGACAGCGTGATCACGGGCTACATGCACGTTAATACGATAGTGCCTTATGTGAAAATGGTATCCGCCCTGAACCAGGCAGATAGCAAAAAGTTGGGCAATGAGATGGCCGATTGCTTTGATACGCTGACCAATCTGTTGCAGTTGTCGAATCCGTATGCGAGTGGCGTCAGGTTCGACGTGTTTGATAACAGCGGAAAATCGTTTGTCCAGAGCGAAGCACCATTAACGCCGCAGTTACAGTCAGAACCTTTGCATCGACCCGACAAGTTGTCGCTGTTTGCCGGCCACTGGAAGACGGAGTGGTACGAAGTAGAAATTTCGTGGGACTGGAGGAAATCAGAGTTCATCGGCGCTATCGACACAGTCACAGCAAAAGGTGCAACGCTAGGGTTCAAAGCGGGAGATCAGATACTGGCAGGGAAACCTCTTCCGCTTGTTATGGTGAATGAAGAAGGCATTGCCTTTTCAGCAACACTGAAGCTGGCGCAAACACCAGAGCCCTGGGTGGTTGAAGGTGGTTTAACTGTCCAGTTCGCAACCAAGAATATGATGATGTTCAGCCAGGGAAAAGGTGACGACTCAATCACATTAATGTTCGATCGAGTGCTTACACCGTAAGATCTGCTGGGGATAAGCTTCAATGCCTGCCTGATCACAGTTGCGTCGCGGCAAACGCTGGTGCTGTCCAGAGGTGCAGCAGTTTGGTGCGAACGTGGACAAGAACTGCATTAGCGTAGGCCATTTCTTGTGCAGAATGCCCGTCGCCTGACGCGCTATTAATGTAAAGTACGCGGAATGTCTTTCTACGAAGAACTCAAGAGACGCAACGTCGTCCGTGTCGGTGTCGCTTATGTCGTCATCGCGTGGCTGCTGGCGCAGGTCGCCGAGTTTGCGTTCGAGAATTTCGGTGCACCGGAATGGGTGCTCAAATCCTTCGTCGTGGTGCTGTTGCTGGGAGCACCGCTCGTCTTGATCTTCGCGTGGGCCTTCGAGGTGACGCCCGAGGGTGTCAAGCGCGAGAAGGATGTCGACCGTAGCCAGTCGATAGCGCCGGAGAACGGGAAGAAGCTCAACCGCCTGACCTTCGTAGTGATGGCTCTGGCTATAGCCTATTTCGCACTGGACAAGTTCGTGCTGAGCGGTGCACCGGATGTACCGCTGCCAGCGACGGCCGCCGAAATTGCCACGGCACGGCAAAAGTCCATCGCGGTATTACCCTTTGTGGACATGAGCCAGGCCCGGGATCAGGAATATTTCACGGACGGGCTCACCGAGAACCTGCTCAATGCGCTCGCGCAGATGCGCGAGTTACGCGTAGCTGGGCGTACGTCTTCATTCGCGTTCAAGAACCGCAATGAGGACCTGCGCGGCATCGGCGAGCAGCTAGGTGTTGCACACATTCTCGAAGGCAGTGTGCAAAAAAGCGGTGAGCAGGTGCGCATAACGGCGCAGCTGATCAATTCCAGTGACGGCTACCACCTGTGGTCGGAGACCTATGACCGCACCCTGGACAACATCTTCGCTGTCCAGGATGAGATCGCGAGTGAAGTGGCGAAGGCGATGCAGATCACGCTTCTGGGCCTGGGCAGTGGCGGACAAACGCCATCGGCGCATAGTTCAACCGAGGCCTACAACGAGTACCTGAAAGGCCACTACGAGGCAGGTCGCAGCAACATCGAGGGCCATCGTCAGGCGGCGATGCATTACCAGCGAGCGCTGGAACTCGATCCCACGCTTGCATTGGCATGGGCCGGACAGGCGGCGTCGCGCAGCTTTATTACCGGCTTCTCCGACACTGACTTTAAAGCAGGTTTCGAAGAAGCGCGTGCCAGCGCGCTGCGCTCACTCGCGCTCGATCCGGATTTGCCGGAGGCACACATGGCGCTGGCTGAAATCCAAAGTGCACTTGACTGGGACTGGGCGGCTGCCGAGGCCTCGTTGCAGCACGCGCTGAGCCTGCGGCCTGGCGATGCCAACATTCGTTTGCAGCTCGCGAATATCAAGTGGATGCTCGGTGATGTTGACGAAGCGATCGCGGATACTCGGCAGGTCGTCGAGCAGGATCCCTTGAACCTGGATGCGCAAGTGCGTATGGCTCATGGGTTGGCTTACGAGGGGCGACAAGCGGAGGCGAGGCTATTGTTTATCACCACCTGCAGCAGCGTGATAGAGCGGTTGTCGCGTTGCAGGAGTTGATCAGCAGCATGGGCGAGTCAGCTGCCTACCAGATTGCAGGCGTCTATGCGCAGTGGGGCGATGCCGATAACGCGATGTCCTGGCTGGAGCGCGCCTACGTCATTCGTGACCCTGGCCTGCAGAATTTGACGGCAATCGAACTATTCGACCCGATAGAGGACGACCCCAGGTATCAGGCGTTTATCAGGAAAATGGGGTTGCGGGGACCAGGACCGTAATCTGACGTTCACAG
Organism: Gammaproteobacteria bacterium; assembly: GCA_030425905.1. GTDB lineage: Bacteria > Pseudomonadota > Gammaproteobacteria > Steroidobacterales > Woeseiaceae > UBA1847. The sequence goes on from JAUHZT010000065.1 coordinate 14,483, forward strand.
GCCAAACTTTAGGAGTGCCGATAGTCAGCCGATGCCAGAGTTGCAAGCTTGACCGGTAAGGAATGATGAAAAACGACAAGGAAAGATGGCAGCGCCTGAACAATTTGCTCGAGTCGGCACTGTCGCTTGCGGGAAAAGAGCGAGATCGTTACATCACACGCGAATGCGGTGACGACAGGGCCTTAAGAGCAGAATTGCTGGAACTCATCGCGCTTGATGATGAGAAGACGAGCGGTCTGCGTTCCGCGATCGACGCATCAGCAAGGCAGGCGATATCGGCAACGGCCATGCCTCTGCAAACCTTGAGCGAAGGTGATCGCATAGGCCCATTCGAGATTGAACGCCTGATCGGTAGTGGCGGCATGGGCGAAGTGTACGAAGCCTTACAACACGAACCGGTCAAGCGGAAGGTTGCGATCAAGGTTATTCGCAACAGCAGCCATGATCCGGGCGTCATGGCTCGTTTCGAGTCGGAACGACAGACGCTGGCACAAATGAGCCATCCCGCGATTGCAACGGTACATGACGCAGGCTACGCGCCAGACGGCAGGCCGTACTTCGCAATGGAGCTTGTGGACGGCGTAGCCATTGACCGCTATTTACGGGAAAACCGTTTGTCTCTTAGAGAGACGCTTGAGTTACTTATCAATGTATGTCGCGGCGTCCAGCACGCGCATCAGCGCGGTGTTATTCACCGTGATCTCAAACCCTCCAACATACTGGTTGTTGAGCAGGATGGCCGCCCCTCGCCAAAGATCATCGACTTCGGTATCGCCAAATCCGGCAGTGCGGTCGATGCAGACCTGACGCAAGCGGGACAGCTCATCGGCACGCTGCGTTATATGAGTCCGGAACAAGCGGACTCGATGGGGCTGGATGTTGATACGCGCACCGACGTCTACGCTTTAGGGACCATTTTCTATGAGTTACTTACGGGAACGCACCCTCTGAATATTGAGGCTTTGTCGTCTGCCAGTAACGTAGAGCGCCAGCGTGAGTTTCAGGAGTCCGAACCAAAATCCCCGAGTCGCGCGGTTGACAGCAAGTCGCCCACCGCACGTACGCCGGCAGAGCTTAAAGGCGATCTGGACTGGATCCTCCTGAAAGCGCTGAGCAAGGACCGCGAGCAGCGCTACGGTTCGGCGGGCGAGCTGGCACGTGATCTTGAGCGTCACCTCAAGAACGAACCCGTCGAAGCCGGCCCACCCACTGCCCGCTACCGCTGGCAAAAGTTCTACCGGCGCAATCGAGTCGGCGTGCTCGCTGCCGGTGCCGTCACAGCTTCCATTGTGCTGGGAGTGGCTTTGGGTACAGCCGGGTTTATCAGGGCGTTGGCTGCGGAAAAGGAAGCCCTGGAGCAGGCGGCAACGGCCCGCGAGGTTTCGCAGTTCATGATCGGCTTGTTCGAAGCCTCCGACCCCAACAAGGGTGGCGCCGGGAATGTTACCGCGCGCGAATTACTCGATCGCGGCGCGCAGGAACTCCATGGACGACTGGACCATCAACCCGGAACCAAAGCACAGCTCTTGCAGACTCTGGGCAGTGTCTATGAAATTCTGGGCTTGCTGAATGAGTCTTTTGAAAAACGGGTGGAAGCGAGCCAGCTACTGACCGGGTTAGAGGACGCGGATCCTCTGCAACATGCGTCGGTCCTGACGGACTTGTCGGTCAGCTACCGGCGCAGAGGCGAGTTACAAGAAGCGCATGACACGGCTTTGACCGCACTGTCGTTGCTACGCGAAGCGCGTGTCGAAAACAGCGTCGCCGGAAGTTTCGCTTTGAACGCGCTCGGTGTCGCCAAGATTACGCTAGGCAAGCTTGAGGAAGCCGAACCTTTAATCCAGGAGTCGGTAGTGGTTGCTTCGCAGGCTGCACCGGGCAGCGCTGCCCACGCAACCAGCGTCTACAACCTGGCCGGTTTATACAACTTCCTTGGCCGATTCTCCGAGGCTATTCCGCTGGTGCAGCAGGCAATTGATATCTGGCTCGAGATTGACCCGAACGCACCGAGAATCGGTGACTTGTACGATGGCATGGGAATTCTGCATCTTGAGCTTGGCCACTACGATGCCGCCGAAAATTCGCTGCAAGAGGGACTGGAGGCACGTCGCAGCAGTTTCGGCAACGACCACTACCTGGTTGGACTGAGCCTGCAAAATCTTGGCGAGTTGTCCTACACGCGGGGGAATCCCGCGGCGGCACGCGCACGACTGGCAGAGGCAATCGCCCTGTCGCAAAGAGCGGAGGGCGATGTCGAGTGGCGGCACCTCGCTGACCAATACGAACTACTGGCTATTAGCAGTGCCCAGGTAGGGCAGTTCGAAGAGGCCTACGGCGCGGTCGCCCAGGCGAAAGCGCTGCGCGCGGAGTTTACGCCCCAAGATCATCCGGATGCGATTCTGGCAGAGCATGCCGAGGCGATGGTGATGCTTGAGGACGGCCGCCTCGACGAGGCCATCGCCCGCCTTCAGCGTGTTCTGGCGTACCGGCAGGAAGGCACGAGCGACGCAGGGCTGGACCTGCAAGAAGCGCTTGTGCGCGCGTATGCTCTGAGCGGCCAATTTTCGCTAGCAAGTGATCTTTGCCACTCGGTTGCGGAAGAATTTGACCTGCAGGCACTTGCGCACCACCGCTTCGTTGGCAGCCTTATCGAGCGCTGCACCAATTTGCAGCAAGGACAGTGAATCATCCGGGCTGATAGACTCAGGTTGTGACTAAACGCGCCGACATAACGCTGCTACTCAACCGGTGGGTTGACGGTGATCAGGCCGCACTGTCATCGGTTACTCCGCTCGTGTATGAAGAGCTCAGAAAGATGGCGCAGCGAATATTTGCTCGCGAGTCCCCGGCGCATACGCTGCAACCG
>JAUHZT010000205.1 GCA_030425905.1 Gammaproteobacteria bacterium
GCGAATCAGACCTTCGCCTCGCCGTCCGATCGTCGCTACCGCTTCACGAATATCCGCGCCTTCTGACCCGAGTTCGACCGAATCATCAAGCATGTCGACGGTGGTCTGGGCCAGCGAGGTAATGGGGGTTAATGTGTTCATGATCTCGTGGGTCAGCACCCGAATAAGATTGCGCCAGGCACTGGATTCCCGGGCCGACAACTCACCCGAGAGGTTCTCTATCGAATAAAGCCGCTCGATCGCGCCGCGCATGCGAATCTGGGAGACCGACACACGAAGTTCAGCAGGCAGGCCGCGAATGCTTGTCTGAAGAAGACGCTGCTTGCCGGGGCCAATCGCAGCCAGTCGTTCGGGCAGGGTATCGTCCAGCACACGAAGATCTTCCATGTGCGCGAGCCCCGGCAAACCAGTCAACCTGCGCGCAGGCGCGTTGACCAGGCTTAGCTTGCCATCATCGCGCGCAGCCATAAAAGGCACCGGTACGTGCCTGATAACAGTATCGAGATAGCCCGCCTGCATATCACGGTCTGCACGGGCATCCTGAAAACGCTCGATTACCTTGTTGAACGCATCTTTTAATTCTGCATCGAGATCATCTTCGACAAAACGGCGCGTAAAATCCTCGTAATTTACGGCGGCGAAAAACTCTTCGAGCGCCTGAACATGTGCCTGCACCGAACGCACCAGTACCACGACCTGCAGCACGACGACGAGCAGCAACAGGATTGGCACGGCTATGTAGCTTGTCTTGAACAAGATCGAAACCAGCGCCGCAATTGTGCATGCCAGTAGCACAACCTGAAACACGGTCATGACACGAAAGCGTGCACGCAATCGCTGCTTCACAAGCCGAACTTCTCAATGCGCCGATACAGGGCGGCGCGCGTAATACCCAATGCATCGGCGGCGTGTGAAATATTCCCGCGTGACTGTTCGAGAGCGGCGGCAACCAACTGCCTTTCATTCGCCTCAATATTAAGAGTTACTTGCCGGTCGATTGCTGGCGTTCGCGACAAACGAAAATCGTCCGCATGCAACTCATCACTTTCAGCCAGAATGACAGCCCGTTCGACGGTGTGCGACAGTTCACGAATATTGCCGGGCCACGGATGCCGGGAGAGCGCCGTTAGCGCAGCGGCTGACACGGTTTTCCGGGGCTGGTGATACTTGCGCGCTGCGACCGCGATGAAATGTTCAACGAGTGCCGGCAGGTCGTCGAGACGATCGCGCAATGGCGGCAAATGGATCTCAATCGTGTTAATGCGATACAGAAGATCCTCGCGAAACCGGCCCTCCGCAACCAACTGCTCAAGCGGCTGATTGGTGGCCGTCACCAGCCGCACATCGACAGGCAAAGCAACGTCACTGCCGACTGGCGTTACTTCACGCGCCTCAAGTACGCGCAGCAAACGCGTCTGCAACGATGTGGGCAGATTACCGATCTCATCCAGGAACAGCGTGCCACCATCGGCCGCCTGGAAACGACCAGCGCGGTCCCGGTCGGCATCGGTGAAAGCACCCTTGCGGTGACCGAACAGCTCACTCTCGAACAGGTGCTCGGCGACTGCGCCGAGATCCACGCTTACCTGGACCTTGTCCGCGCGCAGTGATTGCCGGTGCAATGCCTGCGCGATCAACTCCTTGCCGGTACCGTTCTCACCGCGAATCAATACGGTCGCATCGGTCGGCGCAACCTTGGCCACTATGCTCTTGATTTCCTGCATCGCACGCGAGCCGGCGATCATTGTCTGGCCCGGTGGTGGCTCGCTCAAAGCAGAAACACGGGCACGTGACTGCCGCAGTTCGGCGGCCACGCGCAAGGTCGCGACCAGCTTGTCGTTTTGCCAGGGCTTGAGCACGAAGTCCGCCGCCCCTTCGCGCATAGCCGTTACGGCGGTATTCAGGTCGCCAAATGCGGTCATCAACACAACCACCGCGTCCGGGTCGCGCTCAAGAATGGCCTGCAGCCAGCGCAGACCCTCGGCGCCTGTATTGCGACCGATCGCAAAATTCATATCCAAGAGGTAAACGCCCACGGCTTCCTCAGCCATGATGCGCGGGATCTCTTGCGGGTCGTTCGTCGTGAGCACCCGGCGGTAGTGCTTTTGCAGCAGCAGCCGCGCGGCGGTCAAGACGTCGCGGTCGTCATCCACCACGAGAATACTTGCGTTTGAGCTCATCAGCAGACTGTAGCGGCTAAGGTGTTCGAAATCGATCACTTGATTGCGAAATCGAACACCCGGCAGCCGAGGGCACCGCACAAGTTATTGATTTTTATAGCGGCACTGACTGGCATGCGACTTGCTCCCATACAGGTATGAACTCAAACAAACCGACCGCCGGTATGGACCGCAAGATTCAACGAACGAACCGTCGCCCGTTGATCCTCGGCGTAATCGGACTCGGCGTTGTGGCGCTAGTGGCACTGATCTGGGCTGGTACCGACAGCTCGACCTCATTCACCCTCGACGGCCAGCGCATTCGTACAGCCGTCGTTGAGCACGGCATGTTCGAGGACTACATTCCGCTGCGCGCCGCGGTCGAACCCGAGAAGACGGTATTCCTGGACGCTATTGAAGGCGGTCGGGTCGAGGCAATACTCGTTGAAGAAGGCGCCTTCGTGGAAGCAGGCCAGCCGCTGCTCGAACTCTCCAACACCTCCCTGCAGCTCGACGTCATCGCGCGTGAGGCTGAGGTCAGCGAGCAACTCAACAACCTGCGCAACACGCAGCTTGCGATCGAGCAAAATCGGCTGAGCCTCAAGGGCGAACTCATCGAGATCGACTACCAGATCGTGCGCCTGTCGCGCCTTGTCAAACGCTTCGAGGAACTGGAAGGCAAACAGTTTATTTCGCGAAACGAGTACGAAGACGCCACCGATGAACTCGAGTACTGGAAAAATCGTCGGGTGGTCACAAGGGAAAGCCAGGTCCAGGACGAAAAAATCCGCTTTGCACAAATCGAGCAACTGCAGAGCTCCGTTGCGCAACTCGAGAAAAACCTCAGCCTGGCCCGCGCAAATCTGGACAACCTATTGGTACGTGCGCCGCGGGCAGGTCAGCTAACCGCACTGAATGCCGAAATCGGCGAGTCCAAAGCGCGCGGCGAAAGGCTGGGCCAGATCGACGACGTAGACAGATTCAAGACGTCTGCGCTCGTCAACGAATTCTACCTGGGCCGTGTCCGCACCGGGCAACAGGCGCAACTGGAGATCGAAGGCCGGCAATACCTGCTGGAAGTGAACAAGATTTATCCACAGGTGCAGTCGTCCCAGTTCCGCATAGACCTGCGTTTCATTGGCGACGAACCCGCAAACATCCGGCGCGGGCAGACACTGCAAATGCGCCTGGTACTCGGCGATATTTCCGAGCAGGCCCTGCTGCTGCAGAACGGTGCCTTTTTCAATGACACGGGTGGCGCCTGGGTCTTCGTGCTCAATCACGACCGCAGCGCCGCCGATCGGCGCAACGTGCAGTTAGGTCGTCGCAACCCTAACCATAT
>JAUHZT010000206.1 GCA_030425905.1 Gammaproteobacteria bacterium
ATAACAAGAATATAGCTGGCGGAACCCGGCGAACCGCAGCGACACGGGGAGTTACATGGCGGCTGAAAAATCTTCGACTGAACTTGCAGGCGCGGCGCCGGTTGCAAGTGGCCAACGCATTTCCAGCCTCGATACGCTGCGCGGTGTTGCCGTGCTGGGCATCCTGGTCATGAATATTTACGCATTCGCAATGCCCTTTGTTGCCTATCAGAATCCGCTGGTGATGGGCGGCACTGAGATCCACAATCTCGCAACCTGGTTCCTTACGCATATTTTCTTTGATCAGAAGTTCATGAGCATTTTCTCGATGCTGTTTGGCGCCGGTATCGTGCTGATGATGGACAGGGCCGAGGCGAAAGGGGCGGCATTCGGGCCGATTTTTTTTCGTCGGCAGTTCTGGTTGCTTGTGCTGGGTATGTTGCATGCCTACCTGATCTGGTTTGGCGATATTCTGTTTTTCTACGCGGCCGTCGGCATGCTCGTATTCGTATTCCGGCACAAGTCTCCGCGGTTTCTTTTGATTACCGGCAGCATCATGCTGTTGATCGGCATTGGTCTGTCGGTGATGAGCAGCGCTTATGTAGAGGACTTGCGGACCCGGGCCGGCGCGCTTGAAGCGCGGCAGCTGAGTGGAGTGGCACTGGATGAGGCCGAACTCGCGACGGTCGAGGAGTGGGCCGAGTTTCGGGACTTCATGGCGCCGGGACCTGAACAGGTCCGGGAGGATGTCGATACCTACCGTGGCGGCTACCCGGGCATCGTGGCTTTTCGCGCGCCTGAGGTGCTTATGTTTCATTTGCAGGCGTTGCCCTTCTTCATTGTCTGGCGAGTGGGTGGCCTGATGCTCGTCGGCATGGCGCTGATGAAGCTCAACATTTTGTCCGCGCAGCGCGACTTCTCGCTATACCGGCGCATGTTGCTGGTGGGCTACGGCCTGGGCTTGCCCCTGACTGTTCTCAGTGCCTTCAACGCCTATGCGCATGATTTCGACGGCGTATACATGTTCGGGCTCGGCCAGGTGCCAAATTACTTCGGCAGCCTGCTGGTTGCCGTCGGGCACATTGCGGCTGTGATGTTGCTGGTCAAATCAGGCGCACTGCGCAGCCTCGTGGCACGCTTTTCCAGCGTTGGCCAGATGGCGCTCACAAACTACCTGATGCACTCCCTCGTCATGACGACCGTATTCTACGGTTACGGCCTGGGTCTGTACGGCGAGGTACCGAGGCTGGCGCAGATGGGCTTCGTGGCCGCGTTGATCGGCTTGCAGCTCGTGTTAAGTCCCTGGTGGCTGGCATGTTACCGATTTGGCCCGGCCGAGTGGCTGTGGCGCTCAATGACCTACTGGCGGCGCCAGCCGATGCGTAATCCGGGCTAAAATCGAGTCGCTGTCGGCGATGAATATGCGCGGCGGGCGTGTATACTTTGGCACCTGCCTCAGATGCGGCGGCGCATCGTGAAATACTGGAAACCATAAGAGAGAGAATAAATGGCAATTGCAGATCTGAAGAATGTACTGAAAATCTTCGGCGGCTCCGACATCAGTGACGATGCGCAGAGTGAGCTGTTCAAGGAAGTCCTGCTGATGACGCTGGCGCGGGCAGCCGATGCGGACATTAATATCCAGAGCGTTGAAGTTGATCGGATCCGCAAGATTCTGAAAGACAAGACTGGCGAAGACTTCAGTGCTGCCGATGTGCGCGTTGCGGCACGTGCAGAACTGTATGCTGAGGCCAGTCTGCGCAAGTATCTCGCGAGTGTGCAAAAGAAGCTGACAGCCAATCAGCGTGCCGACACCATTCAGGCCCTGGCTGAAGTTATGCGCAGCGATGACACCGTAAGTGTGCTCGAAGTCGACTTTTTTAACGGTGTAGCCGGTGCCTTGGGCGTTACGCCAGCACAAATCGCGGGCCTGGAAGCCGGCGAAGCCTAGGCAGGCTCACGCGCTGAGCGCTTGCGTGCTCAGGTCCGCCAGCGAATTTCACGGTACGCGACGTAGAGTCCTGACGCGATGATAATAAGTGCACCGGCTGCGACGTAGCGGTCGGGCACTTCGTCCCATATAAGGTAGCCCGCCAATGCGCCGCCCACGAGTGCCGTGTACTCGAACGGTGCAAGAATGGCCGGTGATGCCCGGCGATAGCCGCCGATAATCCCGATCCAGGCAATAACCGAGCAGGCGCCTGCTGCGAGGAACAGCAACCAGCCGACCGGGTCCGGCATCACCCAGGCGGTATTGACGGAAAACAGTCCGGCGATCAACAGCGGCCCGACAACGACGTAAACGGACAACGCGAAACTCGTCTCGGTCTTGCCGAGGTGCCGCGCCGTGATTGCGAGGCAGGCATAACAAAATGCGGCGATGAGCACGGCCACCGAGGCGAGTGACAGAAACCCGGCCCCCGGTCTGAGCACCACGAGCACACCGCCGAAGCCGATCACCACGGCAGCCCAGCGGCGCCAGCCGACGTATTCACCCAGCAAGGGCATCGACAAGGCAGTAACCATCAGCGGTGCCGTGAAGCCCAGCGTGAGCGCATTGACGAGCGGCATGCGTGAAAGCCCGTAGAAAAAACCAAACATGGCACCGCTTGCAAGAAGAGTGCGCAGCAGGTGCCAGCGCCAGCGCTGTGTCGAAAGGCTCCTGAAGCCGCCAAACTGCCGTGCCAGCATCAGGAACAGGAGCAGTCCTGCGGCACTGCGCAAGAGCACAAACTGTTCCAGCGGATAGCTCAGCAACAGTTCCTTGGCGCACAGGTCGAGGCCCAGCCCGCCGGCAACGCCGAGCAACAACCAGCCAACGGCCTTGCCGACCGCGTCATCGTGGGAAACCTGAACCATAGCTGAACATGATCGCATGCCATTGTTGATGTGCCTACAGGTTCAGCGTCGATTCATGCGTTGTGGCTTCAAATGGTATCCGAACCCGAACGAATCCTGAGGAACGCACCATGAACAGCTCAATCTTTTTCGGTCGACTTTTTTCCTATGCCGCGCTCGGACTGCTGTGCTTTGTCTCTACGCAGAGCCTGGCCGCGGCAAATAATGGCGCCACGGAAAAGGCACGCGTGTCCGAGAGCCGGTTTTATTCTCGCGACGGACGAGAGCAGCTTGAAGCGGATCGCGTGTCCACGGATGAGTACCGCGCCAATAGCGTGGCCAAGCCGCGCAATACACAACAGAAGTCCTCGGCGAGCGCACAGCAGGCAGCGAACACGGACTTCTGGTTCTACACAGCCGATGTGGTCTTGTTTGCGGATGAAGATGAGGACGGCTATTTCTACGGAATTGATTTGTTGTTCGATGCCGATACGGTGTATTCGGAGGCGGCTGTCTATGCGGTGCTCTATCTGAGCCTCGACGGCGGGCCTTGGCTGGAATACGCGGCGACAGAAGTGTTCGACATATTCGGAGCCACCGGTGAAGACGAGTTTGTTGTCGTCACTGAATTGCTGTCGGGTTATCCGTCAGGAAG
>JAUHZT010000066.1 GCA_030425905.1 Gammaproteobacteria bacterium
ACGGATCCGGTTTTTATCTGCGGCATGTTTCGCAGCGGCTCAACCTTGCTGGAACAGATGTTGGCGGCGCATCCTGCATTTTTCGCTGGCGGTGAAAGTGAGTTTTTCCCACGTCTTGTGGCGCGCGAACTGCCAGCCTATCCTGACGGCCTAGCGTCGATAACGCACGAAAAAGTTCGTGCCTGGCGGCGGCAGCATGCCACGCTTGGCGAACAGCTTGTTGCGGGATCCGCTCGCCTCACCGATAAACGGCCCGATAACTTTCTGTACGCAGGATTAATCAAGGCAGTGTTGCCAGCGGCCAGGTTTGTTATTACCGAACGTGACTGGCGCGACGTGGCTACCTCTGTTTATTCCGTGCGGCTCGGGGCCGGGCAGGCGTATGCAACGGATCTTGTAAACATTCGGCATTACATAGACCTGCAAACAGAATTGGTGAATCACTGGGCCAGCCTGCTCGGATCTGACTTGCTACGAATTCGCTATGAAGACCTGGTGCAGCAACCAAGAGCGACAATGACGAGGCTGCTGGAATGGCTTGGCGAAGAATGGAGCGAGCGTTGCCTGTCATTTCATACGCTCACCAATAGCGTAAAAACCGCAAGCGTCTGGCAGGTTCGTGAGCCTTTGCATGCCAGGTCGATCGGCCGCTGGCAGCACTATCGGCAGGCATTTGCCGCGGCCTTCGGTGACGACCTAGACGATTAAGGCTGCTCGGCCGGCAAACTGTAGCAGTGCCTGACTGCGCCTAATCGGGGCTTGTTGCCGGGTCCAGCTGAATTCCTTCAACGCCAGCGCCTTCAACCGGTACGGCGCCAAAGTCGGTGTCCGGGTCAAGCTCTTCGCGCGGCTTGTCTTTTTTCCAGATCACCTCCAGCGTTGCGGTCCGGAATCCGCCGAAAATGGACTTGTGGTTGCTCTTGTACGAATCGATCAGCGCAGAAGGGTTGTTTGCAAGGCTGCCACCAACCCTGTGTTCGGTGCCACCCATATCCGTGACAGTCCAGTCGTAAATATTAGCCTGCAAGTCGGCGGCTGACTGGAGATGTTCCCGCTCATCGCCTTTTAGATACTGCAATAGATGCTCTTCCAGGTCTGTCTCGAAGGAGGGGAAGAACTCACGGTTATAGTCGTACAGGCCCGACACGCGGAACGTACCCGGGCCATAGCTTCGTGTGCCGCGGTTTGAGTTGATGAATTCGTACGCATTCTGTTCAAGCGCATACCAGACATCGCCCCCGTAAAACGCCGAACGACGAATGCTTGGACCACCTACGACACCCTGGTAGAGACCGTAGATAATCAGCGGGTTATGGTCGTAGTTCTGAGCGAGGATGGTGAACTGAATATCATTCAGGCTAAGTGGAATACCTGCAATGGTGAGCAGCTTCTTCGAGAAAATTGAATGCTTGCCTCTTACCAGATTGCGCAAACTGCGCTTTGGGTATTCTGCAACAATCTGATTCAACACTGTGACGTTGTAGAGGTTCAGCCAGTATGCAAGCTGTTCGTCGCGCGAGAAAGTGTCCAGCGGGGTTTGCGAGGGGAGTTGTTCGAGGCTCACCTGAATCTCGCGAAGAAATTTTTGTCCTTGCTCGTTATCGCGAAATGCTTCGAAGAAAAAGCGGTTCCCCTCGTTTGATGTTTCTGTCAGTTTTGCTTTCAGGCGAGTGCCGGTAATCGTCGGGGGCGGGCTGGCGAAGGTTCGATTCGAAGACTCCACTTCGAGCACCGTCGCGCTAAGCAGGTCGCTCAGAACATCGTAATTTACTACGCGTTTCGAGGTCTCATCGTAGCCGCGAAACGGTTCAGGTACTGGCGCTTCGGCAGCTTTGCTGAGAGCGCAAAAGGCGAAGACTCCCAAAAAGAGCGGAATGGCTGAGCCAATATTCTTCATCATAATCGTGTCCCCGAACGATGCACGGTGGTTCCTCGTGGCAGGCCCCTGTGTTGATTTCCTGCGCACCCGGGTTTAGAGGTTGATGCCTCTGCAAAGTTCAACGCGGCAGTGGCCGTCGCGGGATAATAAACTGTGCCAGAAAGGCTGGAGCGCAACAGTCGCCTTGCTCGCAGGCTGCATAGAAGACTTCGGAATAAGCGGTGGCTGACGACCCGGCGCGCATTCTGGCGCCGGGTCATCGCAGCGGTAACAGGCGTTGCTCGCGCTGTCGAATCGAAGTTATTGATCGGTAGACTGGTCAGGTGCCGACTCGGCTTCGGCAGGTGTTGATTCGACATCTTCAACCTCGACGCTGGACTTGCGCAGGTTTTCTGCCTGCCGCTTGTCATCAATGTCGTGCAGAACCTTGAGCAGCCCCGGATCAATACGCATCATGCTCATCTGCTGGCCTTTCGAGGCCATTGAGCTCGAACCGTAGCCAGCCATGGCGCCCAGTGTGGCGCCGCTCATGGGGTCTTCAGGTGTCGCCGATACGGTGCTTGCTACTGAGTCGAGCAGCGCGGCCCGGCTGTCGGCAAGGCTGCCGCCGACACGCCGATGCGAGCCGCCGAGGTCGTTGATTGACCAGTCATCAATGTTCGCTTTCAGGTTGCTCGCGGCCTGCAGCGCTGTGCGTTCACTACCTTCGATGTACTCGAGCAGATGCGCCGACAAGTCCTTGTCGAAGTCGGGAAAGTAAACCCTGTTGCGCTTGTAGAAGCTGGAAACCCGGAAGGTCTTGCCGCTTTCGCCATAGGTGCCGCGGTTTGAATTGATGAACTCAAGCGCATTGTTCTTGAGTGCGCGGTACACGTCAGCGCCCGTATAGGCTGACTTGCGAATATTCGGACCACCGATAATGCCCTGATAGAGGCCATACATTATCAGCGGGTCACGATCGTAGTTCTGCATCAGGATAGTGTACTGAATATCGTTGAGGCTCAGCGGTACGCCGGCAACGTTAAGGCGCTTCTCGTTAAAGAAAGACTTCTTGCCAGACACATACTTCTTGAGGTTGTTCTTCGGGTAAAGCTCGATAACTTCATTCAATACAGTGACGTTGTACAGATTGAGCCAGTAGGCCAACTGCTCTTCACGGGAAAAGTGCTCAAGTGGCGCTTCCGCCGGCAACTGCTCAAGGCTCGTCTGGATGTCGCGCAGAAACGCCCTTGCCGCTTCTTCTTCCTCAAAGGTTTCAAAGTAGAAGCGGTTGCCTTCGTTCGCCGTTTTCCGGATTTTCGCTTTCATGCGCGTGCCGGTAATGTCCGGGGCGGGTTCCGCTACGCGCCGGTTGGAGCGCCCTACGTCAACGACCACCGTTCTGAGCACGGCAGAGAGATCAGAGTAATCGATAGTGTATTTGGAGTTTTCGTCAAAGCCGCGAAAAGGCTCCGGCACTTCCGATTCTGCTGCAAACGCGTTGTTGCCGGCAGCGAAAATGCCGCACACGATCAGAGTGGACCAAGCTATAGATCTAAGCATGTTTACTCCCGATTCTTATGTGGCTCTATTTTCGGGACCCGAGCCGGCTGGTTGTGTCCGGCTCGGGTCCCGGCTATGCGAGGTAACTACTGGTTGTTATCTGGGGCGTCGCTGCTTTCGTTGTCAGTATCGCCCGGAGAGCTTTCCAGTTCCTCAATATTGACGCTCGACTTGCGCTGATTCTCGGAAAGTCGCTTCTCGTCGATATCCTGCAGAACCTCGAGAAGGCTTGGATCGATTCGTGCCAGGCTCAGTTGCCGGCCTTTGGCCGCCATGAAGCTGGAGCCGGCACCAACGGCGGCCGCCGTGAAGCCACCACCATCAGCCGGGACGGTGCTCTTGACTGAGTCCATCAGCGCGGCCCGGCTGTCTGCAAGACTGCCGCCTACACGGCGGTGGGTACCACCGAGGTCCGTCACGGACCAGTCATCGATGTTTGCCTTGATCTTGCTGGCTGCTTGCAGCGCATTGCGTTCCTGGCCTTCCAGGAAATTCAGAAGGTGCGCCGAGAGGTCTGATTCAAAATCCGAAAAATAGGTCTTGTTCCGTTCGTAAAGGCTGGATACGCGAAACGTTTTCTCGTTTTGTATATACGTACCGCGATTGGAGTTTATAAATTCAATCGCATTGTTCTTGAGGGCACGGTATACATCGCTGCCGGTGTAAGCGGATTTGCGAATATTGGGGCCGCCAATAATGCCTTTGTACAGCCCGTACATGATCAACGGGTCGTTGTCGTAATTCTGCTTCAGGATGGTGTACTGAATATCGTCGAGGCTCAGTGGGATGCCGGCAACCGTGAGAAGCTTTTTGGAGAAAATCGAATTCTTGCCCGTGACGTATTTCTTGAGATTATTCCGGGGATAGACAGCAATAACTTCGTTCAATACCGTGACATTGTAGAGGTTCAGCCAGTAAGCCAGCTGTTCATCACGGGAAAAGTGCTCAAGCGGCGCCTCGGTCGGCAGCGCTTCGAGGCTGGCCTGGATATTCTTCAGGAACGCCGCCGCTTCTTCGTCATCCTCGAAGGTTTCATAGTAGAAGCGGTTGGCCTCGTTGGCGGTTTTCTTGATCTTGGCTTTGACCCGGGTACCGGTAAGGTCATCGGCTTCTGACGCAACACGGCGGGTCGAGCGCCCGGTATCGACGACCACCACTTTCAGGATGGCACTCAGGTCACTGTAGTCGATGCTGTACTGGGAGCTGTCATCATGCCCCTGAAACGGTTCGGGTACCGTTGTTCCGGCAGCATTTGCCATGCCGCAGGCGGTTAAAAGCGTGCCGAATACCAGTACGGCGGCCCAAGCGATTCTCATTATTCTAGCTCCAGTTTAAAGTGCACTATTACAGCACATTATCCACCCTGGTAAAACCGGCTCCCGGGCTGCAAATACCTTAAAAAATAGGTGCAGACGCGAATCGACGGCACCGATATCCAGAATTATGGTAAGCATCCCCAGGGTGTGCACGGCCATCGGCGAAGATGTATTCTTGCCAGGCTCTTACAGTCTAAGAGCCGATATATTGCAGAAGGTTCCCGGATATTTTGCAGGAGTTTTACTTGACCATGCCATCGTCAGAATCGAGAAGATCTCACCCCGTATATCTGCGCCGCTTGCGGTACGGATTGTGCGTCTCACTTGTGTTCGCGTGCGCGGCCAGTGCTGAGATGCAAGCAGACATTGAGAATGTAGAGGATTGTCGGGCACTTGCCTCTGACGCACAGCGCCTGATTTGTTACGACACGCTGGTGGACGGGGGTGTATTTACACGCCAACAGGCCGAGAAGGCCAGGGTCGAGCGATTCGGCAGCACCGACAAGCCGCCTGAAGTCGTCAAAGACGACATTGAACAACTCGCAGTGACCGTCGTGCGGGTCCGCAAGAGCGATACTGGCATCCGCTATTTCTATACCGAGGATGAGCAGGTCTGGAAACAGAGCGGCCGGGGCAACTGGAGCCTGAAAGCGCCATTTGAGGCGCGGATTAAAGCCGGCCTCATGGGCTCTTATTTTCTTGTTACAGACGGCGGCAAGTCGATGCGTGTAAAACGGGTGCGGTAGGTCGTGTCAGTCTCGTATTCCCGGCTCTTGCGTATCGCGATTTGCGCGATGCCGCTGCTGGCTGCAAAAGCCGCAGTGACAGCCGAGGGTACGTTGAGCGACAACCAGCGGATCACCAGCGAACACCTGGGTTATGACCTGCAATACCGGGTCTATTTGCCTCCCGGGGTAACTGCTGAGGACAAACTGCCAACGCTCTACGTGACGGATGGCCAGGCCTATATTGAGGAAGGCCGATTAAAGTCGGTACTGGATAGCGCGATTGATGCAGGGCTGGTACAACCCCTGCTGGTTATATTCCTCGACAGCCGCAATCCGGACAATCTCCGGGAGAACCGCCGCAATGAACTGTTTATGTGCAACAGCGACTTTGCTGCATTTTTCGCTGACGAGCTGATTCCGGCTATCAGTACAACACAGCCGGCGAGTCTGCTGCGTGAGGACAGGGTTGTGCTTGGATTGTCATTCGGCGGCCTGAACAGTGCCTGCTTTGGTTTGCTGTTGCCGAACCTGTTCGAAGGCATCGCGATGCAGTCGCCGGCCAGCGACCGGCACCTGGCTGTAGTGAGCGAGCTGTATGAGGAAAGCCCGGCGCTACCGCTCAAAATGTTTCTCAGTGTTGGCACCAAGAACGACAATGGCGGCGCAGTCCGTCGTTTCAAACGCATACTGGAAGACAAAGGCTATGACCTGCACTACCAGACTGTGCGCGAAGGCCATAACTGGGACAACTGGAGGCCACTGTTGATCGACGTACTCACCCGCTTTTTCGCAGAGGATTCGCAAACTGACTGACACGTAACAGAGTCGACAAGCGGTCCTTGAGTTCGGTCACGTGCCAGCCCGGATCCTTTCAGGCATAGTTGGGTGGTTCTGCAAGCGCCACGACCAAACGCTCTGTTCGATAGCGGCAAGAGCAACCCGATGCCAGCGATATGACGTCTATGAATTTTATCGAAACCTACAAGATTGACCCGGAGCTATGCGACAAGATTATCGGCTTGTACGAGCTCAACAAGCATCTTGCGCAGCCCGGCCGACTGGGCGGGAACCCGCGGGTCGACAAGAGTATGAAAGACTCCATGGACCTCAGTGTGCCTGTCAGCCTGTATGGCAGCTTCGCGCCGTTCTTTGAGCTACTGCAGGAACATGTCAGCGCCTACCTGGAAAAGTATTACTACAGTACGGGGGCAGTTGGCATGGGCCCTGTCGGTTATTCCAGGTACTCAAGTTTGCAGAAGTATGCGCCCGGTGGCGGTTATCCGGCCCTGCATTGCGAACGCGACGGACTCCTCAATGCAAATCGGGCGCTGGTCTGGATGTTGTACCTGACCGATACCCCGGGCGGGGGCACCGAGTTTCCGCATCAGGGCATTGTTACGGAGTGCGTCAAGGGCGATCTGCTGCTATGGCCCCCGGATATGACCCACATGCACAGAGGCGTTGTATCGCAGACGCATGAAAAGATGATCTTCACGGGCTGGATTGATTTCATCGAACCGCCGGCATCGAAGGCGTAGTTCTTCGCACCGGCACCACGCACAAGCGCCACGCAGCGATTCGCCAGATGGTCTATTGCCGTAGACGCACGTACAATTGCGCTCTTTAAAGACCAACAAGAACGGCAGCCTGCATGCTAAATGCCTATTTCAAGAGCCGTACGCTGGCCGCACTCGAACAGTCGCTTACGAAGAACCCTGCGCAAGTGGCAGCGTCGCTTGATGGCATCCTGGCGGAAGATCCATCCAATGCACGCGCATTGTTCCTGCTTGCGCGAAAATACTTGCTCGATAACGAGCCGGCCAAGGCAGAGCAGCAGTTGGAGTTGCTCCTGCAGCAGCACCCGAAGCACCTTGCCGCACAAACTGAGCTGGCGAAGCTTCGCTTCGCAGCAGGGCGCACCAAAGATGCCATCGAGATGCTTGGCAATGTAACGTCGGCCAGTCCGGATGCTGTCGAGAACTGGTTGCTGCTCAGCGAATGGCACAAACAGGACAAGCAGACGGCCGCCAGCGAGAACGCGCTCAGGCAGTATCAACTGATCAAGGCGTTCAATGACAAGCTGCAGCTTGCAGAGAAGGCTTACGCAAGTACCGACTTCAAAGCGACGGACGCGATCTGCCGCCAACTTCTCAAACTCGTGCCTAATGAGGTGCGTACGTTGCGCTTGCTCGCGAAAGTTGCGCGGCAGTTTCAATATTTTGAGTTCAGTACTGCGACGCTGGCACGCTGTGTCGAAACGCGCCCCGCCGATGTTGCGCTCGGGCTCGAGTATGCCTGGTCCTTGCTGGGCAGTCGCATGTACTCGCAGGCGCTCGCACAGTGCCGGCGTCTGGTCGAGGTAGCGCCAGAGCACATCGAGACTTACGGTGTAATGGCCGAGGTCTTGTACAAACTTGGCCAGTACGATGAAGCAATCGAAATCTACCGTTCCCTCGCCGATGTACCGGAAAAGCGCGCGTTGTCCCTGGTGCATCTTGGCAAGGTCTTGAAAACCGTTGGCCAAATCGACGCGGCGACCGATTGTTACAGGCAGGCCATTACCGCTGAAAATGCGCTGGGGCAAGCGTATTGGGAGCTGGCGAACCTGAAGACAGCCCGCTTTTCAGCGGACGAGGTACAGGCTATGCAGGGCCTGGTTGAAAGCACCGATCTGCGGGCTCTCGATCGTGTGCTCGTGCAATTTTCGCTGGGCAAAGCGCTTGAGGACAGTGAGGACTATTCGGCCAGCTTCGGCCACTACGACGCGGCGAATCGCGCCTATGCGAACATGCGGCCTGCCAATTACGCTCGCCTGAATGAGCGCTTCGAAGCGGTATTTACAAGTGAGTATTTTGCGGCCCGTGACGGTCAGGGCGAGCAAAGCAATGCGCCGGTTTTTGTTGTCGGCATGCCACGCAGTGGCTCTACGCTCGTCGAACAGATTCTGTCCAGCCACAGCCTGGTTGATGCAACGTCGGAACTGGACGAGATTGTTTCAATCGCCCGTTCGTTGACCGAACCAAATACTTCGGCCGATAGCCAGTACCCGCAGTCAATGGCAACACTGGGCGCCGACCGGGTTCACGATCTTGCGCAGCGCTACCTTGAACATGCGCAGCTTTACAGGGGGCAGGCTCCCTATTTTATCGATAAGGCGCCGCAAAACTTTCATCATATCGGCTTGATTAAAACGCTCTTCCCGAATGCGAAAATTATCGACGTACGGCGCAATCCGCTGGGCTGTGGCTGGAGTTTGTACCGGCAGTTCTTCGGCGACAGTTTCCTGTTCTCCTACGACCTGGAAACAATCGGTCATTTCTACAGTGACTACCTGGAGTTGATGCAGCATTGGCACACGGTGTTGCCTGGGCAGATTCTGACCGTGCACTACGAGGATCTCGTCACTGACTTGCAGGGGACGGTTGGCGCATTGCTGGATTATTGTGGCCTGACGTTCGAGGATGCCTGCCTTGATTTTCATCTGAATGACCGTGCCGTTGCGACACCCAGTTCGGAGCAGGTTCGCCAGCCGCTGTATGCAGCGGCACTTGATCACTGGAAACATTACGACGAATTTCTGGCGCCGCTCAGGAAGACGCTTGCGCGTCGAGGATGGGCCAAGCTTGATTAGTCTGCCAGTACCGGTAGCGCATCGATGCAAGGTTGAGAGGCATGGGACGAAAAAAGCAAAAGCGTGACAAGCAAACCCTGTCGCCGCCTGTGTCGGCCAGTACGCTGACGAAAGCGCAGGCGAAGGGCCTGCAGCGCGCATTGCAATTGCTCGCCGCGGGTAATGTCGCACAGGCCGAGGCAGATCTTCGTGCCCTGGTAGCGCAGGGCATCCGGAACGCGCGGCTCTACAGTGATCTGGCGACAATCTGTGCTCGCACGGGACGCTGGGACGAGGCGGGCGAACTGTGGCGTAAAGCACTCCGGGTCGAGCCAACATTGCTCGAAGCGCAAATGAACCTTGCCGAGTGCTATCAGCGTGGCGGAGACCTGGCAAAAGCGGCCAGCCTGTATCGCCAGGTCCTGGCGGAGCGCAGTGACCTGGTGGCCGCGCGCTATTTGCTCGGCAATATCCTGAAAGCCCAGGGCGAACTGGCCGAAGCGGCCGCATGCTATAAAGCCGTGCTGGAACGGGAACCGGCTTATACGCAGGCACATTTCACCTACGCGGGTATTCATCGCTACAAGGAATCGTCGGACCCGCATCTCATGGCCATGCTCAATCTGTATGAAGCTCCTGTTCTCAAAGACGAGAATCGCATTCACCTCGCTTTTGCGCTCGGCAAGGCGTTCGAGGATCTTGGCGACTACTCGCGGGCATTTGACTACCTGGAGACCGGCAATGAACTCAGGTTCCGCGAATTCAATTATTCGATAGACGGCGACAAGGCCCTGATCGACAGCATCATTCGCGCGTTCAATCACGACGCTGTCGCAGAGCGGCAAATCACTGCGCAGAACTCCGACCGACCGATATTCATCGTGGGCATGCCACGTTCCGGCACATCGCTCGTGGAAAAAATTCTTGCCAGCCACTCTGATGTGCACGGTGCTGGCGAATTGGACTACCTGTTCGCGCTCGGCACCAGCCGTTTCCTCAGCAAGGCAAATAATTTTCAATACCCGTCGCTGGACACTTATCCGCGCACCGTATTTGAGGAGGTCGGTGAGTCGTATCTTGAGCAAATTGCTCGGCTGAATCAGGAGGCCAGGTTTGTCACTGACAAGATGCCGTTCAATATGATGATGCTGGGTCTGATCCGGATAGCGCTGCCAAACGCGACGATTATCCACTGTGTCAGGGACGCGAGAGATACCTGTCTTTCGATTTTCAAACAAAACTTCAGCACCGGAAACTACCGGTTCGCCTATAACCTGAAAACCGTCGCGCAGTTCTACAATGAATATGCTCGCCTGATGGAACACTGGCACGCGGCTCTGCCGGGTGCAATTTATGACGTGCACTACGAAGCACTTGCGCAAGACCCGGAAGTTGAAATTCCCAAGTTGCTTGCAGCTTGTGGCCTCGAGTTCCAGGATGCCTGCTTGCACTTTGACAAGAGCAAGGCCGTGGTGCGCACAGCCAGCGCATTCCAGGTACGTCAGCCCATGTACACGAGTTCAGTGAGCCTGTGGAAGAAATACGAAGAGTTTCTCACGCCGATGCTGAGTGAGCTCAAAGATACCTGAGAAAAACGCGAGGCTCAGGCTAGAGCGATAATGCTGGCTGCAATTCAGGCAGCAGGCGTGTTCGAGGATTATTTCTTTGCAGCCAGCCGAGCCCGTCGTCCAGGTCGGGGCCAAAAAAAGCCTCAAGTTTCTCGTAGCGTTGTTCACGTGCTTCAAGGCTGAATCGCCGCTCCGGATTCTTTGCATCGATAAAACGGTCGTCGCTCGTCGCGATTGCTGTGATTTGCTTTGCAGGCAGGCCCAGCGCCAGGAACTCGTTCGCAGCGGTAAGTGCTTCGAGTGGCTGGCGAATCAGGCTGTCCCCGTACAAGGAGGCCATTCTGCCGCTACCGGAATGCTCCATGAGCACGGCTTCCGCCTGTTCTACCTGCAAGCGCCAGAGTGTCATGGCGACTCTGAGGTCGCTCATGTGAATGACATGCGTAAGTTGCAAGTTTGACAGTTGTGGAAAGTCGCAACGGATCAGGTCAAACATCGAACGGACGGTTTGCTTGCCACCTTCGCCCTTGCCGAGCATAGACAGAACAAAGTTCCTGGCATCCGTGTAGAGCATGAGTGCTTTGCTGCCAGGCGCTGCCTGCAGCAGTTCTGTTGCAATATTGTTGACCGAATTAATGGGTTTGATAATCAGCGTTTCGGCAGGGGTGGCGTGTTTTTGCAGTAGCCGGACAAAAAGTTGCGGCAAGTCCTGGTAGTCCAGTTGCGTGGATTTTGCGCGCCAGCGCAAGCGTTTCGCATTGGCGGCATCCAGCAACAACTGCGGCTCGCGCAAGCCTATTGTCTGCTCTTCGACATCCAGGCACCGGGACAGGAATGTCGATGCACAGAATGCTGTGTGAAAAATAAACTGCGGTGGGCGGGCGTCGGCTGACGGCTCTTGCGCAGCCAGCGACTCTGTGATCTCGGCAAGCGGTACCTGGATGAGTGCCCTGTCAGGCGCGATCAGGCCGCGCTTGAGAATGGTGGCTTTGCGAAGCTCTTCGCGAGACACGGGCAGGTAGGCAACGCATTCAGACGAGAAGTCGAAGCTGTAAGCCAAGTACCGCGCATCGGCGATAAGGTCTTTGGTCAGCACAGTTGCGCTATTTACCCGTGGCCCCGGTTTGCTCCCAGACGTGGTCTCTGCTTGACAGGTCGTAGAGCAATTCGGCTTTTTGCACCAGTTGCTCGGAATAATCCAGCATTTTCTTGTCGGTGGTGGCCGGTGGTTTCTTCGCCTTCTCGTGCCCGACTATTCGCTCTGCGTCCATTTGCCACTTGAGTGAAAAATGGCGTGCGACGTCTCGTGGCGTGGCGGCCAGGGAACCGGCAACGTAGTCCGCTATAAATTTGTCGATGGAAATAGTCCAGATAAAGTCATCTTCGTAGCCGAGACCCCACACTTTGGCGATGAGAATATCGTCGGGCACCATCCATTCAGGGCTGGCCTGGACAGCCACACCTTTGACCGCCTTGAGCCGAATCATTTCCTTGACGACCTTGTCCAGCAGGAGCTTGTACCAGATCTTGACCGGATCCGTCTCGGTTTCAGTTTTGGAGGCAGCCATTGCCGTATCCCCTTCGATCACTACGCTATTGGGGGCCTAAAGTATCATCTGGAAATTCGGCGTTCTACACAAAATGCCCGGGCAGGTTTCGGTGCTCGCCCGTTGCCCCGCGACGGCAGGTGTTAACAGGCTGGATTAGCCCGCTGTGGCAGTATCCAGGCGAACAAACATCAGCCTTCCGCGACGATTTTATCGGCCTCGGTCTGCGATACCATGATCCGTACGTCAGCGCCTTCCCTGAGATTTTCCGCGCCGCGAATGGCAACCCGGTCGCCTTCCTCCAACTCGCCGGTCACGCCGATATAGTCGCCGGATGAATCACCGATCGACACCCTGATCTGCTCGGCCTTGTTGTCAGCATTGATGCGAAACACGAACGAGCCATTGGATCTCAGCACCAGGGCATCGCGCGGTACTGTCAATGTAAGCTGCTTCGGACGAATCGGGATAGCGACACTGACGAGTTGTCCCACGGTCCAGTCGGCCGTTGCCAGCAGGGGCAGATCGATACGGGCTTCAAA
The DNA here is from genome assembly GCA_030425905.1 of Gammaproteobacteria bacterium. GTDB lineage: Bacteria > Pseudomonadota > Gammaproteobacteria > Steroidobacterales > Woeseiaceae > UBA1847. Next base: position 12,733 of record JAUHZT010000066.1, read on the forward strand.
GGTTTGCGAGCGAACATCGCCGGTTGGCACCAGTGAGCGGATTGTGCCCGCGTGCCGCGCATCGGTAGCGAAGATGTCCAGCGCCTGGCCGACGCTGGTGCGCGGCAAATGCTTGAGCGGCACAAACGCCCTGACTTCGAGCGACTGCACGTCCGTCATCTCGGCCAGTATTTCGCCGCGTGACACATCCTCACCCGCGCGTCGCGCGCGGCTGATGACGATACCCGAGAACGGCGCTCGCACATCGGCGCGCCTGATCTGATCGTCGATCTGCCGAATCCGTACTTTGATAATATTCGCGTCGCTGACCGCGAGGTCGCGGTTTGCTTCTGTCTGCTCGAGTTCAAACTCGGATACCAGTTTCTCATTCTGCAGTTCCTGCTGGCGCCGCAACTGGCTGTTCAGTTGCCGAATGTTGATCTCGGTGCGCTCCAGCAGGGCCTCCTGCTCGGCACGTTGCAGCCGCAGTGTGCGCTTGTCGATAACGGCAACCGGCTGCCCTTTCTCCACAAACGTGCCAGGTTCAGCCACCATCTCCAGTTGCCCCGCAACACCAGCCGTAATCTGTACCTCGTTGCGGCTGAAAATTGTTCCCGGCACGGCGACCGTTGGCGCCAGTTCGATTCGCGAAACGTCCGCTACCTGCACGACCGGGGTAGGCGGTGCCTGCGCCAGCGCCAGGGGAGCGCAAAGCAGTAGCAACAGGAGCGCGGTCGACGCAATGGATTTTTGATCAGGCATCAGCAGGTACTCCATTGGCGATCTCGGTTCTTCGAAACCGCGAAACAAGTTCGATTGGTGGCAGGCGCAGGATGCTGGGCATCAGGATCAGTGTGAAAATCGCGCTGACGAACATGCCACCGATAATGACGGTCGCAAGGCCACGGTATATTTCCGAGCCGACACCCGGTATGACCACGAGCGGCAGCATGCCGAAGATGCTCGTGAGCGTACTCATATAGATGGGTCGTGCCCGAATCCGTACTGCCTCGGCAACCGCGTGGCTCCTGTCGAGGCCCTTCCTGATGCTCTTGCGGGTCTGCATGACGAGCAGGATCGCATTGTTAACAACCAGGCCCAGCAGAATCAGGAAACCGATCATCGTTAACAGGTCCATGGCCTGAATGGTGAACAGGTTCAAGAGTCGCAGGGCGATAACACCGCCAGCGATAGCGAGCGGCATCGACAGCATGACGATCAGAGCATCTTTAATCGAGCGGAACATTGCGGCCAGCACCAGGAACAGGACGATTGCCGCGGTGATGAGGTTGATGCCCATCTTCGCAAATGCCTGCTCCAGTCGGTCAGCGGTTCCCCGGTATTGCAGGCTGACGCCATCGACCAGCACTGGCGCCAGTTGCGCCCCGACGACATCGCGCAGGGTGTCGAGCGCTTCCTGTACTGTCATGTCCTCGGGCGGCGTCACACTGAGCGTTAGCGTTCGTTGTCCATCAACACGCAATAGTTGTGTCGGTCCGACCGTGCGCCGAATCTCCGTGAGTTCGCCAACCGTTTGCAGGCCGGCAAGCGGCGTTGCGATCGGAATCGATGCAAGCTCTTCGGGCGAGGTCCAGGTTGGTCCTTTGAGGATGACGTCCATACGATCGTTGCCATCGAAGTATTCGCCGACAAAGGCTCCGCTGGTGAGTGCGCGCACAACCGTCGCTACGCTGGCGCGATCCAGTCCGGCCGCTGTGATGCGCCGGTCATTGGGTACCAATTGCAACTCGGGTTCCGCAATATTCAGGCTGGGAATGGGCCGGACCATTGCGCCCGGGATTGCATCGTTGATCATTGGCATTGCCTGCCCGGCAATCTCCGACAATACATTGATGTCGGGCCCCTGCAGGTCGAGGTTGATTGACCGGCCGCCATCGAAGTCGAAGTTGAGCAGGGACGAGCGCTGTACGAATGCCGACGTATCCGGCAGATCGATCAGCACTTCGTCACGGACGATGCGAATCATATCTTCGATTCGGTCGGGGTTCTGCGGGTAGATAAACAGCGCGTTGAAAGTGCCGAATGCGGACAGGTTGTAACCGCGAATGTACGGTTCTTTTTCATGCTCCATGTACGGGCGAAGACGTTCGACGATGGTCCCTGCAATTTCATCGCGAACCATGTCAATCGTGCCGCCTGGCGGCATGCTAAAAAATGCGTTGAGGGAATCGGACGGTGCCTGTGGCAACAGGTTGGCTTTTGGCATCAGTAGTACGACCGCGAGGATGGAGCCGCCGAGTATTGCAACGATCCATGTCCGGCAAAGGGCCGGTGTGCGTGTCAGGGTCATTACCCAGTCTGTAATCTTCGACCACCAGTGTTTCTGTGGATCGTCATCTTCCTGGTTCTTGAGCAGGAACGAGGCGGCTACGGGTAACACCGTGATGGCAATGAAAAACGAGGCGGAAACAGCCACTGCGATCGTCAGCGCAAGATCCTGGAACAACTGACCTTCCATGCCGTCCATGAAGAGGACCGGCAGAAATATTGCAACACTGGTTACGGTCGATGCGAACAACGCGCCGGTTATCTGCTTGGTGCCCTTGGCGACCGCTTTTTGCAGCGGCATGCCTTGCTGCCGGCAGCGCACTATGTTCTCGAGTGTCACGATAGCGGCATCCATCACCAGCCCAACCGCAAAGGCGAGGCCGGCAAGCGAGATGACGTTGAGTGACTTGTCGAACAGGCGCAACGCGACGAAAGCAACCAGTAGAGACAAGGGTACCGTTGCCGTAACGAGGAAGGTTGCGCGCCGGCTGCGCATCAGGAAGTACAGAACACCGACAGCGAGCAGCAGGCCAATGCCAAGATTGCTGCGCACCAGTGCGATAGCGCGCCGGATATGCACAGACGCGTCGAAACTGAGATCAATTTCGAGGCCAGCCTCGGCCAGCGGCCCGGCATTGAGCTCGGCAATCGCGGCGTTGACACCGTCGAGGATCTGCACTGTGTTGGAACCGTACTCGCGCTGCACGGTGATGTAGTAGGCCGGGTAGCCATTGCGCAGCGTAAAGCCGTCCTGTTTGCGCGGCACAATATCGACATCGGCAACTTCACTCAGGTAGATAGGCCGGTCGTTACTCCAGCCAACGATGAGTTCGTTGAGCTCGTCGGGTTCGAACTGCCCGACGAAGCGCACCGTGTACTGGCGGCGTCCGACGTCCGCAAAACCACCGGAGGTATCGGAGGCACGCGAGATCGTGGCCATGATGTCGCTGATCTGTACGCCCAGAGCGGCGGCACGGTAGGAATCGAAAGTAATGTGCAGTTCGCGCGGCTGTTCGCCGGCCAGGTCAACGCGCGACACGCCCGGGATGCGTGCAAGCCGTGGCTCAATCTCGTCCTCTATCAGTTTCTGGTAGCTGGCCAGTTCGCGGTTGGGATTGCCGGGCAAAACTCGCACGAGCAGCGAAGCAGCGCCTGGCGTCTGCTGGCCGCCGCCGGAGGAAACCCGCGGTTCGAGCGCATCACCCGGTCGCGGCGGCGCTTGTGTGAGGTTGTTGATGACGTCCAGTTTTGCTTCCTGGATGTCGGTACCAACCGCAAAACTGAGATTGACCCAGCCTGTACCTCGCCCGATCCAGGAATTGATATGCGTCAACCCGGGGGTATTCTTGAGCACGTTCTCCTGTGGCTCAACGATATTCGCTTCCATCTCTTCGGGCGCAGCGGCACGCCAGAAATTGCCGATCGAAACCTGCGGTTCTTCAATCGTCGGCAACAATTGTATGGGCAGCGACGCAACCGACGACAGGCCGAACAACGCCACCAGTGCGACCGCCACTGCCACGCTCGGCCAATGGCGTGTACTCAAGTCCGTAAGACTCATTGTATTGCCCCCTTGATATCCCCGGTGTTGCTGTGACTGCGTTGTTCAAAGCTTAGTTCAAACGCTGCCCATCCGATGTGCGACGAACGGGCCGAAAGGCCCGACAAAGCGTGTTTTTCGTCACCTCCCTGCATAAGGGAGTGACTATTAGATGCAGCAGCGCGCAAAAACGTTTCACGACTAGACTTAGTCCAAAGAGGGGCGCAAAACACCAGGGTCCAGGGTGTCAGGTTTTTTACACCCGAGGGGTTTGGTTAATTGCGCAAGGCGGCCGCGCTCCGGTGGTTCGGGATCATCGTAAGGGTGCTGCGCTCCGGTGACTGTTTTGCCGAATGGCTCACGCCACTTGCGTGGCGCTGCGCTTTATTTCGGCAAAACAGTCCCCCTCACCCAGCCCCCCGTGAGAATGCCTGGTGTTCAGATTGAAACACCCATAGTTGCTGAGGGTGGCCGGGTGAGGGGGGTTCCTCGGCCGAAATAAAGCGGAGCAAACCGGGCACTGCCCGGTTTGTGAGCCATTCGGCCGAGG
>JAUHZT010000067.1 GCA_030425905.1 Gammaproteobacteria bacterium
TGTGCAGTGCCATTAACCGGCGCTCGAGCAAGTTCGACTTTGGTCGTTCGAGCGTTGACAGCGGTACTTTCCGTTTCAAGAAGCAGTGGGGTGCTGAACCTCGCCAGTTGTACTGGCATTATTGGTTGCCGCCGGGCGCTGAAATGCCGGGGCTGAATCCCGACAGCGGAAAATACGACCTGATGATCCGCGCCTGGCAGAAACTGCCGCTCTGGCTAGCGAATATGGCCGGCCCGCAGATCGTAAAACACCTGCCATGAACGGGGTGCTGCGATGAAACAGCAACTCAAAAATCTTCGCAATGGAATGCTGGCAGCCTTGTCTGCGCACCGCTGGCGATACCCTGCCGGCAGCTTGCTGGTGCTCACTTACCATCGCGTGTTGCCGCGCAATTTCGCCGGGCTCGAAACGGTAGAGCCGGGCATGTTCGTGTTCGAGGACACGTTCGCGATGCACCTCGAGACACTGGCCCGCGACTTTGAATTTGTCGATCTTGCCGACTGGCAGAAAGCGGCCGCTGATGGTCGCACACTGCCGCGGCGCGCCTGTGCAATAACCTTCGACGACGGTTGGCGTGACAATTACGACTACGCCTATCCGGTGCTGACGAAGTACAACGCACCCGCTACCATTTTTGCAGTCACCGGGATGGTCGGCACACAGCAACAGTTCTGGCCGGAGCGACTGGCGCGCTACCTCGCAAGCGGCGACCCGAACCCGGCCGTGCGCAGCAGCGAAGGAGGGCAACAGGTTGCAGCGCTCGTCAGCGCTTCCGGCGTAAGGGGTACGAATTTCTCGCCAACGGATATCAGTGCTGTCATCGCCAGCGCCAAGCAGTTTTCCGACGCAGAATTACACCATTGGCTGGACGAGATTGAAGCCGCTGGCGGACTGCCAACCTACAACGGGCGGGACATGCTTAACTGGGACGAATTGCGCGAAATGCAGGCATCGGGGCTCGTGTCGACCGCATCGCATACGGTCAATCACACGCGCTTGCGCGAAGGTCTCGATGCCGATGCATTGCAAGAGGAGGTTGTCGATTCCGGCAAGACAATTGAGCAGGAACTCGGCATGCAAGCACAACTCTTCTGCTATCCGAACGGCGATGTGTCGGCGGCCGCCAAGGCGCTCGTTGAACAGCACTACCGTGGCGCTTGCACAACGGCCACCGGGTGGAACGCTAAAGACAGCAACCCGTTCGCTATCCGGCGCATGACGATGCATGAGGGTTGTGCAGGCACCGCAACGGCATTCCTGGCGCGTATCAGCGGCTTGCTTTAGACCAACACCGAGTACACTGACCCATGTTCTATCTTCAGTCACCTGTCGGGAATCGCACCGTTATCCATGCGACGCAAAAGGGCCGCGCCGGCTTCGATGCGTTGCGGCACTGGAAAGCGTCGTGGTTTGCATCCGGCACGGCGGCGTTGTCGGCGGCGGTGAAAACCGCCGTTGTTGCGCGCAAGATTGAACACCCCGAAGTATTGCTGCCGGCCTACGGCTGTCCGGACCTTGTGGCTGCGATTCGGCATGCCGGTGCAAAACCCTATTTTGTGGACCTGTCGCCAGACTCGTTCCGCATGAATTCGCTGACGGTGGCCGAAGTGATAGACAACCGTCCGTCTGTTGTCGCGCTGATCGGTGTCGACCTGTTTGGCTGCCCCGAGAACTGGACGGAGCTTTACGCGCTGTGTCGCGCTAATGACATCGTGGCCATTCGCGACTGCGCCCAGTCGCTGCAAAGTCGCGAAAAGATTGACCGGGAACTCGATGCCGATTTCCTGGTGTACAGCTTCGGTCGCGGTAAGCCTTTATACCTGCAGGGCGGGGGTGCCATGCTGCGCCGCAGCGATGCGCCGAACGAGTTGGCGGCGGCGCAAGTTGAGGTTGAGGCGCCACATGAGATTCGCGATGGCTGGTACTCGCGAGCGAAAAACGAACTCTATAACGCATTGTTGGAGCCGCACTTGTATGCCGTGATGGCGCGCTTGCTGGGCAAGCGGCTCGGCGTCACGCGCTATGAGCCGCTCGAAAAGATTGAACGGGCTCCGCTTGAGTTTGCAGAACTTGCTAACCCGGCACTGGAAGGCTTCTGGCGCAACCACCGTTCGCGGCAAAACGAACTGATGGCAATGCTCAGCGCGATCAAGAGCCAGCTTGCCGGTCTCGTCAAGGTGGCGCCAAATTACCCGGGACCCAAGCAAATACTGTTGCGATTGCCGTTATTGTTGCGTGACCGTTCAATGCGTGATGAATTACAGGCTGCGATGCTTAACGCGGGTATCAGTGCGACCACGATGTACGGCCAGCCGTTGCCGTTTATCAATGGCGTTGGCTGCGAACAAGGCATGCGAAGTTTTCCGATGGCCGAAGACATTGCCGGGCGCTTGCTGACCCTGCCATTGCATGAGCGCATCACGGACCGTGATCTGATGGCAATGAAAAACGGCCTTTTGAATATGCGAACGCGCTACTGAGTGGTGCAGGAAAGGTGAACCATGGCTAACCCGTTGACTCGAAAATTCTTTGGCATCCCGGCGTGGGCGCTGGTGGTTGGTGTACTCGCGGGCATTGTGTTTGGCAGTTACGATCAGTTACGCGCCTTGCTCGACAACAACGAGGCAGGCGGCGCGAGCACTGAAGTGCGCGACGATCAATCAGCGCCGGCACCAGCTTCAGCCGCCGCATCCCAGGTCGGTGCGCAGTCGACGCCACCCGTTTCGCGCCCGCCAGAGCGCAACCTGCAGATTCGAGTAGATGATGGCTTGCTCTTTGAACCGGCCGTTGTCGACGGTCTCTTTGCCGGCTACCGCGTCATTACCAACCTTGAGGATCCGCGTTTCAAAGTGGGTGACATCGTCACCGCGATTGATGGCAACCCGGTTGAGGATTCCGCGGCGGGCAGCGAGTTGTTTATGGCCGGCCTGATGAATCGAAACGCCGAAGTCGAGGTTCGTGCGGCACCGGAGGCCGAGTGATGTCCAACGCTGTTGCGCGACTTTGTGCACCCGCACTGGCAGTAGTCTTGCTGGCACTTGTTGCGTGTGGCCCGGCGACGGCACAGCGTATTGAATCGGCGACGCCGGAAGCGCCGTCGGCCTGGTCCGGCGAATCCGACAACCGGCTCTATAGCCTGACGGCCCGCCCGGAAAGTGGCGGCATTCGTATTGGTGAATTGCAGAACTGGGTTGTGACGCTCACGGACAGCGCCGGCGCGCCAGTTTACCCGGCGAAGATATCCGTTGGCGGCGGCATGAAAGGGCATGGACACGGCTTGCCGACCCAACCGGTGGTAACAGCCTACGGTGGTGGTGGCGACTACCGCGTCGAAGGTGTGCGCTTCAGCATGGAAGGTGCCTGGACTTTGAGTTTTTTCATCGAAGCGGGCCATGGCAATGATCGCGTCGACCTGCCCATCACGGTGCAGCCCCCGAAAGCGGCCAAATGGGATGGCTGGAACGAACGCGAACGTGCGTTGCTGGCATCCATGGCTTTGCCTGCTGACTTGCAGGCGCCACCGTCGCCATCGAATCGCGTTGCCGATTCTCAGCAAGCCGTTGAGCTAGGCAAACAGTTATTTTTTGATCCGCAGTTCAGTGGTGACGGGCAGCATTCCTGTGCTTCGTGTCATGAGCCGGAGCGCTACTTCACCGACGGCAATGCACGCTCGCAGGGTATGGGCGTAACACTGCGCAATGCACCGACGATAATCGGCTCAGCGTTCAACCGCTGGTTCTACTGGGACGGCCGGCGCGACTCACTCTGGTCGCAGGCGTTGATCCCGTTTGAAGCGGCCGATGAAATGGGCAGCAGCCGCGTGGGTGTGCTGCGCAAGCTGGCGACCAACGACAACTATCGCAAAGCCTACGAAGCATTGTTTGAGCAAGCTCTGCCAACGGACGTGTTGGCAGGTATTGATGCCTACGACGCCGGGCCACTCGGCAGCCCGGCTATGCGTGAAGCCTGGCGCGTAATTTCGACGAGCGAGCAGAAAGCTATTAACCGCGCGTACAGCAATATTGGCAAAGCACTGGCGGCCTACGAACGCACCTTGCTGCCGCCCGCCGCAAAGCTGGACCGTTACGTGCGTGCGCTTGAGCAGGGCAAGACCCCCGCGGCCGAAGATCAGTTTGATGCAGACGAGATGGCCGGTGCACGACTGTTCATGAGCCCGGAAAAAACCCAGTGCCTGCAATGCCACAACGGATTCATGGCCAGCAACGGCGAGTTCCACAACATTGGCACCGGCAACTTCACCGGCCAGCGCCTGGACTTCGGCCGCATGTTCGGGCTACGCGCTGTGCTCATGGATGAGTTCAATTGCAAGGGACCGTACAGTGACGCCGAAGAAAATGAATGCACTGAAATTCGTTTCCTGAATCGCGATGCACACATTCCCTTGCAGGGGTCTTTCAAGACGCCATCACTGCGCGGCCTGGCGCAAACCGCGCCGTATTTTCACGACGGCCGATTCGACACGCTCGCCGAAGTGCTGCAGTTCTATAACGAGCCGCCGGCCATCGAAGAAGTTGGCGCGCATGAGCTGCGAACCCTCGACCTGAGCCCCAAAGAGCTGCTGCAACTTGAGCGTTTCCTGCTGACGCTGTCACCCCGCTAAAGCGTGGTTTATTAGCAACAACGGCCGCCGACCCCGTCCGGGTGTCGGGATACATTACAGAAATGCCTGCTGATTTATTTTCGATATCGTAAGCCATTCGTTCTAAAGGCCGAAGTTCGCTGGCCCATTTCTTGCTACTAAAGAGTCAATAACTACCAGCAGGTGGGTGTGACTGGCGTCCGCTCATCGGCTAACACCTGGAAACCGGAATCGATTCTTATGCGTTATTTTCTCAAGATCTTCGCGGCAGTCAGTATTTTCATCAGCCCGGCAGCGTTTGCCGACTGGCAATACGACTATTACACCTTCAGCGGCTCATGGTCGCAGTTGCCCAATTTCAACACGCTGACACCCGTAAGTTCGGGTACGTCACCCACGATCGATATCTCGCTGCGTACGCAGAATGACCGGTTTGCGTTCCGTTTTCGCAACACGCTGAACGTTACAACGCCGGGCACCTACCAGTTCCAGACAACGTCGGATGACGGCTCGCAATTGCTCATCGATGGCGTTGTCGTTGTCGACAACGATTTCACGCATCCGGCGGAAACAGTTGCCAACACAATCTACCTCGACGCCGGTACGTACCAGTTTGAAATTACAATGTTTGAGCAGGGCGGCGGCCAGGTGCTTGAAGCCGCTTACGCACCGCCAGGCAGTGGCTGGCGTCCGTTGCCGGCATCCGGCTCACTCGACGGGCCCGACATCCTGTCGGAAACCGGTACCTGGGGTCCTATCATCAACTGGCCACACGTACCCGTGTCGGCGGCCAACCTTCCCGACGGCCGCGTCCTGACCTGGGCGTCGAATGAGAAGTACGCGTTCCCGGGTGGTCGCCCTGAATACACCTTCACGGCAATCTGGGACCCCAGCGACAACAGCATTACCGAACTGGACCACCCCTCGCACGACATGTTCTGCGCACACCAGGTCATGCTTGAAGACGGCAATATTTTCGTCTCGGGTGGCCGCAACTCGGGCAACAGCCCATGGACCAGTATTTTCGACATCAACTCCGATTCCTGGGTGCCGCTGAACAACATGAACCGCGGCCGCTGGTACCCAACCTCGCTGGCCCTGGCCGACGGCTCGGTTTTCACCGCTATCGGACAAGGCGGTGGCAACACTGGTGAGCTTTATGATCCGGATACCGGTATCTGGAATATTCTGACGGGTCTTAACTTCAACCCGATGGTACTCGACTACTCGGGCGCGCAATACGGCGAACGTGACTGGTGGCCGTTGTTCAACCTGGCCCCTGACGGCCGCATTTTCCATTCCGGCCCGACGCCGCAGATGCATTTCATCGACACCGCTGGTGCCGGTACCGCGACCGAAGTGCTCGACGAGTTCTCGGACTGGTACCCGAAACACGGCACCACGATCATGTACGACGAAGGCAAGCTGCTGACCGCGGGTGGCTGGGTTAACGGTGCGTCCATTGTCAGCACCAATACGGCCATCACGATCGACCTGAACCAGCCGGTGCCGGACATTCAGCCAACCCAGCCGATGGCGCATGCACGCAAGTTCCACAACGGCGTAATGCTGCCGAACGGCGAAGTGCTCGTAGTGGGCGGTAACACCTCCGGCAAGAAATTTAACGACGAAGGGGCCGTATACCCGGTTGAAATCTGGAACCCGGAAACCGGCCAATGGCGCCAGGGTGCGCCCATGGCCGTTGCGCGCACGTACCACTCTATTGCGCTGCTGCTCCAGGACGGCACGGTGTTCTCAGCCGGTGGCGGTTTATGCGGTAACGGTTGTGCCGCGAACCACCCCGATGGCCAGATCTACTACCCGGCCTACCTGTACAACCCCGATGGCACGTTTAAAGACCGCCCATCGATCCTGTCTGCACCGGCCGCTATTCGTGCCGGCGATGTGTTCGACGTGGAAACCGACGACGAGATCTCGCATTTCAGCCTGATCAAACTGTCTTCAACAACGCACGCGGTAAATACCGACCTGCGTTACCTCAGTGTGCCGTTCATTGGCTCGGGCGGCAGCTACGAGCTTACGGCGCATTCCAACCCGAACGTCCTCACACCGGGTTACTGGATGCTGTTCGCCCTGGATGCGGAAGGCACGCCGTCTATCTCCAAGGTTATCCAGATTCGTGCGCTTAATGACGACGATCCGGAACCCCAGAATTCGCTCGACTTCACGTACACAAGCTTTGCCGATATCAGCCCGTTCCAGTTGAACGGCGCTGCAAACAGCATTGGCGGCAACTTGCGTGTGGCCGACACAACACCAGCCGCGACCGGTTCTGTTTTCTACAAGACACCCGCAGCAATCGACTCCACCTCATCGTTCTCGACAAGCTTCGAGTTCAATCTGGGTGGTGGCGCTGGCGGCTCTGAAGGTCTTGCGTTTGTACTGCAAGGCAATGAAAGCACCGAACTTGGTGCGGGCGGCAGTGGCCTTGGCTACCAGAATTCGCTGAACAGCCTGGTGGTTGAAATTGACACCAGCAACAACACAGCCGGTGATATCAATGGCAACCACGTTGCTGTGCACGCCAATGGCGACTCGGCGACACCGCTGGCGTCGGCCGGCGCAGCGTTTGACCTGAACGACGGCGCGAGCCATCGCGTCTGGGTCGACTATTCGGCGCCAACTGAAACGCTCACTGTCTACCTTGCACAGGACAGCGGCGCGGCTAAACCGGCCTTGCCAATTATTACGCTGAATGATTTCAACCTGCTCGAAACAGTCGGTTCACTGGGTTACTTCGGCTTCACAGCCGCGTCCGGTGGCACGGGCAACAATCACGATCTGCAGGCATGGCAATTGCTGCTGTCGGTCGGTGATGAACCGCTTATCGTTGGCACCATCAGCTCGCCGCCGCAGCCAGCGGACGGCGCCGTTAATTTCACGGCCAATGCCAGCGGTGAAGGCCTCGAGTACAGCTGGTCATTCGGTGATGGCTCGGCGCAGACAGCCTACGGTCCGGTTGCAGAAATCAGCCACACCTACACACAGCCAGGACGTTACGTTGTCACACTCTATGTGCGTGATATCCACGGCGTAGAGCAGCAGACGCAGTTTATCCAGGCTGTTTATCCGCCGCTGACGGCAAACAAGCCGACGGCATCAAGCACCATTCTCGTTGAATCGATCACGGGCATTGAACGTGCCTGGGTAGTGAACCCGGACAACAACACCGTGTCGGTTGTGAACGGTGCGGCAAGCTCCAAGATCGCTGAGATCTTTGTAGGCACCGACCCGCGTGCACTCGCGCTCGCGCCCAACAACACGGTGTGGGTAGCGAACAAGGACTCCGGCACCATTTCGATTGTCGACGTCAACACGCTCACGGTGACTTCATCGCGCACATTGCCAACGGGCTCCCGTCCGCACGGCATCGTCATGGACTGGGTCAGCGGGCATGCCTACGTTGCACTCGAAGCGCTCGAAGAAGTCTGGAAGCTCGATGTATACAGCGACACGGTTGCGGGCACGACACCGGTCAGCAACAGCCCGCGTCATCTGTCACTGACAGGCGATGGCAGCAAGTTGTTCGTGTCGCGCTTTATTACGCCGCCGCTGCCGGGCGAGAGCACACTGGCTCCGCAGACCTCTGACGAAACCGGCCTGCGTGGTGGTGAAGTAGTGGTGCTGGATCCGTCATCGATGACAGTGCAGAGCACCGTTGTGCTGCAGCACAGTGACAAGCAGCCGGCAGAAATTACCGGTCCGGGTTTCCCGAACTACCTCGGCCCCGCCATTATTTCGCCGAACGGTTTGTCGGCATACGTGCCTTCGAAACAGGATGACATCCTGCGCGGCCTGAGCCGTGACGGCCAGCCGCTGAACCACGACCACACGGTACGTGCTGTCACGTCGGTTATCGACGTAGCTAACAACAGCGAGATCTATGGCAACCGTATCGATCACGACAACGCGAGTATTGCGCGCAACGGTACGTTTGATCCTTACGGCATCTATCTCTACGTTGCGCTCGAAGGTAATCGCCAGATTGCATTGGTGGATGCGTTCGCCTACACAGAGATCGCGCGTATCGATGTCGGCTTTGCGCCGCAATCGGTAGCGACATCTGCCAACGGCAACCGTGTTTACGTGCACAACTTCATGAGCCGTACGGTCAGCGTTATTGACGCGACCAACCTCATGAACGGCACCTCCGAGACACTGACAGTCGGTGCAACCATTCCGACAGTTGCGAATGAAATGCTGCAACCTGTCGTGTTGCAGGGCAAACGCCTGTTCTACGATGCGGCCGATCCGCGTCTTGCTGCCGAGTCCTACATGGCCTGTGCTTCCTGTCACAACGACGGTGACGGCGACGGTCGTGTCTGGGATATCTCCAGCCTCGGTGAAGGCCTGCGTAACACGATCAGTCTCAAGGGACACGCGGCCATGGGGCATGGTCCGCTGCACTGGAGTCAGAACTTTGACGAAGTGCAGGACTTCGAGAACCAGATCCGCGATCTCGCGGGCGGTACTGGCCTCATGGACGATGCCGACTACGCGGCCACCCAAGATACGCTTGGTACGCCCAAGGCAGGGTTGAGTGCCGATCTCGATGCGCTCGCCGCCTACGTGGCATCGCTGAACAAGTTCGAGCCGAGTCCGTATCGCCAGCCGAGCGGTGCGCTGACGCCTGAAGGCGAAGCCGGCAAGGCGTTGTTTGAAAGCGCGAACTGCGCGGGTTGCCATGCGGGCGATAACCTTACCGACAGCGAATTCGGCACGAACCACGATATCGGTACGATCACGACCGCATCGGGCAATCGCCTCGGTGGGCCGCTGACCGCCCTGGACACCCCCACGCTCAAGGGCTTGTGGGCGACAGGACCGTACCTGCATGACGGTTCTGCCCTGACGCTGCGTGATGCCGTACTGGCGCACGACGCAACGGCTCTTGGCGGTGTGACGTTTACCGACCCTGAACTCGACCAGCTCGTCAGCTACCTGAAGCAGATTGACGACTCCGAAAGCTACGAACCGATTGCCTGGAACAGCCAGGACATCGGTGGCGTTGCGGCACCCGGTTCGTTTAGCGACGACGCCGGTACGCTGACGATGCAGGCCTCAGGTGCAGATATCTGGGGCAGGATCGACGAGTTCCATTACGCCTACCAGGCGATGGAAGGCGACGGCCAGATTACGGCACGAGTACTAAGCCTAGACGCTACGCACGACTGGGCGAAGGCGGGCGTAATGATGCGCGCCGACCTCGACCTCAACTCGGCGCATGCCATGATGATTGTTACCGCGGCGAAGGGCGCGGACCTGCAGTACCGCCTGACCAAGGGCGGTACATCGGCGCCTTCCGGCACGATCGATGGCATCACTTCCACGCCAGCCTGGGTACGCCTGGTTCGCGAAGGCAATGTCGTCACGGGCTACGTGTCCATGGACGGCATTAGCTGGACGCAGGAAGACCAGACAACGATTGACTTGCCGAGCACGGTGTATGTCGGCGTCATGGCAACCAGTCATAACGACGGCGTGCTGACCACGGCGGTATTCGACAACGTCTCGATTGCGCCGACGAATCCGCCGGTGCCCGACACCACAGCACCAACGGTGCCGAGCAATGTCCAGGCAAGCGGCAGCAGCACCACAACGATGGCCGTTAGCTGGACAGCTTCGACCGATACTGAAACCGGTATCGGCGGCTATCGCGTCTACCGCAATGGTGTGCAGGTTGGCACCACGGCGCTGACGAACTTTACTGACACTGGACTCGCGCCAAGCACGAGTTACCAGTACACGGTATCGGCATTCGACAATGCGTCGCCGGCCAACCATTCGGCCCAGTCCGGTGTTGCTTTCGGCACCACGCAAGATGAGGTGTTTGTTTCAGTGCCAAACGTGGTGAACCAGCCGCAGGCAACAGCCGAGATGTCGATTGAAGCGCTCGGCCTGGTTGTTGGCACGGTAACGACAACCAACAGCGACACGGTTGCGGCTGGCAATGTGATCAGCCAGAACCCGACCGGCGGTGCACTCGTTAACGAGGGCAGCAGTATTGACCTCGTGGTTTCGGTGGGTGCAGCTCCAGTTAACGTACCGGCGGTAGTTGGCCAGAACATTGGTTCGGCCACGATAACTCTGAACAACGCAGGGCTTGTGGTTGGCACAGTTACTCGCGTCATCAGCACCACGGTGCCGCTCGACCAGGTAATGAGCCAGAACCCGGCACAGGGTGTACTGGTAGCCGATGGCAGTGCCGTTGACCTCACGGTATCTGACGGACCGCCGCCACCGGATCTGACCGCACCGACCGTACCGCAAGGCCTCAACGCCAGCGCGGCAGGTTCGAACCGGATCAACCTGAGCTGGCTGCCATCAACTGACAGCGAGTCGGGCGTGGCTGGTTATCGCGTATTCCGCGATGGCAACCTGATTGGTACCACAGCAGGCACATCGTATGCCGCGCTCGGACTTGCACCGCTCACAACCTACAGCTTCACAGTTGCGGCGTTCGACAACGCGGGCAATGAGTCGATTGAATCGGCGCCTGCCGAGGCCAGCACCGATGCGGTGCCGACCTGGACAAGTCAGGATGTCGGCGCAGTGGGTGCGGCAGGTTCGTTCTCCGAAGATGCCGGCACGCTGACAATGCTCGCTTCAGGCAAGGACATCTGGTCTTCGCTTGATGAGTTCCACTTTGCTTATCAGCAACTCGACGGCGACGGCGAAATCATTGCGCGGGTTACCAGCCTTGGCAACACGCACGACTGGGCGAAAGCCGGTGTGATGATGCGTGCCAGCCTCGACGCTAACTCGGCACACGCGATGATGATCGTAACGTCGGCCATGGGCGCTGACCTGCAGTATCGACAGACGACGGGCGGAAGCTCCAAGCCTTCAGGTACAGCGGATGGCGTCAGCTCGGCACCGACCTGGTTGCGACTGGTACGCGAAGGCAATGTCTTCACGGGCTATGTTTCCAGCGACGGTATCAACTGGACTCAGGAAGACCAGACAACGCTGACGCTGCCGGCCACCCTTTATGTGGGTCTGGCTGCAACGAGTCACAACGACGGTGTCCTGACAACGGTGACGTACGACAACGTTTCGGTTATCCCGGCCGTACCGCCGGTACCGGATACAACGCCGCCAACGGATCCGTCCAATGTGCAGGCGGTTGGTACGAGTACGACAACCATCGAAGTGACATGGGATGCATCGACTGATGCCGAAAGCGGTGTTGCCGGTTACCAGGTACGTCGTGATGGCGTGCAGATTGGCGAAACAACGGCAACAAGCTTTACCGACGTCGGGCTGACACCAAGCACCACCTACATCTATACGGTGTTTGCTTACGATGCAGCCGTACCGACCAACGTGTCGGGTGAATCGGCAAGTGCCTTCGGTACCACGGAAGACGAAATTTTCGTCAACGTACCGAATGTGCTGAACATCGCCCAGGCGAGTGCCGAGGCAGCCATCACGTCGGCAGGGCTTGTGGTTGGCAACGTAACGACAACCAACAGCGACACGGTTGCTGCCGGCAACGTTATCAGCCAGAACCCGGCGGGTGGCGCTTCGGTGAACGAGGGCGTGGCCGTTGACCTGCTGATCTCGCTCGGTGCTGCGCCAGTGACGGTGCCGAATGTTGTAGGCCAGAGCCTTGGCGGTGCCACAGTGACGCTTAACAATGCTGGCCTTGTGGTTGGCAGCGTGACGCGCGTGCTGAGTGCAACGGTGCCGCTTGACCAGGTCATGGATCAGGATCCCGATCAGGGTATCGACGTTGCCGATGGCAGCGCTGTAAACCTCATCGTGTCCGATGGCCCGCCGCCGCCGGATGTAACCGCACCGACAGTTCCGCAAGGGCTGACGGCTACGGCTGCGGGTGCGAATCGCATCAACCTGAGCTGGTCGCCTTCAAGCGATTCAGAAACAGGGGTTGCCGGTTACCGGATCTTCCAGAACGGCGTTGCAGTGGGCACGAGTGCTACCACGAGTTACGCGGCGCTGGGTCTTGCACCGGTCACCAACTACACGTTCACAGTGGCGGCCTATGACAATGCCGCACCGGTGAACGAGTCGGCACAGTCTGCGCCGGCGAATGCAACCACCGAGGCCGAAGTGTTGTGGACCAGCCAGGACATCGGCGGCGTCGCAACACCGGGGTCATTCAGTGACAGCGGTGGCACGCTTACCATGGAGGCTTCGGGTTACGACATCTGGGGCCGTATCGACGAGTTCCACTTTGCCTACCAGACATTGGAAGGCGACGGTGAAATCATCGGCCGGGTAGTAAGCCTGGATAACACCAACGACTTCGCGAAAGCCGGTGTGATGATGCGTGCAGACCTCAGCTACAACTCTGCACATGCCATGATGATTGTGACGGCCGCACGCGGTGCAGACCTGCAGTGGCGTGCGACCAAGGGCGGCACGTCTGCACCTTCGGGCACGATCGACGGTGTTACCTCCGCGCCGGCCTGGGTACGCCTCGTGCGCGAAGGTGATGTGTTCACCGGTTACGTGTCGAGCGATGGCATCAACTGGGTTGAGGAAGACTCCACAACCTTGTCGCTGCCATCGACGTTGTACATCGGTGTCGGTGCAACCAGTCACAACGATGGCGTCCTGACTACAGCCGTTTTCGATAACGTCAGCATTACGCCGGCGGGCCCGATCGTTGCCGATACCACCGCACCTTCGGTACCGCAAAACCTGCAGGGCGCACCGGCAACAGCCGACCTGGCAGCCGCGGTTAACTACGCGACGGGCGTGAAGCCGCATGGCCTCACAACGGCGGACATGGATAACGACGGTGTGCTTGACCTTGTTACCACCGAGTCAACAGATGACACCGCCAGTATTCTGTTCGGTAATGGCGACGGCTCCTTTGGCAACCGGGTAATTGTCGGCGTTGGCTCCAAGCCGAAGGCGGCGGCTGTTGGCGACTTCAACAACGACGGCTTCAATGACATCGCCGTTGCAGATCAGGATGCGAGTACAGTCAGTATCATCACCGGCCTTGGCGCACGCAGCTTTTCAGCGGCGGTTACTTACCCCGTGTGCTTCAAGGCGCATGACATCGTGGTACACGACCTCGACGGCGACGGTGACCTTGACGTAGCCACTTCGTGCCACAGCACGACGCTCGTGAGTGTCTTGCCGGGCAACGGTGACGGTACGTTTGCTGCCGCTATCGATCTCGATGGCGGTTCACGTCCGCACTCGCTGGCCATTGGTGACTTCAACCAGGATTCAATTCCGGATATTGCTGTTGCAAGTTACGGCGAACAGGCCGTGAGCATTCTCTACGGCATGGGCGGCCTCGCTTACGCATCTCCGGTTGCTATCCCGGTTGGCTCAGACCCGCATTCGATTCGCGTCGGCGACCTCAATGGCGACGGCATGGATGACCTGGCAGTAGCCAATGACAAGGACAACAGCGTAGGTATCCTGCTGGGTGGCGCAGGCGGTGCATTTGCCGCTGAAGTCAGCTATGCCGTTGGGCTGGTGCCCAAGGGTGTCGCTATCGGTGACGTGGACAATGATGGCAACCTCGACGTAGTGGCCGGCAATACTGGCGGTAACTACCCGTCGTGCTGCGTAGCCGGTGAAGGCGACAACATTTCGGTTCTCTACGGTGCCGGCGATGGTACGTTCAGTGCCGCGGTAGAGTTTGAAACGGGACGTACCATTTTCGCGGCCGTCGTTGCAGACTTTAACAGTGACGGACTTAACGACATCGCGACAGCCAACTACGACGATCAGTCTGTAAGCATCCTGATGGGTGTAGCAGGCGGGCAGAGTGCCGTCGACCTGAGCTGGGAGCCTTCGAATGACGGCACTGGCTCTGGCGTTGCCGGTTACCGCATCTATCGCGACGGTTCGGGAGTACCGATTGCCGAAGTTGGCAGTGGCAATACGAGTTACCGTGATACGGGGCTCTCACCGAACACAAACTACAGCTACACAGTTTCTGCGTTCGACGCGGCTACACCTGAGAACGAGTCGGCCGAATCAGCCAGCGAATCTGTGCAGACCTTGCCGTAGAAGCAGGCTGCGGGGATGAAAAAAGGGGTCGCAAGACCCCTTTTTTTTGCGCCAGATTTACAGCGAGCCAGGTTCTATTCTGACACCGCCGGCCGCACACCGGCCTGGATGCACAGGCTTTCAAACGCCGCGTAAAATTCTTCCGCAGTATGCGTCTTCTGTACCCATTCCCGGCCTTCGCGGCCGAGTCGCGTGCGCAGTTCGTCATCTTCGAGCAATGTTTTTAAGCCGGCTGCAAAGCGCGGCAGACCATCAAGGCCCGTGCCTTCCCAGTAGCCTGCGTAGATACCAAATGCGGAAACAACACCCTGCGGGTCGACGCTGGCGAGCACCGGCGTTTCGCAGCGCAGCGCTTCCTGAAAACTCACGGCCAGACCTTCGTGAATGGAGGTGTTGATCAACACCCACGCGGACTTCAGAAGTTGAGTTTTCTCTTCGCCGTCAACATGGCCTCTGAGTTGTACATTGGGTGGCAGTTCGCCGGCGTCCCAGCCGTCGGCGCCGGTCTCGTGTGCCTTGCCGCAGAATATGAAATCGACCTCGGGGAACTGGCGGGCCAGTTCTGAGAATAGCCATGGCCGCTTCACCGGGTCGAGCCGGCCGAGAAAAATGACACTGGGCTTTTCCGACTTGGTAATGGTGCCGGGCTCCATGTCGATGATGTTGGGCATTACCGTTACGTTGTCAGGCCGCACGCTGTAGGTGTCTTCAATCTTGTGTGCGAGGTAGCGCGAAGGCGTGGCGAACAGAATCGGCCGCTTGATAACACGACGCGACAGGCGCATGGCTTTCTGCATCGACAAGCCTGTGGCCGAAAGCACATTGCGCGACACATAGTGCTCGCCGCCGGGGACGCGAATGGTGCGCAGCTTGGACGAATCCTCGGACGTACGCGGGTCGCGTGCCCAGACGATCACCGGCGTACGCGGCATAGCGCGCAACAGCGGGTAATAGTTGGCGCGCCAGTCGATGCACAGCAGCAGGTCGAATTTTTCCTTGTACACAGCACGCCAGTACTTCAGGCGGCTCGGCATTACCGGAATAAGCGGTGTGCCATGCACCTCGAGAATCTCGTTGCTGGCCTCCGGAATTTCCTGTCGCGCGAGATAAACAACGTCGACACCGAGTTCGGGCCGGTCGGCAAAAAAGCGCGCTACCTGGCGCGCCGCCCAGCCGAAACCACCAAAACGGCCCACCGAGCCGTCGAAGAATTCGTTGGCGATAATGCCAAGCTTTAATCGTTTTTGATTTGAGCTGGCCACACGTTCCTTGTCGTCCGTATTCAAAAGAGCATCCTTTGCTTTTGCGGCATCAACTTATCCACCCCTGAGGGTCTGGATGAGCTTTGCGATTCGATGTCGAACAGGGGAGAGTACTAAACTATGGCTGGCCGTGTAATGCCGGATAGTTTTGCTGAAACCCAGCTTGAAGTGATTGATAGGGTCGCTGGCGCCGCGGTCGGTCCAGTAACCGCCGAGATCAACAAATCGGCAGTCCTCGCGTCGCGCGAGCTCAATGGCTTCCCAAACGAGCCGGTGCATAACAGGCAGGTGCTGCGCCGCCACGGCCTGGTTCGTCCAGCCCCATTCGTAGACCCAGCTATCGTCGTTGCGTAGCAACAGCATCGCGCCGAGCGCGGTGTTGTCGGTGTAGGCGGTGAGCAACGCCGCTTGCGTCGGCTTGGCCGCTGCGAAATGCTGGTACAGGCCGGCGCTGGTGTCTTCATCGAGGTCGCCGATGCCACGCTCAGCCGCAAAAGTATTGAACTGCCGGGCAAAGTCGCGGTACTGCAATTCGCTGTCTGCCTGCTCAATGCGATAGTTGAGTTTCCGGCTCTTGTTAATGGCGGTACGCGTTGAACGGCGCAGGCTACGCCATTGAGCTTCCTCGCTTTCAAGCACCGCCACTAGCACTGTAGCGTCGTAGTCATTCTGCGAACTACTGGGCTGCCATCCGGCATCGGCGTCGAGCAGTACCGAGCCTGGTGGCAGAAACGGGTTAATGCGCAGCTCGGCATAGTGCCGGCCCAGCAGCGAGCGCATCCCGTCGAGGTGGGCATTGAGCGCGGCCGGCGAGGAGAACAGCGGCCCGCGCACAACGTCGATGCGCCCAAGACCGGGCAGGCGCGAGCCGGCTTCGGCAGCAAAAGAAAGCGCCGTAATTGCGGTTGCCTCTTCAGTGACAAATACCCGGTAGCGCCTTGTCTTGTCAGCCTGCAGCCAGGCTGGCGTTTGTCGATAGTGGTGACTGTCCAGCGACGCAATAAACCTAGCGATGCGCGCCTCAGTCTCGCTGTCGAGTGGCAGGCTTAGCTCCCGCGTTACCGCGGTAACGCCGGTCACTTGCGGCTGCCTGCCATGAGTTCCTCATAGAGACGGGCATAGTTGCGGGCCATTG
>JAUHZT010000207.1 GCA_030425905.1 Gammaproteobacteria bacterium
GCTTCAGCACTGGTCACTCTCGCCGCGTGTTACTACAAGCCATGACATCAAGGGCTGGCTCGACAAGGAATACTTCGAAGAGAACATCGACGCTGATACCTGCGTTTCACAATGGCATGCGGGTGATCGCATGGACTGGGATCTCGCGGTCGCGGGGCTATTTCAATTGGCTGCTTAGCAAGGCAAGCCGCATACGGCATCACATATCGCCGCTGCATGAAACTGACCGGCATTACAGTGCCTGCGCTGCCTTCCTACTCAACCTGGCGAGTCAGAAAATAGCACTCGTCCGCGAGTATCTGATCGCTCGGATAGGCTTGCACCTGAAAACCGACTGAGCGATAGCACTCAAGGGCCGCTGTATTGTGCCGGTACACAAACAATGAGTACTCGTCGCGCTCCAATATGGCGGGGCCGATTTCCAGTAAATTTTCCAGCAATCGCTTGCCAACACCCTGCCCTCTCAGATCAGGACGTACTGCGACTCGTGCCAAGTGTATGCGTTCATTGCGATCATAAATTTGCCCAAATGCCGAGAAGCTGCCATCTGGCCCAGACAGGGCAAAGCTACGCATCTCGGGCCAGTGGCAGTCTTCATGAAAGGACGCAATAGAAAAAGGAAACCGGAACTTTGGGCCGCCCCACAGCGTGGTTGCCTCGCGCGTATCAAACCATGTCATTAGCTGCTCAATTTGCAGCGCTGTTGCCTCCCGAAGGGACCAACCTTCGCGATCGTCTCGCTCTCGGCCAGTGACAGTCACTTTCCGCACTCAGTCTTGCCGCGGCAAAGCCTTGTACAACACCAGGTAGCCAGCAACGCCAGAAAGAAGCGAGCCCAGAATAATTCCTAGCCGCTCATCGAACATACGCGCAGCGTCAATTCCGGTACTTTCGAACGCGAGCCCACCGATGAACAGGCTCATCGTAAAGCCCACACCGGCGAGTATCGAGACTCCGTAAAGTGATGCCCAGTTAGAACCGTCCGGCAAGCGTGCAAGCCCCAGTTTGATTGCCAGCGCGCAACTCAGAAAAACACCGACCTGCTTACCGACGAACAAACCGGCTGCGATACCGAGAGGCGCCGGATGTAACAGGTTACTTAGCCCAACGCCTGCAAATGAGATGCCCGCATTGGCAAATGCAAATATCGGTAGCACGCCAAATGCGACTACCTGGTGCAAATCATGCTCAAGCTCGCGCAAGGGCGACTCACCTGTTTGGCTATTACGCATGGGTATGAACGCGCCCAGCACCACACCAGCAAGTGTCGCGTGTACCCCGGACTTTAAAACCGCCGCCCACATCACGACACCCACCAGGATGAATGGCGAGACTGAGTTCACACCACGCCAGGACATGAACGAGAGCAGCAACAGGCAGGCGGCTGCCACAGACAAGGCCTGCAGCGACAAATCGGACGTATAGAAAAGCGCAATAATGACAATGGCACCGACGTCGTCAAAGATAGCCAGCGACACCAGAAAAACCTTCAACGCGACTGGCACGCGGCTGCCCAGCAACATCAAGATGCCAAGCGCGAATGCGATGTCGGTTGCGGCAGGAATTGCCCAGCCCTGCATTGCAGAAGGGTCGTTGTAGTTGAAAAATATATAAATGCCGACGGGTACCACGATACCGCCTACCGCACCGATAGCCGGCAGCAAGACGTTTGCCGGTCGCGACAGTTCCCCTTCAACAATCTCTCGCTTCAGCTCCATGCCAACAAGAAAGAAAAAGATTGCCATCAGGCCGTCGTTAATCCAGAGGATCAGCGGCTTCGCGATCTCGAGGGCGCCAACGCGCACCTCAACCGGCACATCAAGCAGCAACTCGTAGTAGACCGCCAGGGGAGTATTTGCGATGAGAATAGCGACCGCGGCGGCAATCATCAGCACAATGCCGCCGGCTGACTCCATTTTCAGAAAGTTTCGAATCGTCGCCTGCATCAGATCATATCCCCCGGGGCACTGGCACTTACATACCCTCGCCTGTTAATGCGAAGTTCCGTACAAGCGATCACCGGCATCGCCGAGCCCAGGAACTATGTATTTATTCTCGTTGAGCTTTTCGTCAATAGCGGCAGCGTAGATCGACACGTCGGGATGCGCCTTCTCGACCAGTGCGATACCTTCAGGGCAGGTCACAATGACGACCACAACAATGTTCTTTGCGCCTTCTTCTTTCAGCAGGTCGATAGCCGCGACCGTGGAACCACCGGTGGCGAGCATCGGGTCAATGATGATGCAGGTGCCGCCCCGTATCTGCGGTGGAAATCGTTCGTAGTAGGTGACGGGCTTCTTGGTTTCCTCATCGCGGTACAAACCAACGAAGCCCACACGTGCCGTCGGCACGAGCTCGAGAATACCTTCCAGCATGCCAACCCCGGCGCGCAGGATGGGCACCACAACGATATCGGTGTCGATTTTGCGGCAGGTTGCTTTGGCTACCGGGGTTTGCACCGTGACTTCACGCGTCGGCACATTCTTAAGCGCTTCATAGCAAATGAACTTGGTAATTTCGGTCGCCAGTTCACGAAATCGCTTGTGGCCCGTTTCCTCGTCGCGAATGATAGCGAGCTTGTGCTGGACGCAGGGATGATCAATAAGTTCTGCCATGAGCTACCTCTTTTTTATCTTCAAATGAACGGTCCCCGTCAGCGCACCGCTCAGTAAACAGTCAAAATAGGCCGGCCTATTGCCTACTCTGATACTTCGGACCAGATTGCAAACTCGGTACCCGTGGGGTCGGTAAAGTGGAAGCGGCGACCACCAGGAAATGGATAAATATCCTGACTGATAGTTGCGCCCAACTCGACAACCCTGTCGCGATCACGCTCGAGATTCTCACTATAGAAAATTACCAGCACGCCGGTCGCGGGAGCCGCCGTCTCGGCACGACGGAAACCACCATCAAGATTGCCGTCATTGAAACTGATGTAATCGTCGCCCCACTCCTGACAGGACCAGCCAAACAGCGCAACGAAAAAATCGCGTGCGCGCGCCGGATCTACGACCGGAATTTCGATGTAATCAATTCGTTTTTCTGCTCTCACGTTTCTCCCCCCCCGCATACTATGCCCCGCGCAGTCGAAGGACAGGGCGTTCCGCGTCGATAAGTACCGTGCCGAATACTCCTGATATCTCGTACGGGCCATCGTCGTAGCGGCATAGGCCATGGATCGCGCCTGTACCCAGCTGGGTGACAAGCTGCGCGTTCGAAGCTGCTCCTCGCGCGCCCGTCAGTGTAATACGGTCACAGCACGGAAACTCGAGAATTGCCGGCCGTATGCAGACTTTTTCAGCCGGTCGTGGCTTCTCGTAGAACGCGTGTTCGGGCGTCAGGTATACGTCTACATCCACTGACAGCGTAGCGCGATCAAAATGCCAGCTCAGGACATAGGACTTGTCGATCGCGATCCCAGCAAACTCGCGCAGA
>JAUHZT010000068.1 GCA_030425905.1 Gammaproteobacteria bacterium
TTCCCGCAGCCGCTGGTGATATTCGGCCAACAGGCCCTGTAGCTCCGAGTGTTCTTCGGCAATCACCTTCCTGAGTGACTCGTTCGTTAGATAGTCGTACAGGATGGCCGCCATGATCTGCGCGTCCATACGAAAAGCAGCATGACCGACCTCCCCGAAAGCGTCGGCCTCCATGCCCTTCGTGTGGTAGGTTTCGCGGGAGCTGTATACGCTGACGCCAACGCCGGGGATCTCACGAGTGACCCACCCGGTTTCTTCGTAACCCGCGGGCCGTTGCGGAACTTCGTTGAGATTGGGGGCGCCGAGAGCTTTAGCGTATTCAAAGTAGAGTTCGTCCAAAGTGCCAAGGGTTATGCCGTCGCGGTATTCCCCATACCGATCGATGGCAACCTCTGTACCTGTGGCCATCGCGGCGCCACGAGCGGCGTCATCGATCATGTTTGTGATGTGCTCAAGATAGACCTCGTCCGGATAGCGGATGTAGTAGTCAACCACCGCGTGTGCCGGAACGACATTCGGTGCAACCCCACCTTCAGGAATAACGCCCTGAATGGACGCTTCCGGCCTGAACGTTGATCGGAGTCCGTCCACAGACGTGTAGAACCGGACGGCGGCAGACAGCGCGTTCCGGCCATTCCATGAGGTCAGTTGGTGCGCAGGCCGGCCAGTGAACGTGTACTTCACCTCATTTATGTTCAGACAGCACACGCCGAAGCCAGCACGCCCGCGCGCGGTCTGATCCGACGAGTGGCTGCGCACCAGGATATCGGTACCCTCAAAGATGCCTGCCTCGTACATGATGGTCTTTGCCGGCGGTCCGACTTCTTCGGCCGGGGTACCGTAGATACGAATCGAACCCGGAATACGGGCGTCCGACATGTGCGCCATTAGCCCCAGCGCCGCTGCGATAGCGATGGGCGTTTGCGCATTGTGCTGATCACCGTGGAACGGGCCATCAACATCGCGCAGCGCATCATACTCGCCTATCAGGCCCAACATTGGGCCGTCAGTGCCCGCAGGGGAGTCCCAGCTGGCAACGAAGGCTGTTTCGAGACCAGCGACGCCCGTCTCTACAGTGAAGCCCTTGGCGCGCAGAACCTTCACGAGCGTGGCGACCGTGGCGAACTCCTGCCAGCCTACCTCCGGGTTTCTCCCAATGTGGTCCGACAGCGCTTCCATCTCGTCATCCCACAATGCGCCCACGGCCCGCATGATTGCTTCCCTTGCTGGTGCCTTGCTTCCGACAATTCGTGCCGCTCGGCCTGCGGGGTCGATTCGCTCTTGCAGCGCCTCGATTTGCAGCAGTATATCTGCAGCCGCGGCGATCTCTGTTGGTGTCGTCTGGCCGGAGGCCACGGTCGGTGCGACCACGATCAGAATTATAGTCAAGAGAATACGCATCGTAGTGCCTTGGTGTGTGTGTGAGTGGAAGCTGCGGACTCTTAGCTAAACGCTCTTTGCAATTCGCTGCCGCAACAGGTCTTCCAGCTTGACCTGGTCGGCGATAAATCCACGGATACCCTCTGCCAGCTTTTCGGTAGCCATCGCACTGGCGTTCAGCTGCAGCCGGAAGTCAGCCTCATCTGCGAAATCATGGTCAACGAACTCCAGCGACTGGCTTGGTTCGAGCACACGCTGCAACTCGCCATTATCGTCCTCAAGTTCCTGCAGGAAATTCGGGCCGATCGTTAGCCGGTCGCAGCCAGCCAAAGCCTCAATCTCTCCCACATTCCTGAAGCTGGCCCCCATGACAATCGTTCTGAATCCTCGAGACTTGAAGAGCTGATAGATATTGCGGACAGACAGAACACCTGGGTCTTCGTCTGGTGCATAACTTTCCACGCCTTCTGACTTTTTGTACCAATCAAGAATCCGGCCAACGAAAGGCGAAATCAGAAACGCGCCCGCCTTGGCCGCTGCGACGGCCTGAATATCGCAGAATAACAATGTCAGATTGCAGTTAATCCCCTCGCTCTCGAGTTGACGTGCAGCTTCAATACCTTCCCACGTCGATGCCAGCTTGATCAGGACGCGTTCGTGACCGATGCCTTTCGACCTGTATAGTTCAATGAGCCTTTTCGCCCGACTTACAGACGCTGCACAATCGAAAGACAGTCGGGCATCAACTTCTGTCGAGATTCTGCCCGGCACAATCTTCAGAATCTCGCACCCTATTGCAACTGCGTAACGATCAGCAAGCTCATTGACCAAGTCTTTCTCGTCAACATTATCCGCCTTGACCGCTGCGACAGTGTCGTCTATGAGATCGGAATACTGTGGCAACGCCGCCGCCTTGAGTAACAAGGACGGGTTGGTGGTCGCATCGACTGGTTTGTATTTTGCGATAGCTTCAATATCGCCGGTATCGGCAACCACATCGGTCATTTGTCGTAATTGATCTAGTTTATTCATTTAATACTTCCGCGAAAGAAAATGTGTTCATGATAGTCGCCTTCCCAGCTTCTGTCAGCTCAAGCCTCAGTCGTCGAACTGTAACGTCAAAGTACACTGGCTGGAGAACCGGGAATAATAATTCTGGTGCCTCTCAGTTCAGCAAATCAAAAATATGGCTAAACTTGACGATGAACTCACGACCAGTCGGAGGCGCACCTGCGAAGCGTCCATCCACCTCGTTATAGACCACGTACAGCCCGGAGTTGGCATTGCGCAACCAAGAGAATCGGACATTGGTACCAACCGTCTCCGCATTGTCGTTGTACTGAACAAGAGCCTGTAACTGCACGTTGGGAGTAAACGAGTAGGACAATCGAAGTCGCGCCAGATTCGCTGTGAAATTGCCATTCTGCACGGGCAGATCGTATTCGTTATAGACCAACTCAAGCTCTGAACGAAACGTTTCACCAATTCGATACTTGACCGACGGCTGCAGCGACACGCGATCGCCACCAAACTTTCCGCCAACGTAGGTGCGCATCTCAAAGCTGAAAGGTTTCGACTGGTTCGTAAAGAAAACGACCTGAGCTTCAGTATGGTCATACGTACCGGGCTGTACGGTGACACCGTCGACGATCTCGAAAGCATCGACAACGCCATCTCTAATAAAATTCACGCCGGTGTGCAGTTCGGTTCCGCTGCGGAACTCGAAGTGATTATCGATATGCAGAAAGCCGCTCTCGTGAAAGCCATCGGGCTTCCAGTGGCCGGTGTAAGATATATGCGGTCGAAGTTCTAGCAAACCCCAGGAATTTTCAGGGCGAATGTGACGAAGCAGGATAAAGCGGGCTTTCCGGTAGTTGGTGCGAGACAGAAAACCCACTTCAGGATTAAAATCTTCGCCGACTTTAGTAAAGCTCACACCATTCGACCAGACCGGCGATTCGTAATCGGCACCGACGGAATAGGCACTGTCCTCACCATTGAGTCCGGGCGTATCGGACTTTGCAGCCCATGCGTTAATCGATAAGTAGTCGCCAATGCCCCAGGTCGCGTCTACCGCGTAGCTACGATTGTAGTCTTCGCTTTCCGGCGTAAGAAACGACCCATCGCCATCGCGTGCAACGTAGATGGCGCCGATTGATGAGCGGTTGGCCAGTTCCCGGCTGAATCGGGCAACCGTAAAGCGATTTGCCGGCGCAATGCCATCAACGGCCTCCGTATTCATCAAAAGCAGGCCCAAATTGTTTCTTTCACCTACTTTACCGGAC
Organism: Gammaproteobacteria bacterium; assembly: GCA_030425905.1. Taxonomy (GTDB): domain Bacteria; phylum Pseudomonadota; class Gammaproteobacteria; order Steroidobacterales; family Woeseiaceae; genus UBA1847. The sequence continues at coordinate 3,666 of JAUHZT010000068.1, forward strand.
AGTCGTGCCCCACCCTCGACGGGGATAACCGCTCCCCTGTTGCTAATGCCGATGCGGCGACTAAAGAAGAGTTCAACCTCGCTACTGTTTCCAACACCGAACTGCCCGGCATTCTCCAGGAAGAACGGTCGCTTTTCCGGAAAGAACAGGTTGAATCGATCAAGATTCAACTGCTGTTCATCTTCTTCAACTTGTGCAAAATCGGTGTTGTAGGTCAGGTCCAGTGTCAGGCTTGGCGTGACGGAGTACTTGATGTCGACGCCAACCTCAGAGTTGGTCTCGGTACCGCTAACGGGACCACCGCGCCGTGTGCGACTCAATGCGTAAGGCGTTACCTGCAGATTGCGCTGCCCCGGCGGCTCAATACCCGCGAGGGTGCCAGCTTCGGACACTCGCTGTAGCGATCGATTTCTGTCCAGCGGCGCCCAATAGGCGATCTCATTGTTCCGGCGAATATTGCGCTGGAAGTTGATACCCCAATCCTGCACTTCACCGGCGCCGTAACGCAGAGTGCTGAAAGGAATCTCGAACTCCGCACTCCAGCCATAGTCACCAATTTTCGATCTTACGGTCCAGGAGCCGTCCCAATTCAGGTTAAACGCACCGCCGCCCATGCCGGACGCAGTGCTGCCTTCCTTCGTGACTTGTGCGTCGTACTCGACGCTGGCGGCATTTGTGCCAAAGATGAAACCATTTTGCCGGTCAAGCAGGCCATCAATGATAAAGAGAAACGCATCCGTATCGTCTAGGCTCGAATCGCGCCTGCTATCGGTAACGATAATGCCGGAAGGATTGTCGTCATGCGCCACAACGCCGATGTACAGCGCAGTGTCAGAGTAGCCGACGAACACCTCTGTTCGTTGCGACGCCGGCTGCCCATCATTTGGTTGGACCTGCCGGAAACCGGTCGCAGGTGTTGCACCTACCCAAGCGTCGTCACCAATGACATTGCCATCGATCAACGGCGTACTCGCAAGCGGCTGTGCCACGATTTTTGGTGTAGTGGCATAGCTTGCGTTCGCAAGGAGCAGCAGAAAAAATGGGGGGACCAGCCTGAAGTACATTGGACGTCGCATCGTTATTCTTGTTAACACCAACGCTACGTTGCCGCTCTCAGCGCCGGGACGGCTGAAAATTTACTGTAACGCCTGCATACACATTGCGATCGGGCGCTGGCTCGAAATAGCGGCCGCCAAACGCGTTGATTCGAATATTGCTGTTGTAGCGCTCATCCAGCAGGTTGTTAATGCCAATGTAGGGCCGTACATGCCAGCGCCCGAAATCAAATTCGTCATAGAGGCGCAAGTTAGCCACAGTGTATGCATCCACTATCGCTGTATTGGCATTGTCCGCGAACAGCTTGCCTGAATAGGACGCCTCCAGTGCGATGGTGAGCCCTGCCTGCATCTTGTAATTCAATCCCAGGTAAGCGAAGTGTTCGGGCAGACCCGGCAGCTCGTTACCGGCATAGTCAATGCCGTTGTTGTCAGTAAACCGGTCGTAAGTAAAGTCGGACCATGTGTACGATGCATCGATGCTGAATCCGCTGTCATGCCGCCAGGACACAGCCGTTTCGATGCCGCGCCGGTCCGAGCGCCCGGCATTGACAAAAAAAGTACGTCCGGGAAATGCCGCCAATTCGAACGGCACGAGTTCATCGTCAATATTGATTTGAAAAAATGCCAACTCGAAGAACAGGCGCTCGTTGCCGGTCTTGAACCCGAACTCGAAACTGTCCGCGAGCTGAGGCTCCAGCAATGGGTTAAAACCACCGCTGGCATCCGGATTTGCCAGTTCCGTGGTGGTAGGCGTCTCGAACGAATTGCTCCAGGACAGGAACAGGATGTATTTGTCGAGATCGGCAATCACCCCAAGAGAAGGGCTGAATTGGTCGAAATCCAGTTTACCTGAGTCGTCCCCATCAGCGAGGAAGTCGTCACGGACATCAAACTTGATCTCGTCGTAACGCGCACCGGCGCTCAAGGTCCAGATGTCATTGAGCGCGTATTGTGCCTGCAGGTAAGCCGCATTGCTCGACACCTGTTCGCGCTGCTCAAAAGACAGGGCACCGTAGCTGCCGTCATTATTATCGAAGCGACGGCGATCATCGTCCTGGCGATCAAAGTCCACGCCGAAAGCCAGCTCAAAATTGTCAGGCAGCATGTCACCAAGCTGGTACTGCGCGCCTAAGCCATACACCAAACGATCAAACTCGACTACACCACCATCACTAAACGGCAGCTTGTTGGCGAAGTCACGCAACAAGTAGTAGTTGCGTAGCGTTAACGTGCCCGCGTCGCGCTCGCGGGTGTACAGGAGACCAACACGCTGCTGGTCCATTGACTCGCCAGAATCAAAACGCACATTGACATCACGGGCTGAGCGCGGGTCTGTCGCTGCCTGCGCAGCATTGATTCCACCCGGATCATCTGCTGTCGGCTGATCAGTCAGGTTCATCGCTATTTGCAGCCGGTCCCTGCTGCCGATCGGAATGCCAACCTTGCCATTCAACATTCGACTTCGTGAACTGGTGTGTTCGCGCCAGCCGTCGATGTCCTGCCTGGTCAGGTTAAGTAAATAGTCGACGTCGCCGGCTTGCCCGCCCGTCTTCAGGCTAAAGCGGCTATAGCCCAGCTCACCTGTTCCGAGGCTTGCTTCGACAAATTGTGGCCCATCGTCAAGCTCAGTCTCAATTGCGATCACGCCGCCGGAAGAGTTGCCGTACAGGGACGAAGCCGGGCCCCGTAATACTTCAATTCGATTCACGGAGCCGAGATCGATACTGTCGACTTGTGCCTGACCGTCAGGCAGCGTTTCCGGTATACCGTCAATAACGATCTTGACGCCGCGGACGCCAAAGCTGGAACGCGCGCCAAAACCGCGTAATGAGATCCGCAAATCCTGTGCAAAATTATAGCGATTTTGCATGTACAACCCCGGCACGCCGGACAGTGCCTCGTCCAGGCCGAGTTGCTGGGTACCGTTCTGGATCCGCTCCTTGTCGATCAGCGAAACGGAGCGTGCCGCATCCCGCAGTGAAGTCTCGAGGCGCGTCGCAGAAACCACGATTTCGTCAAGACTGTCTTCAGCGGCCACGGCTGGAGGGCTGCACAACGCCAGCGCGATAGTGGCATGAAAAATGAGCCCGGCGGCGCCCCGGGCCCGGGCCCGGGCAACGGTATCGAGATGCGCTTTAGACGTACCTTCTGAATCGGTCGCCGCGTAGATCTTCTTTAGACCTGTTGCTGCTTGGTCGGTAGTCATTGCGCCTGCTCCGTATAACTAATAAAGATAAATTGCCGACAACTGAAGTCTGCCAAGTGTACCGTCGTTACCGCTCTCGTCTTTGCGTCGACCCCAAATATATTCCGCGCCAAGGCTCATACGTGCGATGGGTGACCAGATCAAGTTCGCGTGAACACTCTGGAAGGACTCAGGGACATCCAATCCGCTAAGCGCGGTATCATTCTCTGATTCGGAGAACGACACACCCAATGAGGAATGCATACTGTCATTCCACACATGGCGGTAGGCTGCTAGCGCGCCGAATTGCGTGGTGAGATTGATCTTACCGTTTGCGTCCAGCGTGCCAGCGTTATAGCTATTCATACCCATGTAACGGCCCAGCCCCTCGCCGTAGTTGACTTGCCAACGAAGATCATCCCGGTCACCGATCCTGTACTTTCCTGACAACGCAATTCCGCTACCAACTGCGGTGTCTTCGAATCCACCACTATCGATCTTCAACTCGCGCAACAGACCCGCCACACTAAAAGAGCCCCAGGTTCCCGTCCAGTTGCGCCGCAAGACCAGGTCGGGAAAGCCGCTATCGTCGGCCGCAATCCGGGCGCCGCCGCCGAACGGCGTCAGGGTCGTTTCGGGGTTCTCCAATGCGAACATCCAGCTACCGTTGTTTGCCGGTAGCGTATAGCGAATTTGCGCCTGGCGAGCATTTGCGACGCCGACCGGGCCCAGATCATCCAGGTATTCCGGCACCGAGGTGGTGTCCCCAAAGGTGGTCCAGGTCTGCCCCACGGTCCATCGTCCCGCGTTGATGTAGGCATGTCGCAAACGAGGCGAGTATGCGTTCACAGTACGCTCATTCCCTTGTGCACTCGCCATAAAGTCAATCTCAAAATAGGTACTGATATCGCCGTGCGCGGCCGGCGTTATCGATTTCAGCCAGAACCGGGTTTCCTTGGCGTGCACGTTGAGGTTTGGATCGCTGGGAGCACCCGACGTGTTGATCGTGCCGGGTATGAAAAAGTCTTCGCCGATTCCACGAACCGGTGCTCTGCTGTAGTCGCTAACTATCGCATCCAGTTTCGCAAACCCACCGACCTGAATTGATGTGTCCTTGTAGGTTGATGGACGAGCCTGGGAGTGCGTCACTTCATCCTCCACTTGCTCTACACGCGAACAGGTTGAATCAGACTCGCAAACTTGTTGCAACAGCAAGGCCTTAAGCTCTGATACTGTTTTCTCAAGCTCCTGAATTCGTGCCTCGTGGGTTGCTTTTTCATTCATCGCTTGAACAGGGCTTGTAGCGATCAGGCCGGCACACAGTACGGCCGTTATCGCGACAAGATTAATTAACTTCATTCAACGCTTCTCCATTGTGCCCTGCGCGCAGGGGTTCGGTTGTTATTCAGTGTCCCTTTACCCCGAAACTCGGGCCCAACCGCACCCACCAAGTGAGCTGCTTAGCCTCGACCGGATTGAAGTTACCGGTGAGGAATCAGCTACCGTGTGCCTCGGACCACAAGGGCAAAAGAACTTATCGATGGCTGGCACCGCGTTCTACTGCGCGATGTCCTGCTCCTTGTTCTTCGCGTACGTCTCCTGGGTTACGGCCATTGCTTGAATGTGTAGAAGGGCCGTCCGCTGCCTGCCAGCGGACGGCGTGCTTTGCCGATGAAGTATGTCTCCGGAGAATACGCCCCAAGGCCGGCAATCATTCGCTGCCGCTGGCAGCAAGCAGATCGTCCAGTCTTAACAGCCCACTACTGCACTGATCCTCAGCGGTTGCACCCCGATTTTGTCAAAAGGGCTGAACATTGCTGCATGCTCTGGGCAGTCAAGAACTTCAAACAATTCGCTGGCAGAAACGATTAACGGCGAGCGAAATCCTCGTTGCGAACAGGCTGCGCTTTTTCCCATTCTTTGCGGCTGACCTTTCGAGTCTTTTGGGTAAATACGAACGTGCCGTTCTTATTGCCGACCACAATATCGATCAGTCCATCGCCATTAATGTCGCCGCTGACCAGTCGACGTCCGATGCCTGCTTCGTCGTCAATCAAATGAGGGACGTATTCTGCCTTGCCATCCTGGCGCGTAAGCCGGAAGTAATAGATCACCGGGGCCTGTCGGGAGCCCTCGTCTGCGAAGTCGTGCGCCCGGTAGGTCTTTCCGGTGACTATGTCCTTTAGCCCGTCGCCGTCGACGTCGACGAGATCAACTGCGTGAAGCTGAGAAAACTGAACGCCGTAGGGGTTGTCAGTATTTTTCGCCTGCTTGCTCAGAATAACGTGTTCCTTAAAGGTGATCTTGTTGCCAGTGCGGCTCTGTTCATACCAGGCCAGGCCCCAACCGTGAGCGTCCAGGCTGGTGATGACGTCGTTGAGCCCGTCGCCATTTACGTCATAAGCGTACATCTGGCCTCCCCCTGTCAAATCACCAAACCGCTGGGCAGCACCCCGATCAGCGAACGGGAAGGAGTGAAAAGTCCAATCCGGATCGTTTTGCAGGGAGGCGGGTTGCTGCATCCAGCCATCGCCGGTCAAAAGGTCCATTCGCCCGTCGCCGTCAACATCACCGTAACCCAAGCCGTGGGTATAGTGATGGACCGGCTTATCGTGGGTCGATACCGGGTGAAATATCCACGGCAGCGTCGCAGCGACGGGGTTCGGTGTGACATAGCCGTAATGGTTGCCGTAGGCCATTATCAGTTCCGGTACTCCGTCCCCGGTAATGTCTCCAAAATTAGGCGCTTCGTTCTTAACTCGGTCGATAACAAAATGACGCTCCCAGTGCTCTGGCTGGTCCGTGGTCGGACCGCTGAAAGACTTACCCGGGTTCTGGTACCAGTACGCCTCGGTATTGGGAAGTCCCACCGTCAGGACATCAGGCCATCCGTCTGCATTGAAATCGTAGACGTATGAAAAGAAATTGTTGTTCGCGTAGTACGAACGATCACTTGGGTTCCGCCTGGTCGGTGCCTCAGGGGGATAGAATTCGTAGCGATCGGTGAAGTCGGGCCCCAGGTAGATGTCTGGTCCGCTGACGATGTCCAGATGACCATCTTGATTAAAGTCGCCAAAATCGGCGCCTTCCGACCAATAGACCGGGGTCAACTCCTGTTTTTCAAATTCACGAATAACAAGGTCCGCAGCCTGGGCGCCGACCGTTAGGCATAAGTAAGTGAATATAAATGCTGCTACACGCTGAATTTTGTTCATCTCAGTCCCTCATTCCGGTCATCCCGGCTGTGCACTATGGTGTCATGGTGAATGAACACCCCCCCCCGGGTCCGTCAATGTTAGCGCTATCATCTGCAGGCGCAAATGGGCGCCGCATCACGACAAATACCCTTGAGGAGTTTCTATCACTATTGGCCGAATAACGCCACTTTTTTTAAAGCCCGGATCGCCGCGATGGCCAGTACACCGCCGGCGGCGTTTATTCTGGTGTCGCGGCATGGGCCCTGTATAATCACGCACCAGGCGGGGCTAGACGGACAAGATAGTCGACAGTGGTCAAGACCAGGCAATCATCGGCTCGCCGCCATCACGCGCGAGTAACCATCAATGAAGTTGCCGTACGCGCCGGCGTTTCGCCGATGACCGTTTCCCGCGTCATAAATAGTGAAGGCAACGTTCGAGAGAGCACCCGCGCAGCAGTTGACGCGGCCATTCGTGAACTCGGCTATTCACCCAACCGTGCGGCCCGTAGCCTGGCCAGCGGAAGCCAAATTCAAGTCTGCCTGATGTACGCGAACCCGAGTAGCACGTATTTGAGTGCAACACTGCTTGGTGCGCTGGAACAGGCCCGCGAAAACGATACGCAGCTAGTTGTTGCCGAATGCGATGGAGAGGCAGATGCGGAGCGGATCATTAAAGAGCAACTCAAGGGTGGCATCAGTGGCGTTTTGCTCGTGCCGCCGCTCGCCGACTCGCTTCATTTGTTGGATCTGCTTAAACAGCGCAATGTACCAACGGTCACAATGGGCCCGCAGCTTGTTGGCGAACGTATTTCGTCAGTAATGATCGACGACAGAAGTGCCGCACGCACAATGACGGAATACCTTATTGGGCTTGGTCACCGCCGAATCGGATACATCACTGGCAATCCGAAGTACCTCGTCAGCGAAGTACGCAAGAGCGGTTATCGCGACGCTCTGGAAGCTGCAGGTATTGAGTGGCGTCCGGAGCTGGTTGTAACCGGCCGCTTTTCGTATCGCTCCGGACTGGAGGCGGCCGACCGACTGCTCACGCTACCGGAGATTCCGACGGCCATCTCCGCCAGCAATGACGAAATGGCCGCAGCGACGATTTCCGTCGCCCGTCGCCACCACATCAATGTACCCGACGAATTGACAGTCACCGGCTTCGACGACACATTGCTCGCAACCACGGTTTGGCCGACGATCACGACGATCCGCCAACCGATCAGCGACATGTCACATGCCGCCATCGACCTGTTGACACGCAGTATCCGCGCCAATCGTATGGGTGGCGACATCGAGTGCCAACATCTTACTCTGGACTACAGCCTGATCGAACGCGAAAGCTCTGCACCATTAATCGAGCCCTACGCCAGTAAATAAAGCTTAGCTGCCCTCTATGAAGCGGTAGCGCGTTGTCTGTGCATAGCGTTCTCCCGGCGCAAGTAACGTGCCTGGAAAGGTGGGCTGATTCGGTGTATCCGGATAATGCTGGGGCTCAAGGCACATGCCGCGGTTCGGCGTGAACGGTGGCCCCAGCTTCTGCCCCCCATATACCTGCAACCCGGGACAAGTTGTGGTCATCTGCAAGCAAAGGTCACCACTCCGGCTTTCAAGCTTGGCATGGCAGCTGGATTCGTCGAGAACGTAGTTAAAGTCTATGCCGTCGGCCCAAGCGATTAGTGGGTGCTGCGACTCGACAACATCACGCAACACCACTCTATCGCGCAGATCCAGTTCGGAACCCCTGACGTCAAGCATATCGCCCGTTGGCAGCAGTTCACCGTTAACCTGCAAGATCCGCCCGCTGGCGACTTGCAGGCGATGCTCGAGGATGTCGGCGGCGTCACCTTCAAGATTGAAGTAGGCGTGATTCGTCATGTTTACATGCGTAGGCCGGTCGGTTTCGGCTTCCAGCTGCATCACAAGTTCACGTTCATCCGTCCAGCTGTACGTAACGCTCGCCGCAACCGTTCCCGGGTATCCTTGGTCACCATCCACTGACCGAAGCCGAAACCTTACGGTATCGCTCTGAACCTCCGGGTCAATCGACCAGTACCTCTGATGAAATCCTCCCGCGCCGCCGTGAAGGTGGTTGTCTCCTTCGTTGGCATCGAGCGAATAATCAACACCGCCGATCTCGAAGCGCGCACCGGCGATGCGATTGCAGGTACGCCCAACGGTCGCGCCCATGAAATAAGGGTCGGTCAGGTACCTGGCGCGATCCTCATAGCCGAGAATTACGTTGCGAACGCCGTCATCGAGTTGCAGTTCAATACTTGCCAGCCGGGCACCGAAATTCAGCAATGTGACGCGGTCACCGCAGGTATTTTCCAATACCCGCTCTTCAAGCCTGTCCGTACTGCTATCCATCATCGGAACTGCCATACGCTTATATAATTACTCATAGGACTGTTCAGGGTTTCACCCGATACATGAACTCGTTGATGACATTCTCCACCCATTCCTGCCGACCGCTTCGCTGGCGTGGTTCGCCCTGTTCAGCGGCATAGTCGCGCAGATCCTCAAGAGATAACCGGCCCTTGGCAAACGCCTCGCCCTGCCCGCTGTCGAAGCTGGCATAGCGCTCGCGACGAAACTTGGCCAGTGAGGAATTCTCAAGTATTTCGTGCGCAATCAGCAGGCCGCGTGCAAAAGAGTCCATGCCGCCAATGTGTGCGATAAACATATCTTCCAGGTCGGTCGATTCACGCCTGACTTTCGCATCAAAGTTCAGTCCACCGGCTTTGAACCCACCGTCTTCAAGCAGGATAAGCATCGCGTGCACCGTATCGTAGAGATCCGCTGGAAACTGGTCCGTGTCCCAGCCGTTTTGCGGATTACCGCGATTGGCATCGATTGAACCCAGCATACCGGCATCCGTACACATTCTGAGCTCGTGTGCAAATGAGTGGCCCGCCAGCGTTGCATGGTTCGCTTCGACGTTCACCTTAAAATCGTCGGCCAGTCCGTAGTGACGGAGAAAGCCAATAACAGTCTGGGCATCAACGTCATACTGGTGGTACATAGGCTCCATCGGTTTAGGCTCGATAAGGAACGGACCTTTAAAGCCAATCGAACGACCGTAGTCACGGGCCATGCCCAGAAACCTCGCCATGTGTTCCAGCTCGCGACCGGTATCGGTGTTGAACAGCGACGAATACCCCTCGCGACCGCCCCAGAACACATAACTCTCGCCGCCTAATTCCACCGTCGCATCCAGCGCCGCCTTGACCTGGGCCCCTGCCTGAGCCACGACGTCAAAATCCGGGTTCGTCGATCCACCGTTCATATAACGCGGATGCGAGAAAAGGTTTGCCGTTCCCCACAATAGCCGAACGCCTGTCTCCTCTTGCCGTGCTTTGGCAAGCCCGACCAGGTGCTGCAGATTTTTCTCGCTTTCGCTAACACTCGCACCTTCGGGAGCCATATCGCGATCGTGAAAGCAAAAATAAGGCACCGTCATCTTGCTGAAGAACTCAAACGCAGCATCAAGTTTTTCTTCCGCCGCCTCGAGCTTGTCGCTCCTGTTACTCCAGGGATGTTGGCGTGTTCCCGGACCAAAAGGATCGGCACCGTCGGCGCAAAACGTGTGCCAGTAGCAGATTGAAAAACGCAAATGTTCGCGCATGGTCTTATCACCGACCACACGATCAGCATCATAGGCTTTAAACGCCAGGGGGTTATCGGACTCCGGTCCTTCGTATTCAATACGTGAAATGCCGGGAAAGTATTCGCGGTTGCCAATCCAGGGTCGCGCACTCATGATCTTGCTCCGTTTGTTTTGAATAAGGGTGCCACGCTGGCTACCGCGCGCCCGTAGGCCGCGTAGCCGTCAGCGTAACGATCGGACTTGGTTTCGTCAGGTGTGCAGGCGAGATCCGGCCGCCGCACAATGTGCTCGCGAGTTACATCACCGATACGGCGCTCGGAATCAGACTGGCGTTCGAGCACCCACAGTGCTTGCAGCGCAGCTCCAAATGAAGCGCCTTCATCCTGTGCGAGCCTTATAACTGGCAGCCCGCAGATATCAGCGACGATCTGGCGCCAGGCACGACTGTTCGCGCCCCCGCCGGTCAGAACAATTTCTGTTGCTTCGATGCCAAGTCCCTGTAGTTCGTCGAGACCGAAGCGCAGCCCGTAGGTTGCACCTTCGACAGTCGCCCGCAACAGGTGTCCTTTCGTACAATTCTCCGGGGTAAGTCCCAGTACGCTCGCAGTCGCACGCGGTAAATTCGGCGTACGTTCGCCGGTAAAAAAGGGTAAGACGATCAGACCGTCGCAAGCGGCCGGCACGGCATCGATAGCCGCGTCAAAGCCTTCGTTGTCGATAGCCAGCGGCTGCTTCATTAGCTCAGTGGCGAGCGTGCAATTCATCGTACAAAGAAGGGGCAACCATCCGCCGGTCGAGCTGCAAAAAGCCGCGATATTGCCTTTTGGGTCAACAATTGGTCGATCTGCGTAGGCAAACAAGGTGCCTGAGGTGCCAAGGCTCATTGTCAACTGACCCGGCACGACGTTGCCGGTGCCAATTGCCGCCATCATGTTGTCGCCGCCGCCCGGCGCCACGGGTATTCCGGCTGGAAGACCGAAGTCTGTCGCAAACTGCGCCGTCGTATGACCGATAAATTCATCGGCTGCAACAAGTTCCGGGAGGCAGTTAAGCAGGTCCCGTGACGGATCGACAGCTCGCAATAGCTCAGGGCTCCAGCGGCGAGTCCGTACGTCGAGTAACGCCGTGCCTGATGCATCACCGCACTCCATCGTCGCGCGGCCCGTCATTACGAAATTCAGGTAGTCGTGCGGCAGCAGCACCTTTGCCATTGCCTGATACTTGCTTGGATGCTGTTTGCGTAACCAGCGAATCTTCGGCGCCGTGTAGCCCGTCAGTACCGGGTTTCCGGCCAGCTCTATGCAACTGGCGGGTCCGCCGCAAGCTTCCATGATCTCGTCCGCTTCCTGCTGCGTCGACGTATCGCACCACAGTTTCACCGAGTGCAGCACCTCTCCATTGCTATCCAACGGCACAAAGCCATGCTGTTGCCCGGAAACTGCAACTGAACGCACCGACATGCGGATGCTTTTGCTGACTTGCTGCAGCGCCTGTTTCAGCGCCACCAGCCACCAGCTCGCTTCCTGCTCCGCACGACCGCTTGCATCGCGCATTACGTCAAGCGGTGCGGATGCCGAAGCTACAACTTCGCGAGCGTTATAGTCGTAGAAGACAACTTTCAGGCTTTGCGTACCGAGATCAATGCCAAGTGTCGTGTCCATCGTGTTACTTATTACTCCCTTATACCGGTCGTATACTTCGTGCTATTGACCCGAGGATTGATCCGGCAATTGACGAATCATCGGGTTACGAAAGTAGACACGGCTGTCGGAACCCACCGACTCCAAACCGATCGTGCCCCGGTTAAGACTGGCTGGCCCTTTGACATTTGCGGGTTCGGTGAACTCGGTGACTGTCTCACCATTCACTTTGATCGTGACCTGTTTGCCCTCGACCTTGATGTAATAGGTGAACCATTCGTTATCAGCGTGGGTAGCCGACTTCACCTCACTTACCCCAACCAGGCTCCCGGTCTTGCTCTCACCGGCTCGGCTCGCATTAATTTGAGCTTCATAACCAAATGTGGGAGCTCCGTCCTCCTTGTAACGCGTATGAAAATAGATTCCTGAAGCGGAGCCGGGATAGGTATAGACATCAACCTTGAATTCAAAATTCTTGAAGTCACCGCCGTCAATGGGGCCTGCGTAGAACAGGTTGCTCTGCGGACCTTCGACAACAATGGTGTTGGAATCCACATCAAGTAACGGACCGTGCTTTGGCAGATGCAGCAAACGTTCGGCCTCATCAGGGACAAGCTTAAAGGACCCGGTACCCATGTTGAGTTTCGTCGGCCAGACGTCTTCCAGTTCCCACCATTTGAGCTCCGCCCAATTCGTCGTCTTGCTGGCGCGCCATCCGTTAAGGGTGCCTCCTCCCCACAGGGCGTTCCAACCAAGCCCACGTTCACCGGAGTAGCCATCCGACGGGTGCCCGTTATCATCGAGCTTGCCAGCCGCCCACAACAATCCGGCCGCTACCAGGTTCAAATTGACATCCGAACCCATCGTCACATTGTGATGACCCAATGTGCTACTAAACACGCGAACCCCTTCGTATTCGTGGGTCCAGGCTATAGGAAAGAATTCGGCTGCTTCCGCCGCATACGCCCGTGCCAGTGGGGTAGCGCTATCATTAAGCTCGATAGGCATGTACAGCTCGCCTTCTGGCGTCCGCCAGGTTCCTGGGAAATTCGCCATAATCGGATGGTCTGGTTCAAGCACCTCTACTGTGAAAGGAACACGAACTACTTCATGCTGATGCGAAACAGCGCCTGTAAAGTTGTACCAATCCGGCGTGGTAGTGCGGTGCAAATGCATCGGGCAGTGCAACAGCACAGCAGGCACCTGATACCGGGCATGGGCAGCCATGATTTTTTTAACGTGTTTGGCATCACCCATGTCAAGATTGCAGTTGTTGTATAGCACCAGATCAAATTTCTTCGCCCACTCATCAGTGAGCTGGCTCTCAAACTTGAAGTGCATGTCCTCTTTGCTTTCACCCTCATTATGATCAATGGTGAACTCAATATTTCCTATCCGATCGGTTAGCCCTTCTGCAAGCTGTTGTTTTTGCGTGTAGTAATCATGAAAAGGTCCGCCACCTGTGATCATCAGAACTTTCAGCGGAGCAGAATCCTGCGGAGCC
>JAUHZT010000069.1 GCA_030425905.1 Gammaproteobacteria bacterium
TTGCCGATCAGACGTACGGCGTTGCCGCGCATCGGCGCGGGTATCATGCGCCAGGTCTTGAACGACTCGCGAGCCATTGCCACAACGCGTTCATAATCATCGGCGGTTGTGGCACGTACGCTGCCGATCACATCGCCGGTTGCCGGGTTGATTGATTCGATAAGCGGTGCACTCGTGTCTGTGCTGCTCTCATTGCCGAACCATGTGCCGGGGTTAACGGAGTCCAGTCCGAGGCTTTGCAGAATCTTGTTCATTACTTTGTCTCCTTGGCAACACGCTGACGGCCGGTCGCGCCGCGCGCTACGAGATTGGCCGACTCATGGTTGTTGCCGCCGTGTGCGTAGTACTGCCCGAAACGATTATTCAGAATGTCCGTGAGGCTGAATTCTTCCTGGGCGACAAAACCTTTGAAGCGATTCGTGTCCGAGAGGACAAGGTCGATCACGCTGCAGATACCCGCCGCGGTCGTTATCTGGATCGCGGACCATAAACGTCCGGCTACCACCTGCGGATACACTTTGTTGACGTAGTTTTCTTCACGGAATTCGCCGTCCTGCATGCCTGTTACTGCCGCATAAATGATCACGACGTCCTGCAGTGTTTGCGGCACAGAATTTTCGAGAATACGTTTTAGTGTGTCACGGTCATGATTCAGTTTCAGGCCGTTCATCAGCAGGCGCATCTGTTCGCAGTGCCCCGGGTAGCGCATGGTCTTGTAGTTCATTGTGCTGACCTTGTCGCCGTAGGTTTCGGCTAGCGAGCCGAGCCCACCGGAGGTGTTAAACGCTTCGTACAATGTGCCGTCGATTTCAATTTCCTCGAGGCCCTCGAGCGGCAGAACATCCACTTCCTTACCATCAACAATCGCATTGCAGAGATTGCCGTACTCGTTGATTACGCCATCGGTTGACCAGGTCAGTGAATACTTGAGTACGTTGTTAGGGTTTTGCGGCAGAGCGCCAACCCGCAGCTTGACCGAGCGCAGGGAGTCAAAATGCTTGATCAGTTCGTTCGCAGCGATGCTGATAAACCCAGGGGCCAAACCGCATTGCGGTGCGAACACCTGGTCCGCGCCCTCGGCGATCTTGCGAACCGCCTCGGTGACCGCGACATCTTCGGTCAGGTCAAAGTAGTGCAAACCTTCTTCGCGGGCAACTTCGGCAACAACGATATTGCAAAAGTAGGGCAGCCCTGAAACAACGGCAATTGGCTTGTGTTGGCGAACGTGACTCGACAGTTGTTCCTTGTCGCTCGCATCCAGCGTGAAAGGAGAAATATTTTTCAAGCCATGACCGCTTGCCACTTCGGCGGCGGCGCCGTCGCGTGCATCGGCAAGCTGCACATTGTAGTCGCCGCTTTCCGCCAATAGACCTGAAATGAGTGCGCCGATCTTGCCGGCGCCAAGAACCAGTACGTCCTGCATGGTAAACCTCTTTGGTATCGCGGCCGCAACGTGCTGCCGATGCCGCTTCCTGGCGGCTACCGGGCCGTGGGCCGGACCTGAACACAAAAAACCGCCAACGAGCGGCGGGCTAGAATGGCAGGCATTGTGCCAAAAAAACGCACAAAAAAAAGCACTTAGCCCGCGAAAGGCATGGAAATACTGCGCCGTCTGGCGAGGCGTGTCCAAGCCCTTGATTGCACGAGAAACTTTTGCCCATTGCAGTGCCGGCGTGGCATAGTCCGCTATCCACGGGGCCTGCGAAGGCCTATTTTTTTGCAGCTAAAAATTGAGATTGATGTGACCCGACAAGCGCCCGGTGCCGATTGGCACCCAGCAAGCTGGCAGAGCAGAACCGCTTCCCAGCAGCCCACTTACCCTGACCAGGCTGAACTGGAACGCACTGTGGCGTCCTTGAGTCGCCTGCCGCCAATCGTTACGTCCTGGGAAGTCGATGCGCTTAAAGAGCAGATTGCCAAGGCGCAACGTGGCGAATCTTTTGTATTGCAGGGCGGCGATTGCGCTGAGACTTTCGACGAGTGCACCTCCGAGAATATCGTCGCCAAGCTCAAGATCCTGTTGCAGATGAGCCTCGTACTGCTCTATGGCCTCAAGAAACCCGTTGTGCGCGTTGGGCGCATGGCCGGGCAGTATGCCAAGCCTCGCTCGGCCGACACCGAGACACGCGATGGCAAAACGCTGCCAAGCTTTCGCGGCGACCTTGTCAATCGCAGTGCATTTACGGACGCGGACCGGATTCCCGAGCCTCAGTTAATCCTGCGTGGCTATGAGCGTGCGGCCCTGACGCTGAACTTTGTACGCTCCCTGATCGACGGCGGTTTTGCCGATCTGCATCACCCGGAATACTGGGACCTGGACTGGGTAGGGCACTCTTCGCTCGCCAACGAGTACCGCGAAATCGTGAGTTCTATCTCGGACTCGCTGGATTTCATGGAAACGGTTCTCGGTCGGCAGTTGCATCAGTCACAGCGCGCCGACATCTATGCGGCGCACGAAGGCCTGCACCTGCTGTATGAACAAGCCCAGACGCGCTACCTCGACCGTCGCGCACGCTGGTACAACCTGACCACGCACTTTCCGTGGATAGGCATGCGCACGGCGCAAATGGACGGTGCGCACGTGGAGTATTTCCGCGGTATTGCGAACCCGATGGGTATCAAGATCGGACCAGGCATGACACGCGAGTGGCTGCAGGACCTGATCCGTGTGCTGAACCCGAACAATGAACCCGGCCGGCTGACGTTGATCCACCGTTACGGCGCAAAGTCGATCGAGGAGCATCTGCCGGACATGATAGCGGCCGTTAAGGAAACCGGTTCACCGGTTCTCTGGGTTTGCGATCCAATGCATGGCAATACGGAAAGCACCGCCGACGGCGTGAAAACCCGCCGCTTCGAAAATGTCGTTGCCGAACTTGAGTCGGCGTTCCGCGTCCATGCGTCACTTGGCAGTTATCTCGGTGGCGTGCATCTGGAGCTGACGGGTGAGAACGTCACGGAATGCACGGGCGGTGCCCGCGGCCTAACTGACGGTGACCTGGCACGCGCCTACAAGTCGACGGTTGACCCGCGCCTGAACTACGAGCAGGCCATGGAAGTGGCGATGCGTATCGCAGGCCTGCACTCGGGATCTTAAGTAGACGCTGGTCCGGCCACGCCTGGTCGGGTCCAACCGGGGGGCGTGGAGGTCAGCGTCGACGGGTTGCCGGTGAGCGTGTATTCAATGCGGCCCATGCCGCGCGGTTGTCGATAGTCCGACTCTCGCCCGGCGCCAGCCCGTCCAGGTTCCAGGGGCCGATGGCGGCGCGTATCAGCCGCAGGGTTGGCGCACCTATCGCCGCCGTCATGCGTCGCACCTGGCGGTCGCGAACCTCCAGGAGGCGTATTTCCAGCCAGGTTTCAGGGATGTTGGCGCGGTAGCGTATTGGCGGAACCCGCGGCCAAAGCGCCTGAGGTTCGTCGATAACCCTGGCACGCAGGGCGCGCGCGGGACCGTCTTTGAGTTTGAGCCCGAGTTCCAGTCTGGCGACTTGTCGCGCATCCGGCCGGCCCTCAACCTGCGCCCAGTAGGTTTTCACGATCTTGGAGCGCGGCTGGCTGATACGCGCCTGCAAGCGGCCGTCATCGGTCAGGAGTAGCAGACCTTCGCTGTCGAAGTCGAGGCGGCCTGCGGGGTAGACGCCGGGCAGGTCGACAAATTCTGCCAGCGTCGCACGGTCGCCGTCACCGCTGAATTGCGACATTACTTGAAATGGCTTGTTCAGCAGCACCAGTGGCATGCCGCATTCTAACCGAGTCCGTGGCGCAAATTTTTGTTGTGAGCGTCAGGATCGGTACAATGCACGCCCATTGCGGCCCCTGCCGCCCGTTTCGGACCCGAAAATGCATTACGATCACATCAAAGTGCCCGCCGAAGGATCGGCGATCACGGTTAACACCAACCATTCCCTGAACGTGCCCGACCGGCCGATCATTCCCTTCATCGAAGGCGACGGTATCGGCATTGACGTAACGCCCGTCATGCTGGATGTGGTCAATGCCGCGGTGCAGAAGGCTTACGGCGACAAGCGCAAAATCGAGTGGCTGCAGGTTTATGCCGGCAGCAAGGCAACCGAGGTTTATGGCAAGGACCAGTACCTGCCTGATGAAACCCTCGATGCGTTCAGGAAATACGTAGTTTCTATCAAGGGTCCCTTGTCCACCCCAACCGGCGGCGGTATTCGCTCGCTGAACGTCGCAATTCGGCAGTCGCTGGACCTGTACGCCTGTGTGCGCCCGATACGTTACTTCCCGGGTGTGCAGACGCCGATGCGCGAGTCGGACCTTGTAAACATGACCGTATTCCGTGAGAACACGGAAGACATTTATGCGGGTATCGAATTTCCGACCGGATCGGTGGAGGTCAAGAAGCTCATACATTTCCTGCAGACCGAACTCGGCGTCACGCAGATTCGTTTTCCGGAAAGCTCCGGCATCGGTATCAAGCCGGTGTCGCGTGAAGGTTCCGAACGCCTGATTCGCAAAGCCATCCAGCATTGCGTGGACCGTGATATGCAGTCGGTAACACTGGTGCACAAGGGCAACATCATGAAGTTCACCGAGGGGGCGTTTTGTCACTGGGGTTATGAACTTGCGAAAACCGAATTTGGTGCCGTCGAAATTGACGGGGGGCCGTGGCTGTCGTTTACCAACCCGAAGACCGGCAACGAGATCATTATCAAGGATGTGATTGCGGACAACTTCCTGCAGCAAATCCTGATGAAGCCGGAAGAATACGACGTCATTGCGACGCTGAATCTCAATGGCGACTACATTTCTGACGCATTGGCGGCGCAGGTTGGCGGCATAGGCATTGCGCCGGGTGCGAATATTGGCGATGCGGTTGCCGTGTTCGAAGCAACCCACGGCACCGCCCCGGGCTTTGCCGGCAAGGACCGTGTGAACCCTGGCTCACTGATTTTGTCGGCCGCAATGATGCTGCGCTACATCGGCTGGAACGAAGCCGTCGAGCTGATGCTCAAAGGCGTGGCGAATACGATTGCAAACGGCGAACTGACGTTTGACCTGGCACGATTGCGCGAGGCTATCCACCAACCGAAGCGCAAGGAACGCCCGCATGGCAAGCAGGATGTCGAGCAGGAATTGTCGACGCTGGTGCCGGGCGCGAAACTTGTCGGCACGCGCGGTTTCGGTGAAGCGATAATCCGGCACATGGACGACTAGGCACCAGGCGCCAGATTGGACAAGAGCCTATTCGACAAGGATTGCAGGGACTGCCCGCGACTTTCTCAGTTTCTTGATAACGTCCAGGCACGGTATCCGGATTACTATTGTCGACCGGTACCGCCGTTTGGTGATCTCGATGCGCGCTTCCTGGTAGTTGGGCTTGCGCCCGGCATGCACGGGGCCAACCAGACAGGGCGGCCCTTTACCGGGGATCATGCCGGCATTTTGCTGTACCAGATGCTGCATCGTTATGGTTTCAGCACACAGCCCGAATCGCTGGCGGCAGACGATCCTCTAGAGTTGCTCGATTGCCGCATTACCAATGCGGTGAAGTGCCTGCCGCCGGACAACAAGCCGGTCGGCGCCGAGATCAATACCTGCAACCAGTACCTCGGCAACGAACTTGAGCGGCTGCCGAAGGGGGGCGTCGTGCTCGCGCTCGGGGGTATTGCGCACCGTGCCATTATCAAGGCACGTAAAGGGCGCCAGGCGGACTACAAATTTGCACACGAGGCCGTGCACGACCTGGGCGAGTTTCGGCTGATAGACTCGTATCATTGCAGCCGCTACAACACCAATACCGGACGATTGACCGAGCCCATGTTTGCCAACGTATTTGCGCGCGTCCGCAGCCTGCTGGAATCGTGAGCGACGCGCCAGCTTTTGATGCGCAATCCTTTCTGCGTCGACTGACCCATCGGCCCGGCGTGTATCGCATGATGGATGCGAAACACGAGGTTATTTACGTCGGCAAGGCGCGCGACTTGAAAAAGCGCGTTTCCAGCTACTTTCAGCGCTCTCAGCAGGCGCCGAAAACGGCCGCAATGCTGAAACAGGTTGTCAATGTCGAGGTTACGGTTACCTCTACAGAAGCGGAGGCCTTGCTGCTCGAGTACTCGCTGATAAAGCAGCACAAGCCGCGCTTCAATGTGCTGCTTCGGGATGACAAGAGCTACCCCTATATTTACGCGTCCACAGACCACAAGTTTCCCCGCCTGCGTTTTCACCGTGGCGCGCGCAAAGGGAAGGGGCGTTACTTTGGCCCGTACCCGAGTACCACGGCTGTACGGCAGACCCTCAACGAACTGCAGAAACTCTTCCTGATCCGCCCGTGTCGCGACAGTTTTTTTCGCAATCGTTCGCGACCCTGCCTGCAGTACCAGATCAAGCGTTGTACTGCGCCCTGCGTGAATCTGATCAGTGAGGAAGAGTACGCGCAGGATTTCGCGGCGGCCTTGCAATTTCTCGAAGGCCGTAACCAGGATGTCGTGGACATATTCGTGCAGCGCATGGAGTCTGCGTCGCTGGCCCAGGAGTATGA
The DNA here is from genome assembly GCA_030425905.1 of Gammaproteobacteria bacterium. Lineage (GTDB taxonomy): Bacteria > Pseudomonadota > Gammaproteobacteria > Steroidobacterales > Woeseiaceae > UBA1847. Next base: position 6,509 of record JAUHZT010000069.1, read on the forward strand.
GCTGGCCGCCCGTTATCGGGATCAGATTGCGAAGCTCAAGGAGGTACAGGCCAGGCAACTCGTCTCGCGCTCGGAAGGTGCCGATCTCGACGTTCTCGGCATTGCAACCAACGGCGCGATCACTTGCGTCACGGTGCTGTTTATACGCAATGGCACGGTTATCGGCAGCCGTGACCATTTTCCGCGCACGCCGGCGCAGACCGACAAGGCGGCACTGCTCAACAGCTTTGTCGCGCAGTATTACCTTGGCCGCGATGCGCCGCGGGAAATCATTGTCGAGACAGAAATTGAAGATGCGGCCCTGATCCAGGCGACGCTGACCGAACGCTGTGCGCACCGGGTCGAGATTCGACACCGTGTGCGGGGCGACCGGCAGCGCTGGTTGGAGATGGCCAGGACCAATGCCGACAATGGGCTGAACCTCAAGCTGGCGAGCAACGCGACCATTCGGCGCCAGTTCAAGGCGCTAGGTGACGTGCTTGATCTCGAGGAGACGCCAGAACGGCTTGAGTGTTTCGACGTCAGCCACACCTCGGGCGAGGCGACGGTGGCCTCCTGCGTTGTATTTAACGGCGCAGGGCCGCTTAAGAGCGACTACCGGCGCTTCAACCTCACGCCGGCATCCGGCGGCGACGACTATGCCGCCATGGCCGAGGCGCTACGCCGGCGTTACGAGCGCATCAAGAAGGGTGAGGTTGCCACCCCGGACATCCTGTTTGTGGATGGCGGCAAAGGCCAGCTCGCTGAGGCCGTCAGGGTATTGAACGAACTGGAGCTCAATTGGGTCAAGGTTGTCGCAGTTGCCAAGGGCCGGGCACGTCGGGCCGGGGCGGAACAACTGTTCGTGCCGGGGCAGCAGCGGCCGGTTGAACTACCGGACAATTCACCGGCCTTGCTGCTCATTCAGCAAATTCGGGACGAGGCGCACCGATTCGCCATCACCGGCCACCGCCAGCGCCGCGCGAAAGCGCGCAAAACCTCGCAGCTTGAGCAGATTCCCGGGCTAGGGCCCAAGAAGCGCCGCGAGTTGCTGCGCCAGTTTGGCGGTTTGCAGGGGGTTACGAATGCCGGCATCGAGGATCTCGCCAAAGTTCGCGGTATAGGTCGAACCCTGGCCGAAACCATATACAATGACCTGCATCCGGAATAAGAACTGACGAACGGCCCCACCTTGAGAATAAATCTAGCGAATATCCTGACGCTGTTTCGTATAGCAGCGATCCCCGTCGTTGTACTGTGCTTTTACAGCCCGTTGCCCGATGCACGACCGATCGCGGCTATCATATTTGGTATTGCGGCGGTAACCGATCTCATCGACGGCTGGGTCGCGCGCCGCTTCGGCCAGACGTCGCGCTTTGGCGAGTTTCTCGACCCGGTGGCTGACAAGCTGATGGTCGCAATCGTCCTCGTGATGCTGGTGCAAGCCGACTCCGGCTGGTTTGAGGACATCATCGCGATGATCATTATTGGCCGGGAAATCACGATTTCCGCCCTTCGAGAGTGGATGGCCACCATTGGCGAGCGCGCGAATGTCAAAGTGTCCATGGCCGGCAAGATCAAGACCACGCTGCAGATGTTTGGCATCGCATTCATGGTGTATCACAACCCGTTCCTGGGTATTGACATCTACCTGCTGGGCTTCGTCCTGCTGCTGGTTGCGGCTGTAATGACCATCTGGTCGATGTTTTTCTACCTCAAAGCCGCATGGCCCTTCATGAAAGATGATGTCATTGACACAAAGAGCCCCAAATAAGCGGTTTGCACCTTGACACCGGCCCGTGAAAGGCTAAAATCTCGGCCCTCTTGCGGGAATAGCTCAGTTGGTAGAGCGCAACCTTGCCAAGGTTGAGGTCGCCAGTTCGAACCTGGTTTCCCGCTCCAAGATACTGAAAAGGCCGCACAATGTGCGGCCTTTTTTGGTTTCTGGCAGGGGTAAGTGATTCTGCCGGATAGTCTGGAAGCAGAAGGCTTCCGAGAATGCAGGCCAAGCTGCGTAGCGCGCAGCCTGGCCACCTGCCTCAGGGTTTGCGGAACAACATCGTAAAGCGGTCCGTGTTGCCAGTAACCGAGCGACGGCCGACTTCGTATTCGAGTTCGTCATCGGCACGGTAGTGCAGGTCTGAATAGTCGACGAACTCAAAACCGATGTCCAGCATCTCCTTGATGACCAGCACCGGATCTACACGGCGCCCGTTTTCAGGGCTGCCGGGTTCCATGTGCCGACGGGTGTGATCGATCACGCCGTAGTAACCCCCCGATTTCAGCGAGTTCATCACTGCGCGATTGATCTTCTTGCGTGACGGCGCGTCGAAGTTATGCAGGTTGCGGAAGGTAAGAACCATGTCCAGTTCGTCGACGCCAAAGCTGAAATCATCAACTACGTACGTGCCGGTATTCTCATCCCGGCGCAGATTGTCCTCGGTTGTCAGTACTTGCACGTCTTCGAAGCCCGCTTCGGTGAGCACTGTACTGGCCGTCCGGCCGGCACCGAGAGCGACGTAGAGCTTGCCATCATCTTTGAGTACGGGTGCGAGCACACGCGTATACCAGCCGCCGCCCGGTAGCAGTTCGAGCACGCGCATGTCGTCTTCAAGGCCGAAAAACTTCAGGGTTTCCAGCGGCAGGCGATTGTCATCCCTGTCTACGTCCGCTGCGGGGCGGGATGTAGCGGCCAGCGCCGCCGCGACTTTGTCGTCGATATCGGGGTTGGCAATGGCCGAGGTGGCTGCAACGAGCAGCACGATCGAGAAAAGAGTCTTGTTCAATTATTTCTCCAGTTGTTCAAGCGCATTGGCGACTTCTTGCAGTACCGTGGCCGAAGCCTCAGGAACAGTGTCGTTGGCCATTCCTTCTTGTGTGGCTGTCTGGCGGAGTTCGATCAGGTCTTCCCAGCTCTTCAGGATTTTCCGTTTGTCTTCCCTTGAGAACGCACTTTCCAGGACGTCTCGCGGGCTCGCGAATATGTCGCATGGGTCTTTCATTGCGTCTTCGAAACTGTATTTCACTGTAACTCCCGTCGCATGAAGTTGATCAGGACATACTGCAACGCCGATGTCGGCTGTGCAAGCGGCCAGCCATACCGGGTGCGGACTTATTGCGGCGTATCGAGTGCGCGCACTCGTTTGCTGACGATGGTTGAGGTCTCAGCGTCTGCCTCGGTCCAGGCAAGGAGGAGTTCGCCGTCGTGGGCTTCCATCTGCGGCACGTTATAAGACACGTTCGTCTCCCCAACGGTCAGCACGGCGCCAAGCTCGCCGTTGCTCGCCAGGGCGCGTAGCTGCACCTTCTCTGCGTCGTCGCCAGCTTCCATCCAGCTCACGGCAAACACGGAATGGCCGAGGTAGGCAATATCGACATGCCCCGACGGCTGTTTGTCAGAGATGAGGAAAGGCTCGCTAAACGAGACGCCGCCATTTCTCGAGATGCTCGCTTTAACGAGCGGCACGCCGTTTGCGGCCGTAAACCAGGCCACTGCAACAAAATCGCCGGATGCCGCTATTGAGGGGCCGTTAACCGGGCAGCCCGCTATTTCCCAGTTGTCATCGGCAATGGCCGTGCCTGCGAGCCATTCGCCATCGCGCTGGCGGCTTATATAGATATCGCGAATTTCGTCCTCTGTGCGGTTTCTGTAGGCCGCAATTGGCCCCTTGCTGCCGACCGCCACACTGGTCTGGCAACAATCACAGACGAGCGCATCGATTTCCTGTTCGCGACGGATCTCACCATCGCTGTCGATCGTGGCCGCACGAAGCGTCATGCCGCTGCTGGTTGGGTCCTCATCCACCTCATTAATGGTCTTGCGACCGTCCAGCCAGATAAGCCCGGTGCTCATCCCGTCCGGATAGACTGACACAAAGCCATGTTCGGTCGATGTGCCATCGGAGTGCGGTGATTGCGACGCTGTCCACTTGCGGCCGCGGTCGAAGGATTGCGCAACGCGCACGTCATACGCGTAGGGTGCATCGGCGCTGTAGCTCAGCCACTGCGCCAGCCACTGGTCCTTGCCGATCGCCGTGACCGAAGGCAGGTCGGCCCAATTGACGAACATGCGCGGATCGGTGACCACGAGGATAGGGGCTGCCCACCCGCTGTTGGTGAACTCGGATACCCGCAGGTCGGCACCGTCGTCGCGTCGTTCCATCCAGCTCAGCAAGAGTTGTCCGCTGGCACCGCTGCTCATGCGAACGCCCAGGCTGGGTCCGGAAACCGGAACCTCCAGCGTCGCGGACACGGTGAAGGAGGGCGGCGCGCCAGGAGTGCAAGCCATGGCCAGCAGGGCAATGAAGATAGTCAGTGTTGTCCGTCTATGCATCGCGGCATTATGCGGGAGCTGCCTGCGGCTGGGTAGCATTCCCGTGGCGGCGGCACGCAAATTGACCCGGGCGAGAACAACTGTATACTGCGACGCCTGCTGAGCAGGCACACCTGAGGCTAGGTGGCAGAGTGGTTATGCAGCGGCCTGCAAAGCCGTGGACGCCGGTTCGATTCCGACCCTAGCCTCCATTTTTTCCGAACACATTCGGTAGAAATACGAAGAATGCTTCCAAGTTACTGACGCCAATGATATTTGGCCGGTGATGCAGGGAGCTTTTTTCTTAAAGCTGCATTCGACGACTTTAATACCCCAGTAAGAGTGACTCATTCGTTTCAGGGTGAGTGCCACAGCAACCAAGGTGTCGACGCCGCTCGCAATGGTTCAGGTTCCAACCCGATTGCGGCTCTACAAGCAACCAAGACTGCTCCTTCGTTGATTCAGGAATATGACTACTCCAGGGGGGATCTATGCCAATAAGCTTTTCAACTCGACTGCGACTGCCTTGCTTGCTGCTCATGGTTGGCTGGTCATTATCGTCTGCTCAATCTGTGGTGGAGCAGTGGCAGGATGGGTTGCGGGGTGCACGTCTGACAGCCTATTCCGGCTCAGTGATCAGTTCGAACAGCACACTCACGGTGCTCGATCTATGCAGGAACGGACGCTACAGCTACTACAAAGAAGGCAGCTGGTCGGTCCCGGGCAGCGCGGGTGGCGCATCAAACAGTCGCATTAATGGACAATGGGACGTTCTGCAGCAAAATGGGCAGGTAGTGCTTGCCTACGCAACCGATGACGGACAACGCGGCGTGTTTCCCATGTACCTGCAGAGCAATGGCCGGGTCAATATCGGTGGCGTCGCTTATGCGGTGCAAAAAGGCGGCGCAGGCTGCTGAATACCAGCTTGCTCTAGCTGTGGTTACTTTGTCGGTCTGACGACCAGCGCCCTGTAACGCCTCCATCAAGCTCCGATCAGTTGCGCTTTGCGCAACAGCATTGGTCATCGTGCATTGCGCACTGTGCAAGCTATGCTTTGTAATGGCTCCCGAACGCTTGAGGTAAATCTCGCAATGCTGATGGGGGAAATCATGCAAAAGCAAACCAAACAGACGATGCTATCCAGAACCGGCGGTCTGCTCGCCGGGCTGTGTATCAGCGCGGCAGGCCTGACGCCAACACTAACGATGGCACAACAGCCGCAACTTGAGGAAATCATTGTCACGGCCGAGCGCCGTGAAACATCACTGCAGGACACGCCGGTTTCTATTAACTCGTTCAGTGATGTTGTTCTGGACGCCGCCGGCATCACCAATATTCAGGAATTGCAGAATCTTGACCCGAGTCTTGTCTCGGCGGGTAATCGCGGTTCTGGCGACAGTAACCTGAACATGGCCATACGTGGTATCGGTCAACGCAGCAGTCGCACGGAAACGGATCGCGGCGTTGGGCTCTACATTGACGAGGTTTACTACGCCGTAACTTACGGCTCCAACCTGCAGTTTACGGATGTCGAGCGCATCGAAGTACTACGCGGCCCGCAGGGCACACTGTTCGGCCGCAACAACACGGGCGGTGCCGTCCGGCTGTTTTCGCGAAAAGCACAGCTTGGCGCAACCTACGGTGACGTCAGTGTGACCGCCGGTGAATACGGTCGCCTGGACGGGGAAGCAATCCTTAACGTGGGCTTGAGCGACACAGCCGCGTTTCGACTGGTTGCCGCCAGTGAGCAGAGCGATGGCTACATGGACTTTGTTGATGCGGATGGCAACAAAACCGATCGCGAGTCGCTGGGTGCCAAAGACAATTTCCTGGTTCGCGGTTCGTTCCGCTTCCAGCCGATCGACGCGTTGACCATTGATGCCAGCGTTACCTCGACAAGCTCCGAGAACAGCGGGTTAACGCAGGATCTCGTCGGCATGAAGTCCCCGGATGCAAGCTACGGCACACGCATCCGCGATGCCATTCTCAACGAGACGGGTGTTCCACTGCAGGTTGACGACCCGCGCATCATTACAGATTCGCCGTACACGCTGCTCGACTCATGCCTGCTCGATGGCGATGGTCTGTTTGCCACACGCGTAACGCCAACGGACCCGAACAACTTTACAGACGGCTGCGATACGTCGCGTGACGTTGACACGCTGTCTGCCTACCTGAACATCACTTATGAATTTGGCAATGACCTGACGTTCAAATCAATCTCCGGATACACGGACATTGAAGCGCATGAAATTCAGGACTGGTCTGTATTCGGCACCTACATGCGTGATGAGAATTCGGATATTGACTTCTGGTCGCAGGAATTCCAGTTGAGCGGTATGGCATTTAGTGATCGTTTGACCTGGGTAACTGGCGCTACGCTGTTTCAACAGTCTGCGTACGAAGACAAGAATATCTGGGTAGTAGGACCGTCTCCGGCATTTACACCCATGTACGATCGCAACGACCGCCAGAACGTTGAAGTTGATAGCTGGGGTGTGTTTGCCCAGGGTACCTATGCACTCACGGATCAGACCAACCTGACACTGGGTGCCCGGTATTCAGAGGACAAGAAAGACTTCTGGATCCAGCGCACGAATCGCATCGATGGTTTCATACCGACGGCAAAAGCTACCTGGGACGACACTAACTTCCGCGTGGTTCTTGATCATCACTGGAACGACAACGTAATGACCTACGTAACCTTCTCCGATGGTTACAAGTCCGGAGCGTTCCCAACCAATATTTCGCCTGTCTGCCAGCGTGCATTGTTTGGCGATCCAGCGGTTTGTGATGACGCGCGGGAACTGGTGTCCAATGCCGATATCGAGCCGCAGGCTCCAGAGCAGGTTGAGAATATCGAGATTGGTTTGCGCTCGGAGTTCATGGACAGAATCCGCCTGAACGTTACGGCGTTCACCATGGATTACACGGACTTGCAGCGTCGTTCACGCGAAGATGACCCGAACGATCCGGATTGCACCGGCGGGTTCGAAAACGGTATCTGCGACGCACGTTATCTTGACGGCGCGATCTCAGCAGAGATCAAAGGTCTCGAAACAGAAGCGCTGTTCAGGCTGACCGATAGTCTTACGTTCACGGCAAACCTCGCGTACCTGGACACCTCGATTACCGACAACGAGGGTGCAACGGACCTGAACATCGGGGACCCGCTGGAAGCGGCGCCGGAGTTCAACTACACCTTCGGTATCCTGCACAATTTTGTGTTTGCCAATGGCATGACGCTGGACAGCAACCTGTACTACGCCCATACCGATGAGTATCTGCCCCCGTTCGCAGCAAACCTCGACGAAAAGGTGAGTGACTATTCAACGCTGAGCGCACGCGTCGAACTGGGGTCTGCTGACGGTCGCTGGCAGCTTGCACTGGGTGGTACGAACCTCACGGATGAAACGATTTCCTACGGCCTGAACCACTGGCCTGGCTTCTTCGGTGGGATCGTCCAGGAAGGCCGAGGTGCACCGCGCTCTATCTATGTGAATGGTCGTTATCACTTTGGTGACCTGTAACTGTTGTCGTGAACTAAAATCCCCCTAAGATTCAAAATTTGCGAAAACAGGCATGCACCCTGGGGGTATAACTCCAGGGTGCTTTTTAGTTTCCAATCAAGTGCGTCCTGTGCGGTTTCTGTTCGCAGGGCACACCGGAATGTTTTAACACGTAGTGGAGATACGCGATGAACAGTAACGACAGCGACAATGCCCTTGACTCGGATAGCCGACGACAACTCCTGCGGTCGCTGTCGGCTGCAATTGCAGGCGCCGTTGCGGCCCCATTGTGGTCGCAAACCGCATCGGCGGATCAAGGATCAGCAGGGCATCAGCACGGCTCTGCCGGTGCCAGTGGAAGCAGCAAGGGCGATGCGGTGAGTTATACCGAGAAACCTGTTATCGCAATGCTCGTTCATCCCCGGATGGTTGCGCAAGATCTCATTGGACCCTGGACGGTGTTCAATCTCATGCGTGGCTCGGAAATTCACCTTGTCTGGAAAGACCTGAAACCGGTATCCACGGAGTTGGGCTTGCCAATATCACCGACGACGACGTTTGCCGATTGCCCGGAGCAACTGGATGTGCTGTTCGTACCCGGCGGGCTCGATGGCTCTATCCAGATGATGGGTGAGACCGAGGTACTCGAGTTTCTTGCAGATCGAGGCAAGAATGCCCGTTTCATCACGAGCGACTGTACCGGTTCGCTGGTACTGGGTGCGGCCGGTTTGTTGAAGGGCTACCGTGCCACCAGTCACTGGTATGTACGAGACCATCTTGAGCACCTTGGCGCGACACCGGTTTACGATCGCGTGGTGCACGATCGCAATCGCATTACTGGCGGCGGCGTTACCGCGGGTCTGGACTTCGGGTTGACGCTGGCAGCATTACTGCGCGGCGAAGAAATGGCCAAGCACTACCAACTCGTGCTTGAGTATGCGCCCAGCCCGCCGTTCAATGCCGGTACGCCGGAAACGGCGCCACAATCGGCTGTCGATCACATACTCTCCGGTCGCGGTCCGACGATTGAAAAGGCCAGGCAGGCGGCAATTCGTATCGGCAAGGAAAAGGATTTGAGCTGATCCGGCGTGCTGTGCCGCAGGGCAGGACATGAATTTAAAGCAAAGCGTCGTCACCGCATTGGTAGCCTCAGGGCTGTTTGTGGCAGCAATCTGCACAGGTGCCGATGAAGCGGCCGAAATTCGTGCTGTCCGGGCGCAATCGAATCAAGCGATAGCGGCAAAAGATATCGACGCGCTGAAAGCCACATGGCTGCCAAGCCTGCATGTCGCCGCGAGTAGTGGCGTGTCAGTCACCAGCGGGACCGAAATGGCAGCTGTGTTTCTGAAGCTTTTTGACGATCCGGCCTTTGATCGCTTTGAGCGATTGCCAGTTTCAGTTCGTTTGTCGCCCGGCAAGACGCTCGCCGCCGAAACCGGCAATTGGACCGGCTACTGGAAGCGCGATGATGGCACCGCAACAATCAGCGGACCTTACATGGCGCAGTGGCAACGGGTTGATGGTGCCTGGAAACTCAGTGCAGAAGTATTTGTCGCTACTGAATGCTCAGGCAGTTCTACCTGTGAGAGTCTGCGCTAAGGATGCATTCGCCATTCGACGCCCGCGGCACTTGTCTAAGGCATGGTTTTAATCCTGACGGAAAATCCTGCCACCTTTCATAACGAAGCTAACGTTCTCAACCTGTGAGATGTCTTGCAGAGGACTTGCACCGACAGCAATGATGTCCGCTGCCATACCCGGACGTATCTGGCCGATTTCATCCTGCAGGCCGAGTAGTCTTGCCGCATTCGCTGTGCCGGCCTGCAGCGCCTGTTGCGGGCTCATACCGAGACTCACGTACTTGATCAGTTCTCTGGCATTGAGACCGTGCGGCATGATCCCGGCGTCGGTACCCATGACTATAAACACACCCTTGTCGACGGCTTCGCGAAAGCCCGGGTCCATCAGCGCGTTGTTTTTGCGTCGCAGTTCCTGCGCAGCGGCAGGGATATTGCTGCGGGACAGAAAATAGTCCTGCAGGTAGGCCGTCCGAACAAGTGCCGTGTTGTTGTTGCGCATGGCGGCAATGGCTTCCTTGTCCAGCCAGCTCCCGTGCTCGACAGAATCTACGCCTGCGCGGATTGCCGCTTTAATGCCGAGTGTGCCGTGCGCATGCGCCGCCACCCGCATGCCCAGCGCATGCGCGGTGTCGACAATGGCCTTGAGTTCTTCGTCTGACATCTCTGGCTGCGAATGGCGCTTGCCATTCGGGTCGGCACCGCCACCGGTTGCGTGCACCTTGATAAGGTCAGCGCCTTTGCGGTATTGCAGCCGAACCGCGCGCTGGCATGCGCTCGGACCATCACAAACACCGTCGTTTTGCAGCGTTTCTGTTATGTCCTTACGCAATAGTCGTCGGTCGCCATGACCTGCCGTTGCGCTGATACTTTCACCAGCCGCGAGAATTCTCGGCCCGTCAATGAGCCCACGGTTGATCGCATCTCGAACGGCAAGAAGGGCTTCGGCA
>JAUHZT010000208.1 GCA_030425905.1 Gammaproteobacteria bacterium
TCGAGCAGTCCGGGTTCGATGCGCGCACCAACCTGCTGGATAACCCGGGTCGCGCAGTGCGTGCCGAGTTTGGCGCAGTCCTGCAACGTCCATTCGTTGGCCCAGCCGTAGAGGAACCCGGCGCAGTAGGCGTCGCCGGCGCCGGTGGTATCGACCATTTTTTCCACTGGTGTGGCGGGCTGCACCAGCGTTTCATCGCCCTGCACAATGACGGAGCCTTGTTCCGAGCGTGTCATCACAAACAGGTTGTCGTAGTCGTCGAGCTTCGCGAGCGAGGCGTCGAATGAGTCTGTTTGCAGCAGTTCGTTAATCTCGTTCTCGTCGGCGATCACAATGTGTGCGCCGTCTCGCACGGCGGCCGCGAAGGAATCCCGGTGTCGCTGTACGCAGTAAGCGTCTGATAAAGAAAGTGCGACCGTGGCGCCAATACCGGCAGCCATGTCCATGACCTTGCGCGCCAGCGCCGGGCCTTCGGCGATGTCCCACAGGTAACCTTCCAGCAGGATCAGTTTCGGCGTGGCGACCGTTTCAGGCGTGATGTCGGCGAGGCCAAGTTCGGTACAGGAGCCGAGGTAGGTGTTCATCGTGCGCTGCGCATCGGGCGTTATAAGGATGTAACTGCGTGCGGTGGGTGCGCCATCGGTGGCCGGCTGCAGTCGAATGTCGACACCAAGAGAGCGCATGTCGTGATTAAAAATCTCACCGAGCTGGTCGTCGTGCACATGCCCGATGTACGCCGCCGAACCGCCGAGATTGGCAAATCCAGCAACCGTGTTGGCGACCGAGCCGCCGGACATTTCTGTCGCGGGACCCATCAGTTCGTAAATGGCGGCGGCCTGTTCCTGATCGATCAGATTCATGGCCCCCGTTGTCGCGCCAATGCGGCGAATGAACTCGTCATCAACGTGTGCAAGGATGTCGACGATGGCGTTGCTGATGCCGAGTAGCTGGCTGGAGTGGTTCATCGGGTACGTCTCTTCAGTTTGGGGGCGAGTGAGGTGACTGACGGCAAAAAACGGCGCCAAGCCTAACACTGTCGTTAGGCCTGCGACCAACCGCTTGCGCACTTTGCGCGCGCAGGTAGGCATAAGGCGCCTCTTTACGCTACTCTCTCGGGCAGCGGCGACCCTGCCAACCTGCAGCGGTCGCAATTGGGAGAGTTCAATGCGCAAATCGGGCGGTCTGCTGATTCCGTTGATGATCATTTCGGCCTGGTACCTGGGCTGGGTTGGCGCCACGGTATTGTTGATTTCGCGCTTTCCGGCGCTGGCGGTTTACTTCCCGATTGGCGGCATCGCCGAAATTGCGCAGTCGAATATCGACAGCTTCGAACCGGTCTATGCTGATCTTGAGCGCACCATTCTTTCCAGTCGCGGCCCGGTGCAGGCATTGCTTGCCAGCTTTGGTGCAATAGTGCTGACGGTGCCTGTGTCGTGGGTGTACTTCATTACGAGTCGGCAGAACCGGATCGAACAGTCGTTCCTGCAGACCATCATGATTCTGCCGACCGTCGTCACGGGCATCTCGATGATTGTTCTTAACAGCCTCGCGCTCGCGTTCAGCCTGGCGGGCATCGTCGCTGCCGTCCGGTTTCGCTTCACGCTCGATCAACCCTCCGATGCCATGTATATTTTCGTCGCAATTGGTATTGGCCTGGGATCCGGCATCGGCGCGCTGGGCGTGGCAGCCGTGATTTCGGCGGCGTTCTCATACGCAACGTTGCTCATCTGGCGGCTTGAATACGGCAAGACGCTGTCGGGACCGTTCCTGACGATGTTGACGCGACGCGATCCGGGCGAAGACGAGTACTGAACGATCCGCATGCAGGGCAAGTACACTGACTAGAGAAGAAAATAATGCGCGTCGCAGCTTGTTGCTGGTGCACGGGCGGGATTTCAAGCCGTCGGCCGAAACCTTGCATGAGATTTGCATTGAGGCACTGGATTCGGGTTTACAGCGCGACTGCCCCGTGCAGGCCGATGCCTTTGCTGCGCTGAATACCGAGCTTGCCTACTACGCCGACCTGAGTGCTGAAGTGTTAAGTGCCGAGGGCAAGCACTATGACGAAGTACTCGATGTTGGCGACCGGCGCAATGCGCTGGCCGCACTGCAGGCGATCAAGCTACGCAAGAAGTTCGGCATTCGACGCTACGACAAACTGCCGGGAAAGTCGGCGCTCGCAGAATTTATTGCGAACATAGCCGCACCTGTTCTTGGCGCGCTTGGTCTCTGGGGCTGGCTTTGTTGCCGTTGTGCACCGGATTTTGCGCACTACTTTGACGAGCAGTCTGCTTATGGCGAGGCCGTGCGAGAGCGCGTTCGCAGCCGGCTGGTAGCCATGCTGGAGGCTGGCGACCGGGTGATGCTGCTGAGCCACGGTACCGGCTCGGTGGTTGCCTGGGATGTGCTGTGGGAGCTGTCACACAAAGAGCCCTATGCCAGCGAGCTGAAGGAGCGCAAGGTTGACGTCTGGGTAACGCTGGGTTCGCCGCTTAGCGACGCGCAGGTACAAAAACGTATTTTTGGTGCACGCGAAAAGTCGCTCGCGCGCTGGCCCGGCAATGTCATTTCCTGGTGCAACGTGGCGGCCGAAGACGACTACACCTGCCACGACAATACGTTGGCCGATGATTTCAGGCATATGCTCAATGAGCGCAGGTTGAGCGCCGTAACCGACTACAAGATTTATAACCACGCCGTGCGCTACGGCAAGTCAAACCCGCACAGTTCCGTCGGATACTACATTCACCCGCGGGTTACTAAAATCCTGGCTGACTGGTTGCAGACCTGACCCGTCAGGTGCATTTGCCGCTTATGTGCCGGCTGACCGATTTCGGCTTGTCGAGAACATCGAAGAATTCATTCATAAAGCGCCGCATTTCGCGTCGCGTGCGACCGTTCAGGTTTTCATCGGTCTCAACCAGTTCATACAGCCGGTCCTTCTTCTCGTTAAAGCGCGCTATAGAAGCGGGAATATGGTCATTGAAATGACACCGACCGCGATACAAGCGGGTTCGCACATCCGGGAGATTGAATCGCGGGTTGGGCGTCGCATAGTCGGCATTTACCATGCCCGACATGTCAAAGTCATAAGGGATCGGATACAGGCCGGTTTCCTGCCGGCCAAACAGTGTCGCATTGTGGCAGCAAGCCTCGTCTTTTGGCCCGGCGACCGGCGAAAAGTCGGTGTTGCCAACGAAGTATTCAAATAGCAGCACGAGGTTTGTGTAGGCCGATTCCAGGCTAGACAGCGGTGCGCGCGGCAGGTCCACCACCGGCAGCGCTGTGCGTTTGGCAAGCCTGTCCTGATGTTCTATAACGAAACCGTATTCTGTACGCTCGCGGTTGTCTGAGTCGCTATCCACGTAAGTGATGCGTAGCAGCCGAACCCGAAAACTATAGTCAGTGAGTT
>JAUHZT010000209.1 GCA_030425905.1 Gammaproteobacteria bacterium
TCCTGGTTGCGACCCTCGCAAGCTTTTCACCCTTTGCGGGCGCGGCAGATATGTCGCTTACGCCCCACACCGCCGCCTACAAGGTAAAGGTGAAGATTCTTAGCGGCGAGCTGAATACCACGCTTGAACAGGCTGAATCCGGATTCGTCGCAACTCACAAGCTGAACACGACCGGGATGGCACGGTTGCTGGCCAAAGGCGAGATCGAGGAAACAGCCAGTTTCATGGTCAGTGCCGATGGCGTCATGCCCTTGCTGTATTCATCGCAAGACAGCATGACCAGCAAGAAAACCCACGCTGACGTGCGCTTCGATATTGCACACGGCGAGGTGGTCGGTAGCGTCGACGGCGAAGCATTCAACATGCCGTTTGCAGACCTTGTTCATGACCGCGTCTCTATCCAGTACCAGCTCATGCTGGACCTGCAACGCGGGATGTTGCAAGACGTCTACGTGTTGTACGACATAGATGAGCTCAAAACCCTGCAAGTCACGAATATCGGCCAGCAGTCGGTTAAAACGCCCGCAGGCACGTTCGAGGCGGTGGGCATTCAACACCAAACCGAAGGTTCATCGCGGGTAACGACGCTCTGGTGTGTGCCCGAACTGGGCTATATTCCCGCGATTATTGAACAGCATCGCAAAGGCAAGCTGCGTATGCGCGCTTTGCTGGAGTCCTACACGCCCACATTGTGAGCCGCGGCCTGAAGGTAGTTCAGCTAAGTGTGATGGTTAGCTGCAGAACCAGGAACATTGTCGCCGTGACGAGCGCACCCAGCATCAGGCAGGCAGCCCATCGGGCAAGCAATTGCGCATGGTGAATGCCGGCCATTAGCGGAACGGCCGGCAGTGCGGCCAGGCAAGCGACCGGGTACACGACCCTGGCCACCCGTGGCCAGTGCCACGCCCAGCCCCTGAGCTCGTCCCGTTGCTTCATGGCGTTGGCAATATCGTGTGTGTTGCCAAGCGCGGCACAGGCATCCAGTTCGGCCGTCTCGCGGTCCTGGCCCGCCGCCACGCGCTCCTCGACGAGATCATCAAAGTGTTCGTCCAGTTCGGTCATTGCGCGCTGCACGTAGCTTGGGCTTATTCCGCAAGCCGTCAGCTCGCGTTCCATATCGGCAAGATCAGGTCTGGGCATGAGCAGGTGCCTCCAACGCAGCTTCAATTCCGGTCTGGATACGGCGCCATTCCTTTGCCAGCCGAGCCAGCCGCGTCCTGCCTTTCGCGGTCAGGGAATAATATACACGGGTACGGCCTGCGACAGCCTTGCGACGGGACTTAAGCGCTCCGTTGCGCTCCAGGGTATGCAGCGCCGGGTAAATAACACCCTCGCCCAGGCTTATTGCCTCACCGGTGATCTGGCGAATCGAGCGCACCAGTTCGTAGCCATACATTTCCTGCTGATCGAGGAGCCGTAACAGGAGCAGTTCGGGAACGCCACTCATGAATGGAGGGTTAGATTGGGCCATCGGTGCTGCCGGAACGATAGGTTCGGTCAGCATACCCCTCAGCTCAAGGTATAACAAGACTTACTTTGCAGTTCTAGGTATGTATCATATACCTTGAGTACAAGGCATATAGCGGCGGGACACCAGGAAGAGGAATCATCATGTACGCCCGATACCTGTCAGCGATCAGCACCGGCACGGCAATGACCTTCGCATTGCTATTTGTCATGCAGGCCCTTATCCGCATTTCCAGCGGTGCCATGGCCGAACCCGAGCCACGACACCCCCTGATCTGGGAACGAACGGTAATTGAACAGCCCCTCGAGCCGGAGAAACCCGAAACCTTCGAAAAGCTAAAAGACCCCACCGAACTACCACCGGGACGCCCGGAGCCCGAAACCGGAACGACCGGTTCCGGTTTCCCTATGCCCGCCGCGCCAGAACCTGCCCCTGGTCCTGACCTTGTTGTTGGCTCAGGCTTTAACGACGGCCCGCTGGTTGCGATTGTGCGCGTTGAACCGGACTACCCGAGCAGAGCAATAAGTCAGGGCCTCGAAGGCTACGTAGACGTGCAGTTTGACGTTGCGCCTGACGGCACCGTGGTCAATATCGTGGTGCTGAAATCCAGCAGCCCTGTTTTCGAAAGATCCTCGATCGCTGCCGCAAAACGTTTTCGCTACAAATCACGCGTTGTCGATGGTGTCGCGCAAACCACCCGGGGCGTCCGCAACCGGTTTACCTATCGAATGGACAGGGGCTAGACAAAATGTCTGGATGATTGGCTGAAGAAATTTCCGGGCGGCGAATTCGCGGTTAGCCTTACTTCCCGCCGGGCTGTCCAAAGACTCGCCGCCCGGATCTCTACAGGCGCTTACTGCGCACGATCAAATTTCTGCACTATCGACTGCGTTAACTCACCCTTCTCGTACAATGACACTTGCCGCAGCAGTACCGTGCTATCGCTCTCCAGCAAATACCGGTCAATCAACTTGTGACCATCGTCGGTCAGCGTTTCGACAACATACGATGTGCCGTCCCAGCCTGATACTCGCTGCGCCACAACGGGCCCGACGTTGACGTTGCGGTTCTCGCCAAAGCGATATTCTTCAACAATCGAACGATCAAA
Source organism: Gammaproteobacteria bacterium (assembly GCA_030425905.1). GTDB lineage: Bacteria > Pseudomonadota > Gammaproteobacteria > Steroidobacterales > Woeseiaceae > UBA1847. The sequence goes on from JAUHZT010000209.1 coordinate 2,577, forward strand.
GCTGACGAACAGGGCGAAGTCAGTTTGAGTGACCTTAAGCGATGCGCCCGTCTCAAGAAATACGCGCACGAGGGAGCTGCCTTTGTCACGTTTCTTCGAATTCGCTTTGCGTGGCGGCAATTCGAATCGTTCACCCCCACGGGGCAACGCAAGTTTATCGAGCGTATCGCTGCTTTCCCGGCGCAACTGCCACTGCCCCGAAAGATCTACGCCGGCAGGCACGGCTGCGCTCTTTGCCACGAGTACCTCCTGACCTGCGCAACTCGCGAGCAATCCAAGCAGCAGGACCATCGCCGGGAACCGCAAACTCATAACTGCCATGTCCCGCTGCTGACCACTTGAACCTGTTTGCTCATTTTCGCTCCCGCGCCTTGCTAATCCGAAAAAATACACTGAATAGGCGCATTAAGACAGTCGCTGCCGCGCTCATGCGCGCAAAGCCAGGCGCAGGCTATTGCAGAATTTTGTCCGACGCCGTACTCGCACCGTATCCAGTTGCAACCAATCTGCAAGCGCTTGTAGTTCAGTAGCCAGGCGCGCGGCTACGTCCGCTGCATCACAGCCGGCTTCAAGATGGGCGTCTTGCACACGCAACAGCCGTTCTTTTCTATCTGCCTTGAGATCGACGCGGGCAACGATATCGTCCCCGACGCGAAATGGCAGAACGTAGTAACCCCATCTTCTACGCGCAGCAGGCACGTATATTTCAATGCGATAGTGAAAATCGAAGATGCGTTCGGCGCGCGGTCGGCACCACACGACAGGATCAAACGGTGACAACAGGCTCGCGCCGCGTATCGCGCGCGGCACACGCGCATCTCTT
>JAUHZT010000070.1 GCA_030425905.1 Gammaproteobacteria bacterium
CGTTATCCTGTGTCTGCTGTTTTCTCTGGTTGAATCAAAGTTAATTCTCCCGGCGCACCTGGTGCACGCCAGGATCGCGCCTATTGATGAAGACGATCTGTTCAATCCGCAGCGTGAAATTCGTTTTCGCGAGCGCCTTCCGCGGTTTTTTCTGAAGTTCCAACGGCGTGTGCAGCATGGCCTGCAATACATTATTGAGCACTGGTACCGGCCGCTTGTTGGACTTGCGATCGACTTCCGCGGCGTTACGCTGGCAATATTTTGCGCGTTCCTCATTCTGACGATCGGAGTAATTGCGAGTGGCCTGACACGTTTCGTCCTGTTTCCGGAAGACCCCGGCGATTTTATTCGCGTATCGCTGGAGATGCAGAGTGGCACCGCGCCGGAGGAACGCGATCGCATCACAAAAATTCTGGAAGATACGCTGTTTGAAATGAATGACGAATATGTTGCAGAGAATCCCGATTCACTGCCGCTGATTTCACACGTCGGCGTGTTCACCCAGGGCGAAACCGGCGCCTTTATTTTTGTCGAAATGCCCAAGTCGGAAGACAAACCGATGGAAGGCACCGAGATTAGTGACGAGTGGCGGCGCCGCGCAGGTGAGTTTGCCGGCGTGAAAGAATTGACTTTCTCGGGCGCTAACCAGTTCGGTGGTGGCCCTCCGGTGAGCCTGCGACTCAGTGGCAATAACTACGAAATGCTTGAAGAAGCGGCCGCCCAGCTCGAGGCGCACCTGGCGACGTACGAAGGGGTCTACGATATTCGCAACTCCGCGAGCAGTGGCAGCGAAGAGATTCGGCTGAAAATTAGACCGGAAGCCGAAGCGCTGGGACTCACAATGTCCTCATTGGGGCGGCAGGTACGCCAGGCATTCTATGGAGAAGAAGCGCAACGCATTCAGCGCGGCAGAGATGAACTGAAGGTGATGGTACGGTATCCAAGGGAGGAACGACGCTCGGTCGCGGATCTGCAAAACATGCGGATTCGAACACCCTCAGGTGCCGAAGTACCGTTTGCGTCAGTTGCTGAGATGTCTTTTGGAGCAAGCTATTCCAGTATTTCCCGCGTCGACCGGGCGCGAACAATTACGGTATCGGCCGATATTGACCCGGATCGCGTGGAGCCCGGCAAGCTTATCAACGAAATCAGGGAAGACTTCATGCCGGAACTGCTGGCCCGGCACCCGGGTGTCAGCTTCGGGCTTGAAGGAGCCAGCCAGGAGGAGCAGGACTTGCTGCGTAACCTGTCGCTTGCCTCCATTGCGGCACTGTTCCTGATCTACGCCTTAATCGCGATACCACTGCATTCGTATAGCCAGCCGTTCATTATCATGTCGGTAATACCCTTTGGTATTGTCGGTGCCGTGATCGGCCACCTGGTCATGGGTGCGGCAATCAGCATGTTCTCCCTGTTCGGACTGGTTGCGCTATCGGGCGTGGTCGTCAATGACAGCCTGATCATGATTGATTTCATTAACAAGGCGCGCGCCGCCGGTGCCGACCTGCGCAGTGCAGTGATTGAGTCCGGTACGCAACGCTTCCGTGCCATTATTCTGACCTCTGTCACAACGGCGGCGGGCCTCATGCCCATCATTAGCGAGACGAGCGTGCAGGCTCAGTCCGTAATCCCGATGGCCATCTCCCTGAGCTTCGGTATCCTGTTCGCCACGGTGATAACGCTGTTTCTGATACCCGCCTTGTACATTTTGCAGATCGATTTCTTCCGTCGCATGCGTTACCTGCGTGACTTGCTGCTGGGGCGCCCGGAACAAGGCACCTCCGGTACCCAATCGCCGACGTGAGCATTCTTCAGGCGAATGACGAGCAAGATACACGCACCGGTGTAATTGCGGGCCTGCTTGCCTACACCATCTGGGGCCTGTTCCCGGTGTATATAAAGATCGTGAACAGCGTTGACCCGACCGAGGTCCTGGTCCATCGCGTGATATGGGCGGTGCCGTTCGGCGCTCTGATCCTGCTGTTTCGCAGACAGTTCAGCGAGGTTGGCCGCGCGTTGCGCAACCGTTCAACAATGCTTTGGCTGGCACTTGCGGCCTTGTGCATTTCGTTGAACTGGTTCGTTTATATCTGGGCCGTACAGAATGAACATATTTTTCAGGCGAGCCTGGGCTACTACATCAATCCGCTGGTTTACGTGTTGGCGGGTGTGTTGTTATTCGGCGAGCGCCTGCGTCTCCTGCAATTGATCGCAGTCGTGCTTGCAGCGGTAGGTGTGCTGTTCCTGACGCTGCGTGGCGAAGGGGTGCCCTGGGTAGCCTTGTCGCTGGCACTGCTATTCGCCGCCTACGGCATTATTCGCAAACAGGTTCGCATTGGCGCCATGCCCGGGCTGTTCGTTGAAACCGCCATGCTTATGCCGCTGGCTTGCGCGTGGCTCGTGAGCCTGTTGTTTGCGGGCAAAGCGACGTTCGGGGGTGGTGACCTGTCTATGGACGGCTGGCTGGTGCTTGCAGGGCCATTCACCGTATTACCGCTGCTGTTCTTCGCAACCGCCGCGCGCAACGTGTCGCTGACGGCGCTCGGCTTTATGCAGTACCTGGCGCCAACCCTGCAGTTTGCGTTCGGTATTTACTACGGCGAGGTCCTGACACTGGCGCACGTGTTTTGTTTTACCTGTATCTGGATAGCGGTACTGATCTTCAGCGTGGATGCCGTCCGTGCAGGCAGAAAAAAGCCCCGGGCGACGGTGCCGACCGGGGCTTGATACGCTTGAACGAGCTTTGGCCTACTTGTTGGCTTTACGCTCTTTCGCTTCCTTGATGACTTCGTCTGCAACATTCTGCGGACAAGGTGCGTAGTGCGAAAACTCCATCGAGAACTGACCGCGACCGCTGGTCAAAGTACGCAGGTGCCCGATGTAACCGAACATGTCTGCGAGCGGTGCGTCGGCCTTGACGCGCACGCCGGTTGCACCGGCATCCTGCGACTTGATCATGCCGCGGCGACGGTTGAGGTCACCAATGACATCACCGACGTTGTCTTCGGGCGTGAACACATCCACTTTCATGATCGGCTCCAGAAGCTGCGGGCCGGCTTTCGGCACAGACTGCCGATAAGCTGCGCGCGTCGCGATCTCAAACGCGAGTGCTGAGGAGTCGACCGCATGGAACGCACCGTCAAGCAGCGTAAACTTCACGTCGAGCAGCGGATAGCCAGCCAGCGTACCTTCGTTCATGCAGCCGCCGAAGGCCTTTTCGATAGCGCCCCAGTACTCGCGTGGCACGTTACCGCCAGTGACCTGAGATTCGAAGACGTAACCTTCGTTCTTTTCCGCCGGCTCGATACGGTAGTCGATCTTGCCGTACTGACCCGAACCACCCGACTGTTTCTTGTGGGTGTAGGAATCTTCGATCACCTGCGTGATGGTTTCACGGTAGGCGACCTGCGGCTTGCCCATCTCCACTTCAACGTGGTGGGTACGTCGCAGAATGTCGACCTTGATGTCGAGGTGCAATTCGCCCATACCCTTGATCAGGGTTTCGCCGGAGTCTTCGTCGGTGGCAACCTGGAATGACGGGTCCTCCTGAACCATCTTGTTCAGTGCGACACCCATCTTTTCATTTCCAGCCTTGTCCTTGGGACGGATGGCAACCGAGATAACCGGGTCCGGGAACACCATGGGTTCCAGCGTGGCCGGATGATCCGGGTCCGCCAGTGTGTTACCCGTACGGGTGTTCTTCATGCCGAGCAGGGCAATAATGTCGCCCGCCTGTGCTGAATCCAGTTCTTCGCGCGAATTGGCATGCATCTCAACGATACGGCCAATGCGTTCAGTCTTACCGGTAAAGGTGTTAAGTACCGTGTCGCCTTTCTTGATCTTGCCCGAGTAAATGCGGGTAAAGGTCAGCGCGCCGTAGCGGTCATCCATGATCTTGAACGCAAGCGCGCGCAACGGCGCGTCGGGGTCAACAACAGCGACGCCGCCGGTCTCGTTACCTTCGAGGTCAATCTCAGGCTGCGGTTTCACTTCCGTCGGGTTTGGCAGGTAATCGACAACGGCATTCAGTACGTTCTGTATGCCCTTGTTCTTGAATGACGAGCCACAATAGGTCGGGAAGAAATCGAGATTAATCGTACCCTTGCGGATACAACGCTTGATGTCTGCGATTGACGGTTCGTTACCCTCGAGGTATTGCTCGAGCATGGCATCATCCTGCTCGACGGCCGTCTCGATGAGCTTCTCGCGCCATTCCTCAACCTTGTCCTGCATATCGGCAGGTACGTCGGTGACGGTGAACGCTTCGGGATTGTCCGAGCTTTCCCAGATGTAGGCCTTGCGCTCCAGCAAGTCAACGACGCCCTTGAAGTCATCTTCTGCGCCAATCGGCAACACCATGACGAGCGGGTTCGCCGCCAGCACGTCTTTGACCTGCTGAACAACACGGTAGAAATCGGCACCAATACGGTCGAGCTTGTTGACGTAAATGATACGCGCCACTTCTGACTCGTTCGCATAACGCCAGTTCGTTTCTGACTGGGGCTCGACGCCGCCAGATCCACAGAATACACCGACGCCGCCATCGAGCACTTTGAGCGAACGGTAGACTTCGATTGTGAAGTCGACGTGTCCGGGAGTGTCGATGATGTTCAGACGATGCTTGTTCCATTCGCAACTGGTCGCCGCGGACTGGATCGTGATGCCACGCTCCTGTTCCTGCTCCATGAAGTCAGTCGTGGCCTCGCCATCGTGTACTTCACCTGTACGGTGAATGCGGCCAGTCAGTTTCAGGATGCGCTCGGTTGTCGTGGTCTTGCCAGCGTCAACGTGGGCGAAAATACCAATATTGCGATAGGTGCTTAAGTCTTTCATTGCCTTAGTGCTCTTTGCTCGTTGGTGGCATGGTGCCCGCGCTGTTTTCCGGTGAACTGCGCGCGTCGGCTCCTCAATTGATCCGGGAGCAGTCTCGTCAGCGTTTCAGCGGAATGGAGCGGATGCCGTGAATTCGTAGTGTGCCGGTCCGAAGTGGCCACCGGGTCGATCAGGTTCGTGCATAACCCGGCTTGGCCGGGCTGTTCGGGCGCGGATAATAGCAGTGCCAACGTCCCTAAACCAGTGAAATTCACGGGTTTATCGGGCTGCGACGGGATATGGGACTGCGCAATTGTAATTCAACATCGACACAGGGGCACGTGTTCGCGCTAAAGTAGCGCCGTGACCACCGACCAGATCATCCTCTTCGTCCTGCTTTTTTTCGTGTTCGTCTTCCTGATCTGGGGGCGTTGGCGGTACGACCTCGTTGCGTTCGTAGCGCTGATGCTGGCGCTGCTGACCGGTGTCGTACCCAAGGATGAAGCGTTTTCAGGCTTTGGCCACCCTGCAACGGTGATCATCGCGCTGGTTCTCGTGGTGAGTCGGGGGCTGTCGAATTCCGGGGTCATTGAGCTGCTGGCCATGTATTTCGTGGATGCGGCGCGTAAGTTAGCGGCGCATATTTCGATAATGGCCGGGCTGGCCGCAAGCTTGTCGGCGGTTATGAACAACGTTGCCGCCCTTGCGTTGCTGATGCCTCTGGATATCCAGGCGGCGAAGAAGGCTGGCCGAAGCCCTTCGCTGACTTTGATGCCGCTCTCGTTCGCCTCGATTCTTGGCGGCATGATTACCCTGATCGGCACCCCGCCGAACATTGTGATTTCCGAATTTCGTCATGACTCACTGGGCGAAGCCTACTCGATGTTTGACTTTGCACCTGTCGGGCTGGCTTGCGCGGCCGTTGGCGTCGTCTACGTGGCCCTGATCGGCTGGCGCTTGCTGCCAACGGCACGTATCTCGACGGATGACGGGGCAGGGGGCTTTGACCTGGCTGATTACATTACCGAGGTGCGTGTACCGGAAGGTTCGAAGGTGATCGGCAAGAAGGTCAGGGAACTCGACGAACTCGCCAGTAAGGCTGGTGTGGAGTTCGCTGGCCTGATTCGTCGCGGCCGCCGCCAGCCAGGCCTTGCACGCAACGTCGAGATCAAGGCCGACGATCTCCTCGTCATCGAGAGCAGCCCGGACAGCCTTGAGGAAGCGCTCGGTCTGTTCAACCTTGAGTATGTCGGTCATGGTGAGGGCGTCTTCGACAGCAACGACCTGGCGCTGGCGGAAGCGGTGGTCCCTGAAAACTCGAGTCTCGCGGGTCGTTCGGCGATGTCCATCCGCCTGTTGTACCGCTACCGCGTGGCGCTGGTCGGTGTATCCCGGCAGGGCAAACGGTTTCGCGAGGGCATCCGCAAGCTGGTCCTGAAGCCCGGGGATGTCCTGCTGCTGCTGGGGGCGAGTGACACCTTGCAGGACGTCATGGGACGCCTCAGCCTGCTGCCGCTGGCCGATCGCGGACAACGCATCGTGCAGCGCAACAAAATCTGGATCGCTGTCGGCTCGTTTGCGGCGGCCATTCTGCTGGCAACCTTTGGCTTCGTGTACCTGCCGGTTGCGCTTGGTTGCGTTGCGGCGGCCTACGTTGCCTTGAATATCGTCCCGATTCGCGAGGTTTACCAGTCGATCGAATGGCCAGTTATCGTGCTGCTCGGTTGCATGATTCCCATCGGCAGCGCGCTGCAGACAACGGGCGGTACTGCACTGATCGCCGATGGCATCGTCAGTCTGTCCGGTGGGCTGCCGCCCGTCTATGTACTGGGAATGCTGGTGATCGTGACGATGACGCTCTCGGACGTCATGAACAATACCGCCACAGCGGTGATCGCGGCGCCTGTCGCGATCGACATCGCTGCGCGCCTTGGTGTGAACCCGGACCCGTTCCTGATGGGCGTTGCGGTAGCCGCTTCGTGCGCATTCCTGACCCCGATCGGGCACAAGAACAACACGCTCATCATGGGGCCGGGTGGCTACCGGTTCGGCGATTACTGGCGCATGGGGCTGCCGCTCGAGATTCTGATCGTTGTCGTGTCGGTACCCATGATTCTGCTGGTCTGGCCGCTGCACTAGCCGGCGACCAGTGCGCCGGATTATGTCAATAGCTTGTCGCCAATCACTTGATTTGGCCGTCAAAAACTGACATTGGGTGCGCCCCTCTGCCATTCCCGGCCTAGGCGCTGATTCGCTAAGTGACTGACTCCCAAAGAAAAGTCAATTCTGGTTCGAATTGCCCACTATTGGCACAGGCTTTGCAACTTCACGGCAAGAAGCCCTTTGATCTACGGCACCGCCACAGCGGGTGCGAAGGAGACAGACATGCAAGGATCGACCATTCAGGACTGGACCACGAGCGAGGTGTTGCTCACGTTTGGCCAGCATCGGACCGTCGAATACCGTGTTTACCGCGAAGGTGAGCTCAATTTTCAGGAAATCCGGGAGCTGGATGGCACGCCTGTCCATACACTCGAGCTACCCGACGGCATGAAGCTCGATCAAAGCAGCTATGAAGTATTGCTGCGTTATGTGCTGCTCGACATCATTGCCGCCTGAATCCAGGCGGCTAATGATCAGGAGCTGATTCAGGCGCCGCTGTCAGCCGCATAGGCCTCGACGGCTGCCCAGATCCGCAACAGGTTCTCGCCGAGGATCTTGCGTATATCGCTTTCGCTATAGCCGCGTTCCAGCAAGCCTTTTACAAGGTTGGGGTAACTGGCAACGTCCTTGAGACCGACGGGTAGCGAGTCGCCTACACCGTCGTAGTCCGAGCCGATACCGACATGATCTATCCCGGCGAGTTCGACGGCATAGTCAATGTGATCAAGAACATCGTCGAGGTCGGCATAGGGAAACGGTCCGTTCTCCTTGGCGAACAGCGCAGCGAACTGGTTTTCAAGATAGTCTTCGTCGGCGCCCGGATGGATGTCAGCATAGGCTTTCGCCGCCTTACTGCGCTCGCTCGCGTAGCGGTTGGCTTCTTCAGTTAGAAACGAGGAGCCGTAGTTGATCATGATTGCGCCGCCGTTCTCGGCAAGTTTGCGAATCATATCGTCGTTCATGTTGCGCTCGAAGCCGGGGGTGAAATGGCGAACAGAGGAATGCGAGGCAATCACAGGCACCGCACTAATCTCAAGCGCCTGGTAGAACGCCTCGTCGGAGACGTGGCTGATATCGACCATGATGCCCAGGCGATTCATTTCGCGGACCAGTTGCGCACCAAACTCGCTCAGTCCTTGCCATTGCTTGTTGTCATCGTATGACGAGTCGGCGATGTGATTTGATTTGCCGTGCGCGAGCGTGATGTAGCGTATGCCCCGTTCGTAAAAGTACCTGACGTTCTCCAGTTTGCCTTCGATAGGGGATCCGTTTTCCATGCCCATGGGCAGCGAGATGAGTCCCTGTTCAAACTGGCGGCGCACATCGTCCGGAGAAAGGGCGATTGCGAATTTGTCCGGTGCTTGCGCGACAATGTTCTCAACGAGGTCGATAAGTTTGTCGGCGACCGCGAATGATTCACCCTTCGGTTCGAGGCTCGCCGGGGTAAAAATGGACATGAAAGGCGCGTTGAGCCCACCCGCCATCGCACGCGGGTAGTCAAATTCGCCATCGGCGGTGGCCAGTGAAACGTCAGCGGGGTTTTTTTCGAGCCGATAGGGCACATCGATGTGGGTATCGACAATGATGCTTTCCCGGGCAATGCGCTGCGCCTCGGCTGCGTAGTCAAGCGTTTCTGATGGGGTTTGGCTTACAGATGTTTCGGTAGCTGCCGGTGCAGAACTTTCCTGACCACAGGCAACAAGGAATGTCGCGATCAGGGCGACGCCGGGCAATTTGTTAATCATGGGGGTCAGCTGTTCCGTCAGTCCAGAAGTTCGGCAATTCTAACAACAGAATGCGGCCGCGAGTCCACCCGTGTCGCTATGGCGTAACGCTTTACACTGGCAACTCGCGTTGCGTCGGCTGCCAGTGGGTCAGGTTGATGCGCGCGCCGCCTATGCCAAGATTGCGTACCCAGCGCGCGGCGGCATCGAGTGTCACCCAGGTCTTCACCTTGCCTTTGCGTGTTTCTGCGGTAACTGCACCGTTTGCTGTGCTGGCTTCGATGTGAAATCGCGCACCGCTGGCAATGATTTCAATCTTGCGTATTGCGCCAGCGCTTACCAGCGCCTTTAGCGTTCGTTCATCCATCTGCTTCCCCGTTTGTTGGGTCGGTTTGCGGGTCGGAAATAACGATGCCGGTGTCGTCACAATGACGCCGGATCAGTACTTCCACCATGTTGGCAATGCTGCGGTGCTCGCGTGCCGCTGCCTGCCGGATCGCGCTCTTGACGGCCGGATTGATGCGCAGGTTCAGCGTTGAGACTTTGGTTCTTGGCATTCGATGAGTATAACGCAAATGTATATTAAATGTAACGCATTTTACGGTACACCTGCGACCGAGGCACGGTGACTGGCTGTGCCGGCCTGTATGCAGGACAATGACCGTGGTTTTTCTGCACGGGCTGGTCCGTGCGCTGACGGAGCGCTGGGATGGAGAATGCGGTTTTTATGGTCAGTATGTTTATTGGCGTGGCGGCTGTGGTCTTGCTGGCGTTTACGCTGCTGTGGATCGCGATTGGAAAAATAGATGTTTAATATTTCATAATAAGTAATATATTGCTCTTTAAAGGCTTTATAAGCTATTAAAAAGTAGTATAGTGCTTGTTATGGATATTTATAAAAAAACGGTAGAGCAGGCGCAGAAAGCGCTCGGCGAGCGGCTACGAGCGGCCCGCCTGGCAGCTAACCTGACGCAAAAAGCGCTGGCGGAGTCGGCCGGCGTTTCACAGAAAACCGTGGCCAACGCGGAAGACGGACAAAATATTTCGGTGGAGACGCTGCTGTTGTTGCTGCGCAGCCTCGGCAGGCTGTCAGAAATCGAGCAGGTGCTGCACGACGACGGACCGAGCCCGATAGAACTGGCGCGACGCCAGGGACACCAACGTCAGCGAGCCAGCGGCGCACGCGGGGCCCGCGACGAGACTGACAAAGACTGGCGATGGTGAGCAGCGTCGTCGACACTTGCGAGGTCTGGTTGTGGGGCCACCAGGTCGGCGCAGCCTACTGGGACCCGAAGCAGCAACTTGCGGTCTTCGAGTACGCCCCGGGTTTTCGCAAGAGCGGGATTGAACTGGCGCCGCTAATGATGCCGCTGGGCTCGCGCATCTTTCGCTTTCCAGAACTCCGGCGCAGCTCATTTCATGGCTTGCCCGGACTGCTGGCGGACAGCCTGCCTGACGATTTCGGCAATGCAATTATTGACCAGTGGCTTATCCGGGAAGGCCGCGACAAGCAAAGCTTCAGCCCGGTTGAGCGGCTTTGCTACATTGGCCGACGCGGTATGGGCGCGCTCGAATTCCGGCCTTCGATTCGCTCAACGACGCGCGGAAGCGTGCCCGTGGACATCAACGCGCTGACGGAACTCGCGCAGCATGTACTGGATTTGCGCGAGGGCCTGAAAGTACGCGTTACAGCCGACGAAAAGGACTACACGCGGGCGCTGGATGACATCTTGCGCGTGGGCACGTCAGCCGGCGGAGCACGCGCCAAGGCCGTCATCGCATGGAATCCAAAGAGCGGCGAAATGCGGTCCGGGCAGGTCAGCGCGCCACCGGGTTTCCAGTACTGGTTATTGAAGTTTGACGGGGTGGCGAATCGCGAGCACGGTCTCAGGGATCCGGAAGGTTATGGGCGGATCGAATACGCGTACTATCTTATGGCCACTGCTGCCGGGATCGAAATGAGTGAGTGCCGCCTGCTGGAGGAGCAGGGGCGCAGTCATTTCATGACGCGGCGTTTCGATCGGCACGAGAATGGCGACAAGATTCATATGCAGTCGCTGTACGCGTTGGCACACCTGGACAACCAGCTCGCTGGCGCACACAGCTACGAACAGGCGTTCGACGTGATGCAGCGGCTCGGTTTGCCCGCAACCGCAATGGACGAGATGTTCCGGCGGATGTTGTTCAATGTGCTGGCACGAAACCAGGATGACCATACGAAAAATATCGCTTTCCTGATGGACAAGGATGGCCGTTGGCGACTGGCTCCGGCTTTTGATGTCATTTATGCGTACAACCCCGACGGTGCATGGACCAGCCGCCACCAGATGTCAGTCAATGGTCAGCGTGAGACTATTGGCCGGGATGACTTGATGGCGGTCGCGGGGCGTTTTCGAATACGGCACGCTGAGGATTTGATAGAGGCTGTCGCCACCACCGTTCGCAACTGGCCGCAATACGCGGCGGCGGCAAATCTCGATAATGAAGTAACAGAAAAGATTGCACAGCAGCACCGATCCATGGAGCATTAGGCGATGGAGCAAATGCGCATTCTCAGCGTGAACACCGGACAGGCCGAACCCCTGCAGGTTGGCGGGGAGGCGCAGTTGACTGGCATCAACAAGCGGCCTGCGCGCAGCAGCGTGCACGTCAGCGAACTTGGCCTCGCCGACGATGCCATCTGTGATAGCGACCATCACGGCGGCCCGGATCAGGCCGTATACGTTTACAGCGCAAACGACTATGTCTGGTGGTCCCAGGCGCTCAATCGAGAAATCCCTTACGGGACCTTTGGCGACAACCTGACCATCGCTGAATTTCCGGACGACCTGAACGCGGGCGACCGGCTGCTGGTCGGCGATCTGATTCTCGAAGCAACTGCGCCCCGAATACCGTGCCGAACGCTGGCTGCAAAAATGCAGGACAGTAGCTTTGGTTTGCGTTTTCGCGAGGCGGAAAGACCCGGCGTGTACTTTCGGGTGTTGAACGCCGGTGACGTTGCAGCAGGCGACCCGGTGACTCTGGTAGAAATGCCTGGCGAGTCCGTGTCGATGCTCGAAATATTTCGTGCCTGGTATCAGTTGCAGCCGCCGCCAGCGGTGTTACAACGCATCATGGCGGCGCCGGTGGCTGAGCGAGCGCAGGCGAAATTCTCGGCGCAGCTGAAGGCAGCCGAGTCAGCGGGCCTGAAAGACAGTTAGCCCACAACCGGTGTAGCTTGTCCCTATGAGTGATTTCATGCCACTGATCGTTATCGCGCTTGCGCTTTTTGCGGCCGGCTGCATTGCCTATTTTGCCTGGCAGTTCTCATCCCGTGAGGTGCAGCAGGAAATCGAGAGCGCACTGGGGCGGCCTGACGACGATGCCGACTCGAGCAAGCAGGAATAGCCGGGACAGTCTATTCCTGCCTGCACCATCGAGCGATTAGCGTTTGCGCGTAGCGGGTGAAGAGCTCCTGCGATCAGCACTGCCCGAGCGCGAGGACTGACGCGACGAATTTGACCTGGACGACGCCGGTGCGCGTGTCTGCGCTGCCGGTGCTGACCGCGTTTCCCTGGCGGGAGCCGACGAGCGTTGCTGTACCGCCGGTGCGCGCGTGCTTGGCGCCGTAGGTCGCTGCACAGTAGCAGGACGCGACGTCGTTATTGGCGCGCGAGCGCTCGGTAGGGTCGAACGCTGTGTCGTGGGCGCGCGCTGGGTAGCCGACGAACGAGTTTGCGGCGTTGCCGTGCGAGACGTTTCCCGTGCCGGCTGTTGCGTCGCGATCGCGGGCTGGCGCGTGCGGGTGGTCCGTTCGCGTTGCGCCTGATGGCTGCTTATCGTTTCACGCATTTGCCTGACGCTGTTGTCTGTTGTCGAACGAACAGCGGGGCTGGTAGCGCCCGGCTGGCGCACCGGCTGCGCGGTGCCAGAAGGTGAGCGCGTCGTGTTTTGAGCGCGCGTTGCGGGCGCACGTGTCTCACGATTTCGAGTAATGTTTTCACGCATATCCCGTACGCTGTTATTCCGCTCGGACGCCGCCCTGGATACTGAACGCTGGCTCTGCGAACTCTGAGTCACGTTGCTGCGCGTTGCAGGACGTGTTGTGCTGACACTGCTACGCGCTGGCTGCCCGTGCGCGTAGTAGCGATTACGGGTAATGCGCTGGTCGTCGTAGCGCAGTCTTGCGTTGCGGCCCGGGCGCCAGACATCGCCCTGCGAATAGCGATTGTGCACCACGGTTGTGTTGATGTTGACGCTATTGTCGATGTAGATGGAGTTATACCGACCGATTGCCGGGCTGCGGTACCACCAGTTATTGCGGTAGCGATAGCCATAGTACGGATGGCCATGATAGCTATGGTGGTAAACACGCAAGTGGTTTGAGGACCAGCCGATAGTGAAAGCGGTGGTTACGCCCCAGAAGTAACCGGAACTGAATGCATAACCAGCCGGGTAGGGGTAGTAGTACACGGGATAAGCACGCGGATAGTAGTAGTACACCGGGCGCGACTGGTAGACGACAACACTTTGCGGTTCGTAGTAAGGGACATAGATCACTTCCTCGCTAACCGGAGTGATTTCGATGACATCGTCGTTGCGTGACACCGTCTGGTGCTCGTCGCTCTTGAGATTACCGGCGGCGTACGCCTTGTCGCGAAAATCTTCGACGGCATTCAGCACGTCGTTCTGCTGGGCGACGACGGCTTCTCCGAGACGCCAGGTCCAGTCGAGGTCCTCGTTCATCATTTCAACGACTTCGGGATAATTGACGAGTGCGACGATTGAATCGTCCCAGTCTTCATCCGGCTGGAGCGACGGGTCGGTTTTTAGCTTCTCCAGAAACCGGCTCGCCTGCACAATCTGCAGCGGGTAGGTTGCCGCCGGGAGTACGATAGCAAGCAGGTCGTCGGGATAAAGGGCTACCGGTCCTACGAGATCTTGCAGTTCGCTGGCGTCGAGCAGCTCGAATTCATCGGCAACGACTTTGTCGGACGTATTACCGTCCCACTGAGTAGTGCCAACCGGGTTGCCTTGCTCGTCGACGGGCACCTGCGCAAAGGCAGCGCCCGAGCCGATAACCAGCAACAGCGCAACCGCGCGGCTGGCAGCGATAAAGAGCGGGTTCCTGTGGTCCATCTTGCCTGACTCCTCCGCCTTGGGACGGATTTCTGGATTGCGAAGCCAATCCTACGCCGGGCTAGCTGAACCGATCCTTAATACCGCTTATTTTTCGTGATCGGCGCCGCCGTGCCAGCTAATGAACTTCCAGCCGTCCTCGGTACGGACCAGCACGTCTGTAAAGCGGCCGTTCTCGACCTTGGTCTTTTTCTCGCGGGTCTCAATGACGCTGGTATACAGGTAGTGGGCGATCGCTACATCGCCGTGTACGATGATCGACAGCGGATACAGTTCATGTCCTTTCATCTGACCCGCGTCTTCGAGCAAGCGGTCCCACATGCGCGTCGACGCCTTGTTTCGCGGTGCCGGAGAAGCATTTGGCCAGCCTGCAAAGTCATCGGCGAGCAGATCGTCGATCCATTTCTTGTCGCCACTTTCGTCAGCATTCCACTGGCTTTCAACGACGGTCCAGACGTCCGCCTGATCGTTGCCCGTTTCCTGGGCAATAGCCGATGACAAGAACAACACCCCGAACAGCGCGAAGATCCATTGTGTGGTTATTTTCATGCGCACTTGACTCCAGTCACGTTTGTAACAGATGGGGGAGTTTAGTCGCAAAAGCCCCGGCGCAACAATCGACCGGGCAAGGCTTGTCAGGGGGAGGCCAGGACAAGTTGTCGCAGGTGTTCAAGTTGCTGCTGGCTCAGCGTCGCACCTGGCTTGAGCGGATACACGCTGCGGAGCTCGGCAACGCTCAGATATTGCGGATGATGAACTTCTATTATTGTTGCATAATCAATAGAATAAGATTCTTTATTAATGTTAAATCGATATATATGCATAGCCAGTTCCCCGGGTGCGTCGAGCCGCATCAGCCGTGCTATCTCGGCCTCGGTGTTCGCAAGCGAGATACTGCCTGTGTAGAGGTTCTGCTTGTTTATTGACCAGTGATTCTGGCGAAACGTGGCGCCGATTGATGCACCCGCCAGGATTTGCGCGTGTACGGCTGCGATGGCCGCTTTTTCGCGGGGTGACAGGGCCTCGTTAAATTGCACGATAGCGAAGGTGCGGGTGACCGGATGGCCGTTCTCAAGCGAATACAGGCTGGAGCGGCGTAGTGTGTCCGGACTTGGCAGGACGCTTATTCCATAGGAACCGAAACTCTGCCGAATTCGGTCACTGTTTAATAGCTCCCGATCCGAGGCGCAACCCGCTAGCAGGAGTACTACAATGCCAAACTCATGCACCGGAATACGGCGCCAGTGGCCGATGAATCCTTTTCGCTGTTTCATGCATCTCTACATAGCACATTGTGTGAAACTGCGCTCCTAATGCGCCAGTTCCAAATCAGGGGAAACCAGACAATGCTTGGAAAAACAACACGCTTGCTCGCGATTGCAGGACTCTTAGTGAGCGCAACGGCGGCGCAGGCCGAGACACCCGACTGGGTTGCGAAGAGTAATGAGTACTCAACGCTGGTGTTAGAAGAACTGGCACGCTATTTACCGGAAGGTGCCGGTGGCCTGGGAGTGGACGGACTGGATGAGGCTATTATTGATCTTGGCCCCGGTATTGACGAGCGGGCTATTGTCTCGTCACGCAAGTTATCCGCGAAGCTGAAAGACGCGCTGGCCAAAGAGACCCACACCAAGGTGCGGCAAGACCTCGGGATCCTGATTCAGGCCGTTGATGACAGCATTCGCAGTTCTGAATTGCAGCGCGAGCATATGCTGCCTTACTACAACCTCGGGCAGACAGTGTTTGGGGGCGTTCGCGGGCTCATCGACCCGCAAATTCCACGGGAGCGTTATCCGGCGGCCATTGTGCGCATGGAGAAATATGCCGGGCTGGTGGGTGGTCACAAGCCGCTGGTCGAACTGGCCAAGGACCGAACGCGCGAGCGATTTAACGACAAGACACTCGTGGGCCCGTACAAGGGGGAGGTTGAGCAAGACCTGGAGCGCGCCGAAACGATGATCACCGGCATTGAGGAGTTGCTGCAAGGCACCGATCTGCAAGGCTGGCAGGACACCTACTCCACGCTGGCGGGACAGCTCCGCGATTACAACGATTGGGTGCGCGCCGAGATATTGCCGCGGGCTCGAGAGGATTACCGCTTGCCTGCCGTTATTTACGCGGATGCGCTAAAAAACTGGGGTGTTGATGCAAGCCCCGAAGACCTGATCGAGCAGGCCACCAAGGGTTACCTCGATATTCGCAATGAAATGGAGGCACTGGCGCCGCTGGTTGCCAGGGAAAAAGGCTACGACACGCGTGACTACCGTGAAGTCATTGCACAGCTAAAACGCGACGGCGCCATTGATGGCGACAAGCTACTGGACCACTACCATTCAGTTCTGCGCGATATTGAAGAAATTATCGTCCGGGAAAACATTATTTCGCTGCCGGCGCGCGAAGCTGGCATACGCATAGCCAGTGCCGCAGAAACAGCCGCACAACCGGCACCGCACCTGGACATCCCGCGCCTCATCGGCAATACGGGCGAATACCCGTATTTCGTGATTCCACAGCTCAAGCAGAACGAGGACGGAAGCTGGGAGCAGACAGACGATACCTACGTAGCCGGTTCGTGGACCTTGACAGCCCATGAAGCACGTCCGGGTCACGAAATGCAGTTTTCCAGTATTCTCGAAGGCGGCGTGTCTATAGCGCGCGCAATTTTTGCGTTCAACAGTGCCAATGTCGAAGGCTGGGCGTTGTACGCTGAAGCAGTTGTGAGGCCGTATTTGCCGCTCGAGGCGCAGCTAATCAGTCTTCAGTATCGGCTGATGCGGGCGGGTCGCATGTTCCTGGATCCGATGCTCAACCTTGGCATGATTACGCCAGAGGACG
>JAUHZT010000210.1 GCA_030425905.1 Gammaproteobacteria bacterium
ATCAACTTCAATAAAGCCGCGCGCGTCGAGCTGAATACCCGAGTCCTCGGCAAACAGGTTATCTGTGTAAGGTTTACGCCCTACCGCGACAACCAGCTTATCGACTTCAATCGTCTTAGGAATACCTGCATCTTCATATTCGACCGTGACACCGGACTTGCCAACCTTCGCGCCTGTCAACTTCGCGCCGAGCTTGATATCCAGACCCTGTTTCTTGAAGTCCTTGCCCGCAACGGCCGCAATCTCGCGATCAGCCATAAACAAGAAGTCGTGCATCGCTTCAATAATGGTCACTTCGGAGCCGAGTCGCGACCAAACGCTGCCAAGCTCGAGTCCAATGACCCCGGCGCCAATCACGCCAAGACGCTTCGGCACCTCGGCAAACTCAATTGCATCCCATGAATCGACAATGTGCTCGCCATCAAATTTGGCAAACGGTAACTCAATCGGTGCCGAACCGGTTGCGATAATGACACTTCCTGCTTCAATGACTTCTGGCTCACCGTCAACCGGCGTGAACTCAACCTTCTTGCCAGCCAGCAGTTTGCCGTGCCCTACCAGGCCATCAACCTTGTTCGCCTTGAACAGGCCAGCTATACCACCGGTGAGCTGCCGCACAATGCCGGCCCGCCGCTTTTGCATCGTTGCAACGTCAAGATCGACTTTGCCAACATTGATACCGTGTTTTTTAAATTCGTGCCCGGCACGATGGTAGAGCTCGGATGATTCGAGCAGGACTTTGGAAGGAATACAGCCCGCATTCAGACAAGTACCGCCGAATGCATTCTTGCCGTCCTTGTTTTTCCATTCGTCGATGCACGCTACACGCATGCCAAGTTGTGCTGCTCGAATTGCGGCGACATACCCAGCCGGCCCGGCGCCAATTACGACGACATCATAAGTCTTGCTCATTTCGAATTTTTTCCTATACCTGAAGAAGCAGGCGGCTCGGGTCTTCGAGCTGCTCTTTAATGGTTACCAGAAACTGTACGGAATCTTTGCCGTCGATAATGCGATGGTCGTAAGTCATGGCCAGATACATCATTGGCCGAATAGCAATCTCGCCGTCAACAACCATCGGACGTTGCTGAATCGCATGCATGCCGAGAATGGCACTTTGCGGCTGGTTCAGGATAGGGGTAGACATCATCGAACCAAACACGCCGCCGTTCGTTATCGAGAACGTGCCGCCCGTCAGTTCCTCCATACTGATCTTGCCGGTCTGTGCTTTCAGTGCGACTTCGCCGAGTTCTTTTTCGAATGCCGCAAAACTCATTTGATCGACATCCCGAATGACGGGCACCATCAAGCCGCGTTCAGTGGAGACCGCGATGCCGATGTCGAAATAGTTGTGGTAGATGATGTCCTCACCTTCAACAGATGCGTTTACGACCGGAAATTTCTTGAGTGCTTCGACAGCCGCTTTCGCGAAGAACGACATGAAGCCTAACTTCACGCCGTGCTCTTTCTCGAACTGTTCTTTGTAGCGCTTGCGCAGCGCAATAACCTCGGTCAGGTCAACCTCGTTAAACGTGGTGAGCATTGCTGCGGTCTGCTGTGCTTCAAGCAGGCGTTCAGCAATTCGCGCGCGCAGGCGGGTCATCGGTACGCGTTGCTCGGTGCGCTCAAGCGCTACCTCGGCAACCGATGTTTCGGCGCCGGACGAAGTGTCAGCGGTTGTGACATCGCTGCTTTCGTCGGCTTTGAGGAAGTCCATGACATCCGACTTCGTAATGCGGCCATCCTTGCCACTGCCCATTACCATGGTTGCGTCGAGGTCGTGTTCTTCGAGCAAGCGGCGCACAGCGGGACTGGTCTTGCCTGACTTGCCGCTTGCAACAGACGCCGCAGGTGCCTGGACGGCCGCTGCCTGCGCTGGCTTTTCTTTATTGGTCTCGTCGCTCTCAGCCGGCGTCGATTCACCCGCTCCTTCTTCGAGGATCGCAAGGACATCGCCCGCTGTCACTGTCGCACCCTCTTCGATAAGAATCTCGATCAGCTTGCCATTGGCCGGGGCCGGCACTTCTAGTACGACCTTGTCAGTTTCAAGATCGACAAGATTCGCATCGCGGGACACAGAATCACCGGCTTTCTTGTGCCAAGCAACCAGTGTCGCGTCTGCAACGGATTCGGGAAGAGGTGGAACCTTGATTTCAATGCTCATTTGGATTTCGTCTCTTTCGGCTTTTTGGCCTTGCTGGCCTTCGACTTGATGCCGAGCGCTGCTTCGACAAGGGCCTGTTGCTGTTGAAGGTGAATTTTAAAGATTCCGGATGCCGGCGCCGCCGCACCTGCCCGACCGGCGTAATAGAGTTGCTGGTCGCCTTGCAGTGGCTCCTGCAGGCGGTGCCGTATCTGATACCAGGCGCCCTGATTCTCCGGCTCTTCCTGACACCATACAACATCCTTGACGTGCGCATATTGCTCAAGGATTTCGGCGTACTCGGGAATCGGGAACGGGTATAGCTGCTCCACGCGAATCAAAGCGACATCGTCGATGCCGTGTACCTCGCGCGACTCTCGCAGGTCGTAGAAAACTTTGCCACTGCAGAACACGATCCGGCGCGTCTTTTTCACGTCGATCGATTCCTGCTCGGGAATGATAAGTTTGAATTCGCCATCCGAGAGCGCTGACAGTGGCGACACTGACATCTTGTGCCGCAGAAGACTCTTCGGTGTCATCACGATAAGAGGCGCACGGAACGCACGCATCATCTGTCGCCGCAACATGTGGAACATCTGTGCTGGCGTGGACGGCACGCACACTTGCATGTTGTGCTCAGCACATAGCTGCAGAAAACGCTCAAGCCTGGCCGACGAATGTTCCGGCCCTTGTCCTTCGTAGCCATGCGGCAGGAACATCGTGATGCCGCACAAACGGCCCCACTTTGACTCGCCGGAACTGATGAACTGGTCGATCACAACCTGCGCACCATTGGCAAAGTCGCCAAACTGCCCTTCCCAGATAACCAGCGTATTCGGCTCGGTCGTCGAATAACCATATTCAAAGCCGAGCACGGCTTCTTCGGACAACAGGGAATCGATGACACGAAACGCGTTGCTGTTCTCAGTGAGGTGGCGTAGCGGTGTGTACTCGACATTGTTGATCTGGTTATGCAGTACCGCGTGGCGGTGAAAGAAGGTGCCGCGCCCGCTGTCCTGACCCACAAGACGGCAGGTATAACCGTCTTTGATCAGCGCAGCATAGGCCATGGTCTCGGCGAAGCCCCAGTCCATATCGATTTCACCCTTGGTCATCTTCACGCGCTCGTCCATGATGCGCTGCACACGCCCCTGCAGGCGCATGTCTTTCGGATAGCTGGTTATCGCTTCACCCAGGTCGGCGACCGTTGCCGGACTGATGGTTGTATCGATAGCCTG
>JAUHZT010000071.1 GCA_030425905.1 Gammaproteobacteria bacterium
ATCTCAACCTGATACGGCTGCGGGCGGGCGATGTGCTGCTCGTGCAGGGTACCAGCGATGCGATCAACGGCTTGCGTGACTCGGGTTCCGTGCTGGTGCTTGACGGCACCACCGACCTGCCGCATACACACCGCGCGAAGCGCGCACTGGCCGTTATGGGCGCGGTCGTACTGGTTGCCGCACTTGGCATCATGCCAATTTCGGTGAGCGCAGTGATAGGTCTCGGCCTGATGATAGCGACGGGTTGCCTGACCTGGCGCGATGCAGCCACGGCGCTGTCGACGCCCGTGGTCATGATTATTGTGGTGAGCCTTGCGCTGGGCAAGGCGCTAATGGCGACGGGCATGGCCACTTACCTGGCGCTTGGCTTCGTCGACATGACGTCGGCACTGCCAACCCCCGTCATCCTGAGTGCCTTCATGCTGCTTATGACGCTGATGACGAATATCGTTTCAAACAATGCCGCGGCGGTGATCGGCACCCCGATCGCCATCGGTATCGCGCAGCAACTCGGCGTCAGTACCGAGCCCTTCGTGCTTGCGGTCCTGTTTGGCGCCAACATGAGTTTTGCGACGCCGTACGGTTACCAGACCAACCTGCTGATCCTGAGTGCAGGCGGCTACAAGTTCTCGGATTTCATGCGGGTAGGCATCCCCCTGACGATCATCATGTGGATCGGCTTTTCACTGATGCTGCCGATGATCTACAACCTGTCCGGCAGCTAAGCCGAAGGTTGCGGATGCAAGGGTTGACCCTGACTATAGGGATAGTAATACTCCGGAGCATGAATTCTCGCCTCAGCAACAACTGGTGGTGGCTGTCCCCGAAGGAGAGGGCGGCTGGCTAACCTGTAGCTGAGCGAAACGTAACATCAAGCCCATCTCCGCCAGTGCGAAGATGGGCTTTTTTGTTGTAGCAGCACCGGGAAGGGGGCAGCCCCTTTGATTGGAAATGAAATGGAAGCACCGTTCGACATTGCCGCTGACCTCGACACACCGGTCTCGGCATTTCTGAAACTGGGTCCGCTGCGGCCGCGTTACCTGCTTGAGAGCGTGGAAGGCGGCGAGCGACTGGCGCGCTATTCTTTTCTCGGTTTCGGTGCCGCGCTCGAGGTGCGGATGAGCGGCGACGCACTCACCGTGAATGGCGTCGCGCAGCCGCGACCGCAGAACCAGCGTGAATACCTCGACGCCTTGCGTGGCTTGCTCGACAAGGCGCCAAGGCCTACCCCGGGTGTTCCGCACCTGCCGTTCGCCGGCGGCCTGGTGGGCGTTTCGGGTTACGACGTGGTGCGCCTGTTCGAGCATCTGCCGCGCGACACGCGGGTGCAGGCGGAGATACCCGATGCGGCCTTCGCAGCAACCGAGTCCCTGCTGGTTTTCGATCACCTCACGCGCCGGGTTGCGCTGTTGCACGATGGACCGGAACAGGAACGCCAGGCATTGCGCCGCGAAGTGATCGAACGACTGCGCGGTGCTATTCCAAAGCCCGACAACGCGGTGACCATTGGTGCGGCCGAAGCGAGCCTCACCGAAGCTGAATATTGCGAACGCGTCGCGGCTTGCAAGGAATACATAGCGTCGGGTGACATCTACCAGATTGTGCTGTCGGTGCTTTTTAAAGGGCGCAGTAATGTGGCGCCGTTCGAGGTGTACCGTGCGATGCGCCTGATCAACCCGTCGCCGTACATGTTTTTCTTCGACTTTGACGACCTCAAGGTGGTCGGCTCCTCACCTGAAGCGCTGGTGCGCCTGCACGGACGCAAGGCTTCATTGCGGCCAATCGCCGGCACGCTGCCGCGCGGCGCAAACGGGGAGGAAGACATTGATAACGAGCAACGATTGCTCGCCGACCCGAAGGAAGCCGCCGAGCATGTCATGCTGGTCGACCTTGCCCGCAACGATCTCGGCAGGGTGGCGGCTGCCGGCAGCGTGCACGTCGACCCCTATCGCTCGATCGAGCGCTACAGCCATGTCATGCATATCGTGAGCGGCGTGCAGGGCATACTCGACGACAAGTACGATCAGTTCGACCTGTTTGCGGCGAGTTTCCCGGCCGGCACGCTGGTGGGTGCGCCCAAGGTACGCGCGATGGAAATCATCGAGGAAATGGAACAGGTCGGGCGCGGACTTTACGCGGGCACGGCAGGTTATTTCGGTCTCTCGGGCGACATGGACCAGGCCATCACGATCCGCACGCTCGTGTTTTCGGGCGACGAATACAGTTTTCAGGCGGGTGCCGGCATCGTGGCGGATTCTGTGCCGGCACGTGAGTACCAGGAGGTGCTGGCGAAGAGCGCCATTTTGCGCCGCGCGCTGGAAATCGCGGGAGAAGGGCTGTGAGCAGCGGCAAGCAGGAATTTGGCGGCGTACGCATGCTGCTGATCGACAATTACGATTCTTTTACCTACAACCTCGTGCAGGCATTTGCATCGCTGGGTGCCGAGGTTCTTGTCTACCGCAATGACGCGATCAGTGTTGCTGAAGCACGCGTACTCGATGCTACGCACCTGGTTATTTCACCGGGCCCGGGCCGGCCCGAGAATGCAGGCGTGTCGCTCGAGATGATCGCCGCCTTTGAGAACGAATTGCCCGTGCTTGGTGTGTGCCTGGGGCACCAGTGTCTGGTACAGCACTTTGGCGGTGAAATAGTGCGTGCCGAGCGGCTGATGCACGGCAAGACGTCAATGGCGAAACACGACGGTAAGCGCCTGTTCACTGGTTTGTCACAACCCATTGAAGTTGGCCGTTATCATTCGTTGTGCGCGGCACATGATTCATTGCCGGCGGTGCTCGAGCTGACGGCACAAACCGAGCGCGGTGAAATAATGGGCGTTCGGCATCGCAGCCTGCCGCTTGAGGGCGTGCAGTTTCACCCGGAAAGTGTATTAACGCCCGAAGGCAACGCGCTTCTGGCGAACTTCCTGCGCCTTGATGCTAACGAGCGAGACTGATGAGTAAAGAAGACAGCCAGATGCTGGACCGATTGCTGGACGGGCATTCGCTGAGCGAAGCGGCCGCGTACGACCTGATGATGAAGCTCGCGGCCGGTGAAATGCCAGCCGCGCTGGCCGGAGCGCTGCTCGCCGGCTTGCGCGCCAAGGGCGAAACGGCCGAAGAGATACGTGGCTTTGCAACGGCGATGCGCAAGCTCGCGGTCACGCCCGATATTCCTGACGGCGCGCCGACGGTCGATACAGTGGGAACCGGAGGTGACGGCTCGGGCAGCCTGAACTTGTCGACGGGAACGGGCCTGCTCGCGGCCGCCACCGGTGCGCGGGTTGTCAAGCACGGCAACCGTTCGGTCTCCAGCCGCTCGGGCAGTGCGGACATGCTGGAGTGCCTTGGCATGCCTTTGCCCTTGCATGAAGAAGAAGCTATCGCCTGCCTTGCCGCTACCAACTTCACCTTCCTGTTCGCACCCGCTTATCATCCGGCGATGAAAGCCGTTGTTCCGGTGCGTGGCGCGCTGTCAGTCCGCACGGTATTCAACATGCTCGGTCCGCTAACCAACCCGGCGGCGCCGCCGTTCCAGTTGATCGGCGCATGGAGCAAGGACGCGGCGAGGTTAATGGCGGATGCACTGGCGGGAATGAACGTTGAACGTGCCTTCGTCGTGCACGGTGCGCCGGGCTGGGACGAGGCCTCGCCAGTAGGCGAGTTTGACCTGTACGACGTGCGCCAGGGCAAGGTCAGCAAGTCGGTACGTACCCCCGAAGATTACGGGGTGCCACGTTGCTCACCCGAGGCGCTCGCCGGCGGTGACGCGGAACACAACGCGAATGAACTGCGGCGGGTCTTCTGCGGAGAAGACCGCGGCGCGCATCGTGACGCGCTGCTGATGGGTACCTCGCTGGTACTGGAAGTTCAGGGCACCGCCAAGGATGCGAAGGATGGCGTCGCCCTGGCGGCGGCGGCGCTGGACGATGGCCGCGCCGAACGAATGCTCAACACCATGCGGCAACACTTCGCGGGCTGATGAGCGACTTCCTGCAACAGATGGCTGACAGCAGCGCGCAACGTGCACAGCGTGCGCCGCGCTTGGTGGCCGCTGATTTCGATCAGCCTGTCGTGCCGTTGCAACTCGACCACTTCGATGTAATTGCCGAAATAAAAGATCGGTCGCCCGCTGAAGGCGAACTTGCCGCCGGCAACGGCGATCGTTGTGCGCGTGCCCGGCAGTACGCGGCCGGAGGCGCAGCGGCTATTTCGGTCCTGACCGAGCCAACGCGCTTTGCAGGCGACCTGGCGCACCTCAGGGAAGTAGTGGCCGCGGTTCCCGGCACGCCGGTCATGCGTAAAGACTTCCTGGTGGAACCGGTGCAAATAGAAGAAGCACGCGCGGCGGGTGCCAGCGGCGTGTTGTTGATTGTCACTATGCTGAACGACCGACTGCTACGCTCGATGCTCGACTGTGCGCGCGAGCACGGCCTGTTTGTATTGCTTGAGTCATTCGACGACGACGATCTGCAACGCCTGCCCGGCGTGCTTACAGCCGCGGACGAGGACGCCGCTGCGCGTGCGCAGCTACTCTTCGGCGTGAATACACGGAACCTTCGCACACTGAAAGTTGATGCCGATCGTTTGCAGCGCTTTGCGGACAAGTTGCCACCAGGGCGGCTTGTAGCGGAAAGCGGGCTGCATTCGGCCGCAGACGCAGCGCGGGTAGCGGGCTATGGTTATTCGCTGGCGCTGGTGGGTACAGCGCTAATGAGAAGCGCCGACCCGGCAGCGCTCGTCCGGCAGATGAAAGCGGACGGCGCCGCGGTGCTGGAGGCGTGACGCGCCTCGTTAAAATTTGCGGCCTGCGCAGCGCTGTGGATGTAGCCGCCGCGGTGGCGGCAGGGGCCGATGCGCTGGGGTTCGTGTTTGCGGAGTCAGTGCGTCGCGTGACGCCCGCTGAGGCGCTCGCTGCGGCATTACCCGCACCGCGTGACATTTTGCGCGTTGCGGTGATGCGTCACCCGGCCAATGACGAGTGGCAGCAGGTGCTCAAGGAATTCGAGCCGGACGTTCTGCAAACAGATATCGAGGATTTTGCACAGCTTGATGTGCCCGAGACCGTCCTGCGCTGGCCGGTTATTCGTGAAGGCAGCGACGCGCTGCACGGCGAGTTGCCTGACACGTTTCTTTACGAAGGCCGCAATAGTGGTCAGGGCGAGACCGTTGACTGGAAAAAGGCAGGCGAGATCGCTGCGCGCGGTCGCATGATCCTGGCTGGCGGTCTCGACGCCCGCAATGTTGCCGCAGCGATTCATGCCGCGAGACCTTACGGTGTCGATGTCTCCAGTGCTGTAGAGTCCGCGCCCGGAAGAAAGGATCCCACAATGATCCGCGAGTTTATTGATGCGGCACGCGCCGCGGAGTTGGTTGTATGAGTTCTATATTGCAGGCGAGTGAGCGGCAAGCCTTGCTCGAGGCCTCCATCAGGGGCGAGCTGCCTGATGAACACGGGCGCTTCGGCCCTTTCGGTGGCCGCTATATTCCTGAAACGCTGGTGCCGGCGTTCGAACGACTGGACGCAGGTATCAAGGCTCACCTGCACGAAGACAGTTTCCAGGCCGAGTTTCGACGCGAGCTGCGTGAGTGGGTCGGCAGGCCAACCGCGCTCAGTTTTGCGCCGCGACTCAGCGAGCGCTGGGGCGCCAAGGTCTGGCTCAAACGCGAAGACCTTGCGCATACCGGCGCGCACAAGATCAACAACGCCATAGGACAGGCGTTGCTTGCCAAGCGGCTCGGCGCCAAAAGAGTGATCGCCGAAACTGGCGCGGGCCAGCACGGCGTGGCATCCGCGGCCGCCTGTGCGCGCGTCGGATTACCCTGCTCTGTTTACATGGGGGCCGTGGATATCGTACGCCAGGCACCTAATGTCGATCGCATGCGCCGCCTCGGCGCCGAGGTTGTTGCTGTTGAGACGGGGGACAAGACCTTGCGCGCTGCAATCGACGAGGCACTGCGTGCGTGGGTCAGTGATCCGAATGGCATCTATTACATTCTCGGCTCGGCCGTGGGCGCACACCCGTACCCCTACCTGGTACGTGAGCTGCAGTCGGTGATCGGCCAGGAAGCCCGTCAGCAAATGCTGGACCAGGCTGGATGTCTTCCCGACGCAGCATTTGCCTGCGTGGGTGGCGGCTCAAATGCGATCGGACTGTTCTACCCGCTACTCGGCGACGATATCGAGTTGATTGGCGTGGAGGCAGGGGGAATCGGCGACGGGCTGGGAGAGAACGCGGCAACACTGGCCACGGGCACACCGGGCGTGCTGCAGGGCACTTACACGATTATCCTGCAGGACGACGACGGCCAGGTTCAGGAAACGCAGTCGATCTCGGCCGGTCTCGACTACTCCGGTGTTGGCCCCGAACACGCGCTGCTGCAGGCAATTGGCAGGGTCAGCTATATTTCGGCAAGCGACAACGATGCACTCGATGCGCTGGGCGAACTCTGCGAGACTGAAGGCATTCTTACCGCGCTTGAAACCTCGCACGCGTATGCCGCTGCACGGGAGTGGGCGAAGAGTAACCCGGGCAAAAAGATTCTGATCGGCAATTCCGGGCGCGGCGACAAGGACATGCCAACCCTGACCAAATTTCCCGCAAAGGTTCGTCACTATGCAGGCGCATGAAAAAATCACAGCGGCAATAAAGTCGGCAAACGATGCCGGGCAAACGGCGCTCGTGCCGTTTATCACGGCCGGTTATCCTGAACCGAAAGACTTCATAAACACCTTGCGTGAGATTGCGCAGATCGGCGATGTGGTCGAAATTGGCATCCCGTTCTCGGACCCGATGGCCGACGGCATGACGATTCAGCGCTCGAGTTTCGAAGCGCTGAAAAAGGGTGTCTCGCTGAAGTGGATTTTTGATGAGCTGGCAGGTGCGCGCGGCACTATCGACGCGCCGCTGGTCATGATGTCGTACCTGAACCCGTTGCTCGCCTTCGGTTTTGACGCACTCGCGGAGCGCGCGCTCGCATGCGGAGTCTATGCGTTTATCGTGCCGGACCTGCCGTATGAAGAAAGCGCTGACCTGCGCGCGGCGCTCAAGGCCAGGGGGCTCGGTCTTATTCAGCTTGTCACGCCGGCCACTCCCGATGAGCGCCTCCGCGTGCTGTGCAGCGAGTCACGCGGTTTCGTTTATGCGGTGACGATCACGGGCATTACAGGCGGCGACGCGGGCTTGCCGGCAGACCTTGCAACCTATCTGGATAAAGTAGCTGATATTTCTTCGTTGCCGGTCTGCGCAGGCTTTGGCATTCGTGCGGCCGGCGACGTTGGCAGCGTCGGGGCCCATGCGGCCGGCGCTATCGTTGGATCGGCGCTGGTGGAGGTGCTCGAGAAAGGCGAGAGCGGGGCGGAGTTTCTTGCCGGGCTGCGCAGCGCATGAAAAAGCTGACCTCAGCGCCGTCAGTTATCACGATTCATCACTACAAGAATATTCTTGAGTCCGAGGGCATCGCCAGCAAGATTCGCAACGAGCACTTGGGCTCGATTCTCGGCGAAATGCCGTTCACCGATACCTGGCCGCAGCTCTGGGTGGTTAACGATCTCGACCTAGATCGCGCCAAACAGCTTATCGACGGCTCGGCGCTCGATGAAAGCGACGCGCCCGACTGGCGTTGCGCGAACTGTGGCGAACATAATGAAGGTCAGTTCGCAGCCTGCTGGAATTGTGGCAAGCCTGGCGGCTAAAAGTCAGGCGTCAGGCAACTTAGTTACTGACGTCCCACTCATACAGCAGGAATGGCTGTGGTTGCTCCCCGCCAGGTACCGAGTTGAAGCAGGCCTGCCCGGCCACGTTGTCGGAATCTGTGCCGAGCCATGCGTAGACGCAACCGCGTTGCTTGGCGACGTCCAGCAACGCAGCGACAAGTGATCGGCCAATGCCCCGGCGCCTGTGTGCGGCGGCAACACCAACCTCGTTGATCCATAGCTGTGATGGCTTGTCCGGGTGGAAATACTCAACGGCCGATGCCATGCCGACAACGCTTTGCTCCTCAACAGCAAGAAACATGATGTGCCTTGGGTCGTCGAGAAACGCCTGCAGCTGTACTGGATCAATAGCATTGTCGAATACACCGGGCGCGATATTCTCAAGCAGCGTGCTGTTTGCATGGTTCAGAGGCTGAACTGTCACGCTCCCGTTGCGCTTCTTCAACGCTAGTCGTCTCGAATCGTCAGGTAAAACATGAGTACCGCGCAAACTGTCCCGTAGCGAAACGCTCCTTCAGAGGAGGCGAGGCCTACCTGGGATTGCCACATGTGGAAGTAACCTTCACCAATTACTACAAAAAAGCCGTACCACACCAGCATGCCAAGCGCGCCGGCAGCGATCGCCGTTGTCTTGGCGCTGTTGAAGTCCTCAGCGGGAGCCGACTTCTTCTGCGCAAGTTTCAGCGCGCCCCACAAACCGAGAACGCCAGTGCCAAGCTCGCCAGCCATTATCGTCGCGAGCGCTAACCACGTAAGCCAGCTTACCGAAATGGTTGGCCCGAGAATCTTGTAGTAAGGCTGTTCGGCGCCCGATAAAACAAACGAGACACCGGTGTAAGCCGCATCCAGGTTAAAAAGGTTGTCGAGAAAAAACAGCAGACCAATTGTGCCGATGAATCCGGCAGCAGCGATTTTTGTTATTCGTATCATTGAAGCTACTCCGTTATGTCATGGACGAGCAAACAGGATTCTACCTTCTCGCCTTACTCTCTGCAGACTCCGGGCAGGTAGTGGGGCCCGGCACTTGCGATAATCAGCTACTGCGAGCATGCGAAAGCTCAGGTCACTGCGGTTCTGCCTGTAGCTACGGCATGCCCCGCGTCAGCAGCTTGGTGCCGGCAATTTCGCTGCGCAGAATTGCCGAGACTTTCTCAGGCTGCATGGGGCGGCTGATAAGAAAGCCTTGTGCGAGGTCGCAATTGCAGCCTTTCAGGAATTCGAGCTGCGTCAGCGTTTCGACACCTTCAGCGGCCACTTCAATATCCAGCCCTTGCGCCATGGCGATGGCCGCACGCACGATGCGCTGGTGGCTCTGGTTGTCCGCTACGTCCTCGATCAGCGAATGATCAAGAACAAAGCTGTCGATAAAGCCGTTGTCGAGTGACTCGAACGACACATCACCGATACCAAAGTGGTCGAGCGACAGGCGTATGCCGAGTCGTCGTAGTCCGCGCAGGGTTTCGAGTTCGGCGCCGCGTTTGCGCACAATATCGCCGTCGCCTATTTCAAGTTCTATACAGCCCGGGTCGAGCGCAGTGTTCGCGATCGCATTGGCCACGCAGTCTATGAGCCGCTTGTGCATGAGCTGTTGCGGCGAGATATTGATCGCCATCGAGAGGTCGGGCAGTTCAAACTGTTGCTGCCACGCGGCAAGCTGGCGACACGCACTTTCGATAACCCATTCACCCGCTGAATGAATCAGGCCGCTGCTTTCGAGAATGGGTAAAAAGCGCGCTGGCGCCAACAGGCCGAAGCGCGGATGTTGCCAGCGCAATAAAGCTTCGAGGCCGATCAGGCGGCCTGAGGATATGTCGATGCGCGGCTGGTAATGCAGCGCAAACTCGTTGCGTACGAGCGCGTGCCGCAGCCCGATTTCAAGCTCTTCGCGCTGCGCCAGCTTGGCATTGAGCGTGCTTGAATAGAACTGGAAGCGACCACCGCCGCGCTTCTTGGCTTCGTGCATCGCAATATCGGCCGCTTTGATCAGCCGCTCGGCTTCGCTGCCCGTGTCGGGGCTTATTGCAATGCCAATACTGGGTGTTGCATACACTTCGCTCTTGTTGACCGAGTACTTTTCGGACAACACGAGCACGAGTTTTTGCGCGGCTGCCGCGGCATTGGCGGACTCACCAAAGTCTTCCAGGCACACGACGAACTCATCGCCGCCCCAGCGCCCTGAAAAATCACCTACACGCAGGTTCTTGCGCAGCCGGGCGGCAACTTCACGCAGCACGGCGTCGCCGGTGTCGTGGCCCAGCGTATCGTTCACCGAGCGAAAACGGTCAAGGTCTACAAACAGGACGGCCAGTGGCTGGCCGCGCCGCTGACTGCGGCCTATGGCACGCCGTAGCTGCTCATGAAAGGCGCTGCGATTGGGCAGCCCGGTCAGGTCATCAAACTGGGCGCGTTTTTCAAGCTCGGTCGTGCGCCGCGTGACGTCCGTGATGTCCCGGAACGTGATGACGCCGCCGACCAGCGCATGCTTGCTGTCATACAGCCCCTGGCCGTTGATACTGAGCCAGATGTCGGGTTGTTGCGGCGCGCGAAAAATTCCGGAGTGGCCCGTAAACTTTTCACCGTTGCGCGCGCGTACCAGTGGTAGCTGCGCCGAGTTGGCGAGCGCCCGACCTGCGCCGTCGTGGCAGCAGAAGGTCTGTTCCCACGCGGTATCAGGCTGCCAGCGGGCACTGAGCCCCAGTATCGAGCGCGCTGCCGGGTTTACCTCCAGGATATGACCTTGCCGATCCACGACGATGACGCCGTCGTTAATGTTGCGCAGTATGGACAGCACGTTGCCGTCACTTTCCGAAAGCTTCTGCTGCAGCGCATAGCGCTGGACCGCGTGGTCGATGATGGACTCCTGCTCTTCCACGCTGACGTCATCGACGCACAGGTAGGCCTGGGCGCCCGCATTCACAGCCTCAATGCCGCGATGCTCTTTGGCCTTCTGCGTGAGCGCGATAACCGGGTAATTCGCCAGCCGATGCAACAGTCGTGAAGGTTTTGGTTCTGCATTTGCGCCGAGGGCTTCGACTTCGATCATGACGAGATCGATAGCCGATGGCGTATTGGCCGGAATGCCAAGTTCGCCGGAGCGCATCAGCATTGTGCAGCAGCTTAATGTTTCGAGTTCAGAAAGGTACTCGGATGCAAATGAGCTGCGTCCGAGAAAGAGAATAGAGTGCCCCACCATAAACTGTAATTATTCTTTCAGCTGCCCCAAGAGGTGGCCAGATTTGAAACGGGCCAGACGAATAATAACCTAAATCGTCAAGGTATACAGGCGCCTGCGTAATCAAATGTCCTCTACACAGATAAACATTCAAACCGTCCCCGCCCGAAAGGCATCCAACAGTCAATAAAACACGGAATCGCGACAATGGCCGGAGCAGTGTCGGCACTTTTGACAAACCGGGGCAGGGACTATAGTCGAGACATGAGTGTAACGGTCAGTCCGACAGTCGATGAAGAGTCCCTCTGGATCCGGCGGGCACAAAAAGCGGACAAGCGCGCGTTCGAGGCGCTTTATCGCCTGCATATAGATCGTGTCTACGGTTTGTGCCTGCGTATGACCGGCAATAAAAGTGAAGCTGAGGATTGTGCGCAGGAAGCATTTATCCAGGCCTGGAACAAGCTCGCCAAATTTCGCGGCGACAGCGCGTTCGGCACCTGGCTGCACAGGATTGCGGTTAACGCCGTCCTCGGACGCATGCGCAAATCGAAACGCGAGCAGGATCGGATCCAGGCAGCGCATGAGCTGGGTTCAGCGCCTGCGGCAAGCAGCGATCAGGGCGAGTTGCGCGATCTCGCCGAAGCGGTGGACCGTTTACCTGAAGGCGCAAGACACGTTTTCGTGCTAAGCGGCGTTTATGGTTACAGCCACGAGGAAGCCAGCGACATGCTCGGTATTGCCGTTGGCACCAGTAAAGCGCAGTTGCACCGGGCCCGGCGTTTGCTGGCGCAGCAACTGCAGCAGGAAGGGTATGAAGCATGAGTACAGAGACAGATGACAAACTGATGACTGACGCGGCGCGGCTGGCCACGTCGATAGCACCCGAGCGGGATCTGTGGTCCGG
Source organism: Gammaproteobacteria bacterium (assembly GCA_030425905.1). Lineage (GTDB taxonomy): Bacteria > Pseudomonadota > Gammaproteobacteria > Steroidobacterales > Woeseiaceae > UBA1847. The sequence goes on from JAUHZT010000071.1 coordinate 11,790, forward strand.
CATCGAGGCCGCCATCGAAACCCCGGCGCCGCGCAGGCAGTTCTCCTACTTTGCCCAGGCGGCGACGGTGTTGTTGCTGGTTGGTGCTTCGTCGTTGATCACCTGGTCGCTGACCCGGACTGAGCCGGTCATTGTCGAGGTGCCCGCAAGGGAAGGGCTGGTGCTGCAAACGGCATCGTTTGGCGCCAACCATGAGCTCGGCGAGGGTTTCAGGCTTGCACGTACGAGCCTGCGCTCACAGCTCGACGAAGAGCTTGCAAAGCTGTCACCCGAATCGCGTGCCGGCGTGGAAGAAAACCTGCAGCTTATCCGCAACGCGATTACCGAAATTAACGCTGCGCTGGAGGCTGAACCGGGCAATGTATTGCTGCAGCAGTTGCTACTGAAGACCTACCGCGAAGAGCTCGCGGTAATGCGCAATGTTGGCGGACTGACGCAGAGCGTCATGTCACGCAATGATATTTGAGGAACAATCTGGCGCGTCGCCCGTATTTCAAGGGATGAGTGTGGCGCATTGAGGAAGTGAGAATACGCATGAATAGATTAATACTGACAACGCTCGGCCTGTTGCTGGCATCGACGGCGCTTGCCGAGGACGTTGACCGGACGATAGATGCTCATTCCGGAGCACGGGTGAGTGTGTCTATCGTGGAAGGTTCGCTTGATATTGTCGGCTGGGACCGAAACGAGGTGCAGGTCAGGGGCACAATCGGGGGCGACGTTGAAGAGTTTGTTTTCGAACGCGACGGCAAAGATATCCTGATCAAAGTGAAAGTGCCCAGCCGAAACTCGGGCAGAAAAGACTATTCGGCCAATCTCGACATCCGGGTGCCTGCCGGCAGTTCACTGGATGTGGGCACCGTGAGTGCCGACATTGAGGTTGAGGGCGTCACCAGCGAGCAGGAGCTGCAGTCGGTCAGTGGCGACGTGTCCACCGAGGCATTTGCGGCTGATATCGATGCGGAAACCGTAAGCGGTGATGTCGAAATTGAGGCCCACAATGACAGGGCCAGCGGTGAATGGGAATTATCCACGGTATCGGGCGATATCGTCGCTATCGGGCTGTCCGGAGAACTCGAGGCAAACGTTGTAAGTGGTGACATCCGGGTAATTGGTGGCGGGTTCAGTCGTGCGCGGATTGAAACCGTGAGTGGCAACCTGGATTTCAGCGCCGCACTGGCCGCCGGCGGCAAGCTCGACATGGAAAGCGTCAGTGGCAACATTGATCTCGAATTTGAGGGCGAGGTGTCAGCCCGCTTTGACGTTGAGTCCTTTAGTGGCCGGATCAAGAATTGCTTCGGACCGAAAGCCGAGCGCACCAGCAAGTACGCGCCGGGTGTGGAGCTCAGTTTCAGCGAGGGTGCAGGCGACGGGCGGGTCTCGTTGTCGACGCTGAACGGGAATATCGAGATCTGCAAACGCTAGGCATTCCCGGTTGCCGGCTTCGCGCCAGCGCACCGATATTCCGGCCGCGCTTTACATTTCATGAGCGCGATTTGGTAACCTGTACGGCCCTTTTCCGGTAAGCAACTCATGGGCCGTAGCATCAAATACTTACTTATCGGCGTGGCTGTACTGGCCGCGCTCCTGCTGGTCGCGATAATCGCGTTTTCACTGCTGTTCGACCCGAATAACTACCGCGACGAGATTGGCGCGCAGGTCAAAACGGCGACCGGCCGTGACCTTGTTATTGAGGGCGACCTGGGACTCAAGCTGTTCCCCTGGGTTGCCATCGAGATGGGCGAGACGCGTCTCGGCAACGCTGCGGGGTTCGGCGAGCAAGCGTTTCTTGAATTCACGTCTGCCGAGCTCAGCGTGCGCTTGCTGCCGATGCTGTTGCGTCGCGAAGTCCAGGTCGGTACCGCACGGCTGGACGGGCTCACTGTAAACCTCGCCGTCGACAGCAGCGGCCGCAGTAACTGGCAGGACCTTATCGATCGCCAGGAAGCGGCAGAGGAAGTGGAGGCCGCGCCCGCCGAAACAGGCCAGCTCGGCTCGTTTGAAGTGGGCAGCCTGCAGGTGAATGACGCCGCGCTGGTATATGACAATCGCCAAGTGGGCGAGCAATATCAGCTAGCTGGTTTGAACATCGCAACCGGGGCAGTGCGTGCCGGGCAACCCGTCGACCTGCAGGGCAACTTCACATTCACTGCCAGAACGGCAGGGATATCGGGCGACATCGAAATCTCATCCGTGGTGTCTTTCGAAGACGAAGCGGCAACGGTCGAGCTGGTTGACTCGAAGATTGAAGGCACCGTCAACGGCGTTGTCGAAGGCGACGTTCCCGTACCCTTTGCTCTCAAGGCACCCCGGATACGGCTCGCGACTGCGGAGCGGATGGCATCTCCGGGCCAGCTCGAGTTCTCCGCACTGGATATCGACGGAACGCTTGCCGTAGAGCCGTTCTCTTACGCCGGTGACCCAATGCCGGTGGCACAGGTAAGTATTGATGCGTTTTCGCCGCGCAGCCTGATGCAGTCGCTGCAGATCGATGCTCCCGAAACGGCCGACCCGGCAGCGCTCGGCAAGCTGTTGTTCGATGGCAAGGCAGCGGTGGGCAAAGACAGCATCCGGCTGACCGGCATGACGCTGGTGATCGACGATACAACGTTTAAGGGCGAATTGAGCGTACCGAGCGCCGCGAATGGCACTTATCACCTGGCGCTGGCCGGTGACACGATGAACCTCGATCGCTATATGGCGCCCGCTGATGAAGCGGCGAGCACTGAATCAGCCGCTGCCGAGCCGCCGCTTGAGATCCCCGTCGACATGATTCGCGCGTTCAATGTACGCGGCGACCTCACGCTGGCGAGCGCGAGCCTGGGCGGAATGCAGTTCGACAACATTGCTGTCGGTGTCAACAACCGGAACGGCCAGTTACGTGTTCACCCGGTGAGTGCTGACTTCTTCGAGGGCAGCTACCAGGGCGATATCCGGATTGACGCTTCCGGAAACACCGCGACTCTCTCGGTTAATGAGAAAATTCAGAATGTCAGCCTGGCGTCGATGGCTAAAGCGATGCTCGAGCGCGAGAACATTACCGGACTGATTAATGGTTCGTTCGTATTGTCGGGGCGCGGCAACAACATGGCCGATATTCAGAAAACGCTGAGTGGCAACCTGTCATTTACGATGAGCGACGGTGCTTATGAAGGCACCGATGTCTGGTACGAGCTACGCCGTGCACGGGCGATGTTCCGGAAAGAAGAACCACCAGAGCCTGTGTTGCCGGCGCGCACTCCGTTTAGCAAGGTTTCTGCAACAGGCATTGTGACCGACGGTGTGATGCGCAACGACGACTTCCTGGCTGAGTTGCCGTTCATGCAGCTAAGCGGCCGAGGCAACGTTAATCTTGTGTCGACGGACATCGACTACTCCTTGTCGGGCCGTGTGTTCGATCGGCCCGAGTTTGTTAACGATGCGAGTGCCGACGAAATTGCCGATCTCACGAAGGCAGTAATACCCCTGCGCATCAGCGGCACGCTGGCGGCACCAAAAATTGGCGTCGATTTTGAAAGCCTGCTCAAGGGGCGCGTGCAGGAAGAGTTGCGCGACCGCTTGCTGGACAAGCTGGGTGGTGGCGACGAAGAAGAAGAGAGTGCCGAGGGCGAATCCGAAGAGAAGGACGCCGAAGATATCCTCAAGGACAGACTCAAGGACTTGCTGGGCAGATGATCCGCTGGCGCTGGCTCAGCGTACCGCTATTGCTGGCCGTGGTGCCGGCGACGACGACGGCGGCTGAGCTGCGCGATATAGCCGTAGTCTACGAGGAAGGTATTTACTCGGTTGACTCCGAGGTCTGGTTCGACGCTCCGCAAGCTTCCGTGTACGCCGTATTTGCCGATTGGGATCTCTCAACCGAGTTCTCCAGTGCGATCGTGGAAGCGCGGAATACCGGACCCGATGCGCAGGGGCGCTACGGCTACTATGTGCGCAACCGCGGTTGCATCCTGTTCTTCTGCAAATCGGTGGTGCGGGCCGGCACGGTCGAGATGACGCCGGATAGCAAACTCACGGCGAGCGCGGACCCTGAGCAAAGCGACTTTGATGTCAGCGACGAGCAATGGCTGTTTCATTCTGAAGACGGACGAACCGTTGTGCATTACTCGCTGAAGATGAAGCCCGGCTTTTGGGTGCCGCCTGTCATCGGCCCGTACCTGATAAAGCGCAAGCTACGGGATGACGGCAGCGATGCACTCGAACGAATAGAACGGATTGCACAGCGCCAGGTGGCCAGCGGTGACTGAGTTCGCAACGCGCCTGCTGAGCTGGTTTGACGAACACGGGCGCAAGGACCTGCCGTGGCAAGTCAAAGACCCTTACCGTGTGTGGGTCTCGGAAATCATGCTGCAACAGACGCAGGTGCAGACCGTCGTTCCCTACTACGAACGCTTTATTGAACGTTTCCCGACGGTCGATGCGCTTGCCAAGGCACCTCTCGACGACGTTTTGCACCACTGGTCCGGGCTTGGCTATTACGCGCGCGCCCGCAATCTGCATGCGGCCGCATGCCGCATCCTGGATGAGTTTGGCGGTCGGTTTCCGCGCACTCGTAAGGAGATCGAAGCGCTGCCGGGGATCGGCCGCTCGACGGCAGGTGCGATACTTTCGCTCGCCTTTGAGCAACGCCAGCCTATTCTCGACGGCAATGTTAAGCGAGTGCTGGCGCGGCACGCCGCCGTCGAGGGCTGGCCGGGCAGCACGGCGGTTGCAACGCGCCTGTGGGCGCTGGCCGAACAGTACAC
>JAUHZT010000211.1 GCA_030425905.1 Gammaproteobacteria bacterium
CGGCGACTTCATCAGTCCCGTCATAGCCCGAAAAGCCGGTTTCAATGTCGCTTTTCATCGCGTCGCTGTCTGCCGCGCTAAACTTACTCGCCGCGCGTGCACGTTCACGCTGCGCTTGCATAGCCGCCTCGAATCCAGCCTGGTCCAGCGCCAGGCCGCGTTCACGCGCAATATCCGCTGTCAGGTCAACCGGAAATCCATACGTGTCATACAGCTTGAAGACAATCTCACCGGGAATCTCTTTGCTGTCGAGACCACTGATCGCCTCATCAAGAATCTCCATACCCTGGTCGAGCGTTTCTGCGAAACGGCGACCTTCCTTTTCCAGTACTTTTTCGACGTGCGCCTGGGCGCTGGCGAGTTCCGGGTAGGCGTCGCCCATCTCTTTGACCAGTGGCGCAACCAGTTTGTGGAAGAAAAGCCCTTCATAACCAAGCTTCTTGCCGTGGCGGATGGCACGGCGAATGATACGGCGCAACACATAGCCGCGCCCTTCGTTACCGGGTAACACGCCATCCACGACGAGGAATGAACAAGCGCGAATGTGATCGGCAATGACGTTCAAAGAGCTGTCGCCGTTATTCTCAACGCCAAGCGTGTCAGCAACCGCCCGAATCAGGTTGGCAAACAGATCAATCTCGTAATTGCTGTGCACACCCTGCATCACAGCTGCAATACGTTCCAGGCCCATTCCTGTATCAACGGAAGGCTTGGGCAACGGCGTCATATCACCGTTGGCCGCGCGATCGAACTGCATGAAGACAAGGTTCCAGATTTCGATATAGCGATCGCCATCTTCATCGGGCGAGCCTGGTGGACCCCCGGGCACGTCCGGCCCGTGGTCATAGAAAATTTCTGAACAGGGACCGCAGGGGCCGGTGTCGCCCATGGCCCAAAAATTGTCTTTCGCGCCAAGCCGTGAAAACCGGCTCGGGTCGATCTTCATCTCCTTTAGCCAGATGTCTGCCGCTTCGTCGTCATCCTCGTAAACAGTCACCCACAGTTTTTCTGCCGGAAGCCCGAGCGTGCCTGTCAAAAACTCCCAGGCATAGGCGGTCGCTTCACGCTTGAAGTAGTCGCCGAAGCTGAAGTTGCCCAGCATCTCGAAGAATGTGTGATGACGGGCCGTGTAGCCAACGTTCTCGAGGTCATTGTGTTTGCCGCCTGCGCGAACACAACGTTGTGAAGTCGTGGCACGCTTGTAGCTGCGCTTGTCCTCACCCAGAAATACGTCCTTGAACTGCACCATGCCCGCGTTCGTAAACAACAGGGTTGGGTCGTTACCGGGTACGAGCGGAGAGCTCGCGACTACCTCGTGGCCACGCTCACGGAAAAATTCCAGGAACGCGTGGCGCAGCTCGTTGCTCGTCATGAATGTCATCGGTGAATTATCAGGTTGGTGAGATGGACTACAAGAGGGCAAGTGTACGGGACTTGGCCCAAGGGATTAAGCCTCGCAAGACATTATTATTCGGCCTGCCTAGTCTTCGGCATTGCCAAAAGCGGCCTGCACCTGCTCGCTTTCGAAGCCCCGATATTGCAGGAAACGCATCTGACGGGCCTTTTCCTTGAAATCCCCGGGCTCGTCCGTGCCAAACTTTCGGCGGCGTGCAGCGGTAGCCAGCGCAAACCAGTCCGCATCGGCCTCGTTGAGCATTTCGCTGACCAGCCCATCACTGAGCCCGCGTTGGCCGAGGTCAGCCCGAATGCGGGCCGGACCCTTTCCCTGGTTAATCCGCGACTGGATGAATGACTCGACAAAGCGACGATCGCTTTGCAGGCCCTCCTCACATAACTTATCGACGGCATCTTCACTCACAGCCGAATCGAATCCGGCTTTGCTCATCTTCTGCACGAGTTCGGAACGTGAGTGCTCCCGCCGTGCCAGGTAGTCCATCGCTTTCTTACGCGCTTCGAGTGGGCTCGAAAAACGATCGACCTCGTCCGGACGGACGAGGTCGTTGATCATTTCATGGGTTGCCGATCGTTCGGCCACTTACGCCTCGGCGGCGGCTTCTTTGTCGTCCGAGTCGGCGTCTGCCGCAGCCGTCGTATCCGGAAGCAACGTTGCCCTGATGCGAGCTTCAATTTCTTCGGACATGGCAGGATTGGCCTTCAAATACTCACGCACGTTTTCCTTGCCCTGACCAATACGGTCATCGCCATAGCTGTACCAGGAACCCGCTTTGTCCACGATGCCGTTTGCAACGCCCAAATCGATGATTTCCCCTTCGCGTGAGATACCCTCACCATAAAGAATCTCGAACTCGGCCTGCTTAAACGGTGGTGCGACCTTGTTCTTGACCACTTTGACGCGCGTCTGGTTGCCGATTACTTCGTCGCCTTTCTTGATGGCACCAATCCGGCGAATATCGAGCCGGACCGACGAATAGAACTTTAGTGCGTTGCCACCCGTGGTCGTTTCAGGGCTGCCAAACATGACACCAATCTTCATCCGGATCTGGTTAATGAAGATCACCATCGCATTTGAGCGCTTGATGTTGCCGGTAAGCTTCCTGAGCGCCTGCGACATGAGCCGCGCCTGCAGCCCCATGTGCGAGTCGCCCATTTCACCTTCGATTTCGGCTTTTGGCGTCAAGGCCGCGACCGAATCGACGACGATGACGTCGACAGCACCCGAACGCACAAGCATGTCGGTAATTTCGAGAGCCTGTTCGCCTGTATCCGGCTGCGACACCAGCAACTCGTCGACATTCACGCCCAGCTTCTGTGCATAGTTTGGATCCAGTGCATGCTCAGCATCGACAAAAGCCGCCGTGCCGCCCTTTTTCTGGCATTCCGCGATAACCTGCAACGTCAGCGTTGTCTTGCCCGAAGACTCAGGGCCGTAAATTTCGATGACCCGGCCTTTCGGCACGCCACCGATGCCCAGGGCCACGTCCAGACCGATTGAACCTGTCGAGACAGCTTCAATATCACGCGTTGCCGTGCCATCGCCCATCCGCATGACCGACCCTTTGCCAAACTGCTTCTCAATTTGCCCGAGGGCCGCCGCGAGTGCTTTTTTCCGGTTTTCGTCCATAATTTTTGCGCCATCCACGCCGTTTGTATTTACATGTGATTATATACAGTAATTATGCCTGAGGGCTATAGGCAGTGCCGCCTGAGATTTTCGGCCGTTTCGCGAGAAACACGAACTTCCCGCGCCAATCTACTGATTCAATGGCCGGTACGCCGGGCCACCGGCGCCGCCAATCGACTCGACAAGTTCAAAACTGTTCCATTCAAGCATCGCCGGCTGCGCTAAACGCTGTGCTTCAAAACTGCGCGCGCGTTTGACGATCGTAATATGCGGCCGAAATCGGCGCTTTTCCGGCA
>JAUHZT010000212.1 GCA_030425905.1 Gammaproteobacteria bacterium
ACCAGGTCGAATTTTTCGACGGGGAGCCCGACTGCATCGGCGCAAATCTGGCTGATAACCGTATTCGATCCCTGGCCAATATCAACTGCCCCCTGGAACAGAACGACTCGTCCGTCATTTCTTAACCCGACACGAATGGTCGACGGATTGGGCAGTGAAGTATTGCCGCATCCGTACCACAGTCCGGCGACGCCGACTCCGTATCGGACAGGCGTTTGGGCTGCGGACCGGTTCCTGGATGCAGCAGATTCCAAGGCTTGCTGCCAATACGGTTTCAATGCGTTGAAGCATGCCGCGATACCAACGCCACTTTCGAAGCGCTGCCCGGTTACTGTCGGCAAGCCGTTCGTGAGCGCATTCTGGATGCGAAAATCAAGCGGATCGATTTGCAATTGCTCTGCAAGCAGGTCCAGCAATGTCTCCTGCGCGACGGCTGATTGAGGTACGCCAAACCCGCGAAACGCGCCAGATGGCGGGCAATGTGTGTGGATGGCCGACGACTCGGCTCGGTAATTCTGGATGTGGTACGGGCCGCCCGCGTGAATGGGAACGCGATTCGCAACGGTCGGCCCCCAGGAAGCATAGGCGCCCGTGTTGAAGATGCCATCCACCGACATCGCCGTAATCTTGCCGTTTTTGTTCGCCGCAATTTTCGCACGGATATGCGATGGGTGGCGCTTCGTCGTCGACAACATGGATTCGGCACGGGAATACACCATTTTTACGGGCTGTTTCAGATGCCAGGCCGCAATAGCCAGAAATGGCTGCAGCGACAAGTCAAGCTTGGAGCCGAACCCGCCCCCGACCGAGGTCGGGATTACCCGTACTTGTTGCTTTGCGATTCCAAGTAGCCCGGCAAGGCTGTCGCGATCCATGTACGGGGCCTGTGTGCAGGCCTGCACCTCAATTCGGTCCCCGACTCGCCGGGCAAATCCCGCTTCGGGTTCAATGTAGGCGTGTTCGATGAAGCCGGTTGTAAAGGTACCTTCCGCAGCAACAGATGCGGCCGCGAAACCCTCGTCAACGTCACCCGTTTGCACGAACCCGCCGGTCAGGCGGTTCTTTTCCCGCCCGGGATGCAATTGCGGCGCTGTCTCATCCGCCGCGCTCGCGCTCGTCCTGACCTCGGGTAATTTGCGCCATGTAACCGGGAACAACGAAAGATCCAGGTCGTGCACAATGTCAGCAACACCAACAACCAACGCAACCGCCTCGCCTTCGAAACGGGTTTCTGCTTCGGCGAAAACCGGCTGGTCGACAAATTCAGGAATCACGCCAAAACAATTCTGACCCGGTATGTCTTTGGCCGTAAACACCGCGACCACACCGGGCGACTTTGCTATGTACTCATCAATGTTGCCGAATTCAAATGTCGCGCGCGGACAGGGGCTGCGAATCGCACGTGCAAGCAAAGCATCGGCCGGCAACGCATCCGCCCCAAACAGGTCAGTGCCCGACACTTTCGGCGAACCATCAAGGCGCACGACTGGCTCACCAACTGCAACACTGGATACCGTTTGTGGCTCAGCAGGACGCGATGCATTCGCATCCATGATGGCGCTGATAATTTTGCGATAGCCGGTACATCGACAGAGTACGCCGCCGATCGCATCTTCGACCTGCTGCTCGCTAGGATGCGGAATATTCCGCAACAATGCCTCTGCGGCTACCAACATGCCAGGCGTACAAATACCGCACTGCGCCGCCCCGTGCTGCAAGAACGACTGCTGCAACCGCCCGCTGCAGGAACTGCGTCCGTTCGCCAGGCCCTCGACAGTCTCGACACTGCGACCTGCCGCCTGCTGAGCCGGCATCATACAGGCGCAAACGGCCCTGGAATCGACCAGTACCGTGCAGGCTCCACAGTCACCAGCGTTACACCCGACCTTGGTGCCCGTCAGGCCAAAATCTTCCCGCAGAACTCGCGAGAGGCGGCGGCCAGCGCTTGCGCCGGTACTGACCGGCTCGCCATTCAATTCAAACTGAATCGTCACATCAGTCACAGCAGGGCTTCCGCGCACGTCAATACCGCGCGCCGCACGAGTTCCCCGGCAGCCTCCAGCCGGTAACGAGCGCTCGAACGAATGTCGTCAATCGGGGATAGCGGTGCGAAGAATCGATCCGCGAAAGGCGCCCGACCGATATCTTCCAGCGAGCGTCCCTGCAAGTCGGCCTCTAGCTCACGCAGGCGGCAGGCAACTGCCGAACAGGACCCGACGCTGATACTGATCTTCCCGACAGTGCGGTCACTGGCCGGAACGAGCACAACGGCCACCATCGCAATGGAGATGACCAGGTACTTTCTTGATCCGAGTTTCAGGAACGAGCTGACACCGTGCGCATTCGATTTCGGAATCAGCACGGCCGACAGGAGTTCGTCGGCGGCAAGCGCCGTCTGCCGTGGGCCGGTGATGAATGCTTCCAGTGCCAGTTCCCGGCGGCCCCTGACCGACGAGAGTTCCACGCGCGCGTCAAGCGCCAGCAACGGTGGTACTCCGTCAGCTGCGGGTGACGCATTGCAAAGATTTCCAGCGATGGTTCCGACGTTCTGGATCTGGATGCCGCCGACCTCACGCCCGGCCAACCTGAGACAGTCAAATGAACCGGGTAATTCTGCACTCACCAGATCGGACCACGTCGACGTCGCACCGATTCGCCAATGGCCTCCGTCTTCAGTGATGCCCCTGAGGTCCGGAATAGCAGTGACATCGAGAACACGGCCCAGGACGCCGTGATCGCCGAGGGAGGGATAGACGTCAGTACCGCCGGCCAGCACCCGGCGCGAGCCCTGCGCAAGCAGCGTCAGTGCTTGTTCAAGGTCGACAGGGCGCTCGTAGTTGCCAGGCACCACTCTATGTCACTCCTCCAGGGTCGCCAGCGTCTCTGCCGGTGGCGTATTTCTTGAACGGCCGCAACGGATCACGCCGTCAATGATGGTCATGCTGACTCCCGGCAGGTCACCCAGCGCCACGCTGTCAAGAATAGTCGCCCCCGCACTGTGCTGGGGACGATCCATCACGACAAAGTCGGCTGCGCGTCCAACTTCGACAAGCCCGCAGTCAAGGTTCCTGATGCGTGCAGTATTTCCGGTCGCGAAGCAAAACACCGTTTCCGGTGCCACTTCGCCGAGCGAACTCAGCATTGCAATCAAACGCAGGATTCCCAGCGGCTGGACACCGGAGCCCGCAGGGGAGTCCGTTCCCAGGATGATTCGCTCTGCCTGACCCAGTTCCATGGTGGTGCGCATCGCGAACAGTCCGGCCAGTTCATTGCCGTTGTGCACAATCTCCACGGCACGCTCGCAGGATTCGCAAAGGCAGCGGATCTGTTTGACAGG
>JAUHZT010000213.1 GCA_030425905.1 Gammaproteobacteria bacterium
AAGCCCCTGCCCGGCCCGCGCGTCTTGCCTGCCGCAGCGATTGACTCGGCCAGCCACGAGAAACCCTATCCGTGGTTGATCACGCTGCACGGCGACATGACCACCGGCACGCGTTTTCGCGATGCCGTGCACGGCTGGCAAAAACGCGGCGTGGCAGTACTCGCCGATAGCTGGCAGGCCGCGCTGGGTTCGGGTGCGGCACTGTTACTCGGCACCGACACGCGCCCGGCTTCACCGCGCGGCGTGCATTACCAGGACGTGCAACTCGCCAGCGGAGTTGGCGCCATCACGTTTGTCTCGGGGCTGGCCGATGCAAGCACCGGCGGGCTCGACGACATCCTGCAAAACCGGGTCGCTCGCGCCATCGGCGCACAAGCCCGCATCAAGCGGCGCTTTGCACGACCGCCGCACCTGACGGCCGCTGCGCCCTTGCTGGTGTTGGGCAGTGCGCCGAACGGCCTGCCACCGGGCATCGCGCTGCACGCCGAATTTCGCGCGCTCGCCGACGCCGGACTGCGTAATGAGCAAGTACTGCGCACGGCCGGTGTCAACGCCGCGGCTGCCCTCGGCTTTGGCCTGCAACTCGGCCGTGTCACCCGCGGCGCTGCCGCCGATTTGCTGGTTATCGACGGCAACCCGCTCACGACCATTGACGACACGCTCAAGATTATTGGCGTCGTACGAAATGGCCGCTTCTACAGCGTATCCGGACTGCTCGACCTCGCCGAGGCCGCCAGGAACGTCGAATAATTTGACAAAATATACGGTGCCGGCCCCGGCATTGCCGCTCGCCGGGATTCGTTGGCTTTAGCGCCTTGGGCGAGCCCGGTGCGCGCGACACAAGATAGGCCGTTGTGATGCATCATTCGCAGGCAATTCAGGCATTTAGTTGCCTGAATTGTTTTAGTCTCTGACCTGCCATTGACCCAGCGTCGACTCTTTTTACACATTGACCGATTTTTCCGCGCACGTCCCTGCGATTTCTCTCCGAACCCCTGAGTTACCGGGCGTTTGCCAAGGGTTGGCACAGGACTTGCTTTTAGAGTCGTGCCCAAGCGAAGTGTAACTGCCTCAGCTAGCAAACTCGGACCAGTACAGGATTTAGACGCCAGAAGAATAATAACTACAAAAACAATATGATCCAGATCCAATAACAATAAGATATCTGTTTCCGGCTACTGAACTCGCAGTTACCTCTTTTGAAAAAAAGAGAAAATTAGCCCCGCCGCTTACGCCGCGGGGCTTTTTATTGCGCGCCCGGTTAGCCGGCGGCGTCTTTCTGCCATTATCAGCCATTGCCTCCGCCGGCACTTTGGGGCAATCATGCTGTCGGATACCCGGTAATTCCCGATATTCGGATTCGACAGCGTAAGGACTGAGAAAATGAAGCAGCTCATGACAACATTATTGCTGGCAGCGGCCCTGGCAGCCTGCAGCAATGACCAAGCGCCTGCAGCGGCGACCGCAAACAACGCCGCCGACCCGGCGCCGACCAGTCGCGAGACATCCATTTATGCAGAGGCGCTGGCCAGCCCGACCCGGCTCGAAGGCGATGCGGCCCGAGACGCTGGCCGCAAGCCCGACGAGGTGCTCGCGTTCCTCGGCATTGGGCCCGGAGACGTAGTTCTCGACCTGTTTTCCGGCGGCGGTTATTACGCCGAAATTATCGCGCACGTGGTTGGGCCGAACGGCCGGGTCGTGGCGCAATCGAACGAGCCCTACCTGAAGTTCGTTGGCGACGAGTTCAATAAGCGACACGCTGAAGGCCGTTTGCCGAACGTGGACATTCTGATGGCGGAAAACAATGAACTCGAGCTGCCTGCCGAGCGCTTTGATGCCGTTACGATGATCCTGGCTTACCACGACGTGTATAACCACGATCCGGAAAACGGCTGGGACAGCATTGACGTCGAACAATTTCTCGCTGAAGTTTACAAGAGCCTCAAACCTGGCGGCATCGCGGGCATCATTGATCACGTCGCGGCACCGGGTGCGCCCGAAGAAACAGGCGGCACCCTGCACCGGATCGACCCGGCCCTGGTGATCCGTGACTTCGAGGCTGCCGGTTTTGCGCTCGATGGCGAGAGCGACATACTGCGCAACAGCAGCGACGACTACGAAAAAATAGTTTTTGCGCCGGAACTGCGCGGCAAGACCGATCGCTTCCTGATGCGTTTCAAAAAACCGGAATAAATGCAGCGCCTGTTGCTGTTGTTCGCCGTGCTCGGCCTGGCCGCTTGTAGTGGTCAGGCCGAAGACTATTCCGAACTCAGCATTGCCGAATTACACGACCGGATGCAGCGCGGCGAATTGCGTTCCGAGCAACTGGTGCACTGGTACCTGGACCGCATCGAGACGATTGATCAGGGTGACGCCGGGCTCAATGCCATTATCGAGGTCAATCCCGATGCGCTGATGATTGCGCGAGCACTTGACGACGAGTGGCGTCAGTCCGGCCCGCGCGGACCGATGCACGGTATTCCCGTGGTCCTCAAAGCGAACATCGATACCGCGGACAGCATGTACACAAGCGCCGGCTCGCTCGCACTGGCCACGCATCGGCCGTCCGAAGATGCGTTTCTCGTTCGCCAGTTGCGCGATGCCGGCGCCGTTATACTCGCGAAGGCCAACCTCAGTGAATGGGCAAACTTCCGTTCGTCCCGGTCCACGAGCGGCTGGAGCAGCGTGGGTGGCCAGACGCACAATCCGTATGACCTCACGCGCAATCCCTGCGGTTCCTCGAGCGGCTCGGCTGTAGCCGTCGCCGCCAATCTGACCATGGTTGCGGTCGGTACAGAAACCAACGGTTCGGTGGTATGCCCTGCTGGCGCCAACGGCGTCGTGGGTATCAAACCGACGCTGGGGCTTATCAGCCGCAGCGGCATCGTGCCGCTTGCCCACAGCCAGGACACGGCGGGCGCCATGGCACGCAGTGTTCGCGATGCGGCGGCGCTGCTGTCCGCCATGACGGGCAAGGATGCGAGCGACCCGGTCACGGCCGAGGGACCACAAGGCCGCATTGACTACGCGGCCAACCTCGCCGCTGACGGGCTCGCGGGCCGGCGCATCGGTGTGCTGCGAAATTACTATGGCGCGGGCAGCAACCCGGAGGTTGAAGCGATCCTTGCCGCGAGCATTGACACGTTGCAGGCCCAGGGCGCAATCGTTGTCGATAAGCTCGAGATTGATCTCGGTGCTGCCGGTGAGAACGAGTACAAGGTTCTGCTGTATGAGTTCAAGGCCGATCTCAATGCGTACCTCAGCAACTCGAACGCGCCTGTCGCTTCATTGGCTGAGGTCATTGAATTCAATGACGCACA
>JAUHZT010000214.1 GCA_030425905.1 Gammaproteobacteria bacterium
CTGGTATCGGTACGTCGAAGACCAACTACACACGGGTGATTCGGATGGCCATGGTCCTGACTTGGGGTCGGCAGAATGGCGCTCGGTTGTTGAGTTCAAACTGGGAATTCGAGGTAATTCAGGCATCCCTGATCCGGAATCTGATCAATGGTGCACTTACATTGAAAGGAAGCTGGCCAGGTAAGTGGATGTCTGTATTGAATGCGTGATGCGTAAAAATAACCGACGCTTGTCCACCGCGTTCAGGCCTGCTTGAGACAAATAAACTGTTTTCTAAGTATTATGTTTTAGCCTATTGACTTTACATGTAATTCTTGCGGTTGCTGAAAAAGCATTGCGCTAGATATGAGCCTGAATAAAGGAGTAATTCATGCCAGCTTCCAGATCGCAGGCTGCTTTTATTTTTTATTTCAATGACTTGCCGCACGCATGTTGAGAAACTTGGCATTTTCGCCTGAGCTGCTATTCACAGAGTGCGCTATCCGACTGTGAGGGTTTTCCGAATTCCGTCAAAGAAATCAGAAGCTTAAGCCGGGATAGTTTGTATGCATTATTGTCGAGCATCTGGCTGGTACAGTTATTGCTTGCCCTTATGTTCAAACGGAGAGGCCACGGCCCGCTGTGCTTGCGGCAGTCAGGCATCAACGTTGTGAGCGACAGGCTTGTCGATTAATAAAACGAAGAAATTCTCGACAGAAAAATAATAACCAACAGCCCACAGCTACCAAGGTTGTGAATACACGGCTTTGCGGATTCTTGAGCGACACGCGACTATGGGGGTCGTCCGTTCGATGTCCTTAGCAGGCACGGGACTGTATAGATGATCGGAGGGGACTATGGACGCGATCAGGATAGGTAAGTGGATTATTGTGCTGGCAGCATTGCTCGCACTGGCACCGTCGCAGTCAGCGATGGCTCAATCAATATTCGCATCAGACTGCAATACTGATTTCAAAAACGTCTTTTACGACAACGAGCCAGTTTGTGCTTTTGGCGGTTCTCCGGGCGGCAATGTTCTCGGTGGCAATGCGCTCGCCTGTGTCGTACCGCCCGGGGCCACCTCCACGGCGGCTGACGTTACCGCAGGGGGATGTAACGGCATCTCCCCATTTAGCTCCTTTTGGGAAGAATACCTGTGGCTGCCGCCCACAACCCCTGGTAACTACAGCGTAATTATCGTCAATAATCAGGGTGGAATCTCGGTCGACAACATCGTCATTCTGTCCAGTGGCGGTGCGGCCCCCACGGTTGATGTTGCAGCAATCAAAGCAGCGGCTGCCGGCGCTGCGGCACCTTGGCAAACGTTGGCAGACTGGGGCGAATATCTTGACGAGTTCGCGTCTGTCATTTCCATCGCCTGGTCGGTAGGAACGGGTGACTGGTTGAACGCGGCGGTCGGTGCGGCCGGTCTCGTCACTGGCCAGCCAACAGACTACAACGGCGCCGTGCTGGCTCAAGGCGGGCAAATTATCTCCGCACTCGCCGGGCAACAGGCAGGGCGGTATCAATCACTTGCGGATGACCCGCCAGACGCCGAATTCACGGAGCTCTTTCCGCTGGATATCAGCGCAATCAACGCGGACCTGGCAGCGCTTGCGCCACTCAAGCCGGGAGTGCCGCTGGAATACCCCTTCAATAACCTGAACCAGGACCCGATGCACCTTGCGAGTACCGCGCTTGCCAATACCATGGCCGAAGAAGCGGCGCTCGTGTTTACGCTGATGCGTACGCTCGAGAAATACCAAGGTGCCGAGAATGCGTCAAATGATCAGTACACCTTGCTACAAGCTCGGGGACTGGTTAAGTACGCCGATATGCTGACAACGCAACTCTCGACTACGCGTCAGCTTTCTCTGAACTACAAGGCGGAACTCGCCGCTAAAGGCATCGTGGACGACGTCCTCGACGGTGCCGAAGTTGCTGCTCTGTTCGCACGTCTCGAAACCTCTGGTTTGACGCCGGAAGAGGAGCAGAGCCTGCGCGATGCAGGTTTTGGCGATGCGGACATACAGCTGATTTTTGATCGGATCGCGGCCTTCCCGGCACCGTCGGGCACTTTCTCGCGAGGCGGCGGGCTGGATGCAATTGTGGCCGCAACAGACGCTATGCTCGTGGCTACAGCGGATCTTCGCGGTCAGGCGCAAGACGTGGTCGACCACTTTGCGCCGCTCGTGACCGAGCAGCACCCCTCTGCGGACGCCGGTGGCCCCTACAACGGTGACGAGGGGAGTCCGATTAACTTTAGCGGAGCCGGGTCTACCGACCCGCAGGGACAGGCGCTGACCTACGAATGGGATTTCGACCTGGACGGTCAATTTGACGACGCGACGGGTGCCTCAGTTTCTAACACCTATGGCGCGCCAGTTGATACGCAGGTTGGCCTGAAGGTAACGGACACCGACGGCAACGCGGATATTTCCTACGCGGCAGTGGTCGTTATGGAAGTTAACGGACCGCCGCAAATTACCTCGTTCGTTCCTGCTGACCTTTCGCCGACGGCAAGCAACCTGAGTCCGCTCGATTTTTCAGCAACTGCGAGCGATCCCGACCTTGAGAATGTCAGTTACGAATGGGCGCTCAATGGTGTGGTGATGAGCAATGCCGAGAGCTGGACTTACACGCCCGGCATTGGCGAAACAGGAACTCGCTCCGTGCGGCTGACCGTCAGCGATCTGAATCCTCTTAGTGAAGATGCTATCGAAACGCGGCTTGTTGTCCTCATAGAAGAAGTGTTGGTACCCGATGTAGTGGGTGATACCCAGGCCGTTGCGGAGGCTGCAATAGTCGCCGCAGGGCTTACGGTTGGAACAGTTGATACCGAAAGCAGTGATACTGTGCCGGCTGGTGACGTAATCAGTCAGGATGCGGCTGGCGGTACGGTCGCGCTGCTGGGCAGTACGGTGAATCTCGTAGTGTCTATCGGCCCTGAGGACGTCGCCGTACCGAACGTCGTTGGCCAAACGCAGGCGGCAGCGGAAGCTGCGATTGTTGCGGCTGATCTCGCGGTTGGATCGGTGACAACCGAGAACAGCGCCACGGTCGCCGAGGGTGATGTGATCAGCCAGAACCCGGCCGGTGGCAGCTCGGTAGCCCCGGGCAGCAGTGTTGATCTCGTTGTCTCTGCCGGCCCTGAGGATGTCGCCGTACCAAACGTCGTTGGCCAAACGCAGGCGGCAGCGGAAGCTGCGATTGTTGCGGCTGACCTCGCGGTTGGATCGGTGACAACCGAGAACAGCGCTACGGTAGCGGCGGGCGATGTGATCAGCCAGAACCCGGCTGGTGGCAGCCCGGTCGCACCGGGTAGCAGTGTTGATCTCG
>JAUHZT010000215.1 GCA_030425905.1 Gammaproteobacteria bacterium
CGCACAGCGCAAATGGTATTCGCAGCTACCGTATGGTTATGCGCGTGGCTGGGAGCCTGTGTTGTACGTCAACAATATTCGTGCGTACTACAACATCCTGGTGTGGTTAACCGATCAGGAAGAAGCGACTAACAAAGAGTCGGTGGTTGCGACGTCTTAACGTCGCGCTGCAAAAAACCGTTTGAGAATCTGGCCACACTCGTCGGCCATAACGCCGCCATTCACCTCCATACGGTGCTGTAGCACCTTCGAGTCAGCGAGGTCTATTGCACTGCCTGCCGCGCCAGCGCGTGCGTCATAGGCGCCGAAAACGAGACGCGCTATCCGGGCTTCAGCCAGCGCCGCGATGCACATTGTGCAGGGCTCCAGCGTGACGTACAGCGTGGCACCGTTCAGACGATAGTTCTGCCGCACTTGTGCGGCCTTGCGCAACGCGACGATCTCGGCATGGCCCGCGGGGTCATGGTCGGCAACCGAACGGTTATGGCCCGTCGCAATGACCTCACTGCCCATGACGAGCACCGCACCCACCGGCACCTCGCCCATTTGTTCGGCTCGCTCAGCTTCAACAAGCGCCATGCGCATGAACTTGAGGTCCTGTTCGGGCCAGTTGCTCACAGTAACGAAACCTCGCGGATCAATGTGTATTCAGGTGTGTTCATAACTACGACGACTGCACTGCCGGGGCGAAAGAGACAAGTGTACAACAGTAAGGTCCGCGAACCGACGCACCCGCGCCCGGCCATTACAACGCAAAACAATGCGCTTATCGGCTAACCTGCCCCGGCACGACTCCGGGAATCGACACAAAATTTGTTGTACTGTCTTGCGTTAGTAAATCACAACACAAACAGCCCTGACCTGCTCAGCCTTACAGGCTCGTTCATCACCAAAAAATAGTCGCGGCCCTGGCGGCCAACGGCGCGAGCGTCTTAGGTAAATCCACGTATTGTTCGGACCCGGTCACCCGGGCACTCTGTACGCTGATTTCAACTCGCTCGGAGCAATGGCATGTCACGTATTATTCTCGCGAGTGCAAATGCGCTGGCCGCACTGGTTCTAATACTTGCAACGTATATACCGGCCAACGCTATGCCCGCTTTCGCCCGGGAGTACGGCGTGAGTTGCAGCGTTTGCCATGCTGCCTACCCGCGACTCAATACCTTCGGTGAGTCCTTTGCCGATGACATGAACTTTCGTTTGCCGAACTGGCAACAACTGGTCGTTCAGACCGGTGACGATACCCTTGCGCTCCCCAAGTCACTGCCGCTGGCAATGCGGATGCAGGCATTCGTTCAGGGTCGTGATGGCGAGTCTATAGATCCGATCAACGGCAGCGTCGATGCCGACGCCAGCCTGGATTTTCAGTCGCCCTACCTTGTCAAACTGCTCTCCAGCGCGCCACTGAGCGATCAGATCAGCTACTACTTTTACGCGATCTTCGCCGAGAAAGGCGGCAATGGCGAGGTGATCGTCGAGGACGCGTGGTTCAGCTACAACGACCTGTTCGATACAGGTATTGGTGCGATGCTTGGCCAGTTTCAGGTGTCGGACGTGATGTTTCCGCGTGAAGTACGCATGACCTTCCAGGACTTCATGCTGTACCGTGCCGCCGGTGTCACCTATGACCGCGGCATACTGTTCGGCAAAGGTCTCGGCAATGTTGACGTTTCACTTGGCTTTGTTAATGGCAACGGTATCGAGCAGAACTTCGGCATTAACAGCCCGGGCTATCGCCGCCCGGACAAGATGTTCGATAACAATACGCAAAAGAGTGTGTTCGGCCGTTTGGGCACCGATATCGGGCCGGTATCCGTTGGCCTGTTCGGTTTGTCGGGTCAGCAGATGAATGCAACTGGCCCGGCCGGTACGGAATCGGGCAGCCGCCGCACCGACAAGACTGTCGCTGGCATTGACGTCTCCGGCAATATCGATGGGAAATGGTACTGGTTTGGCCAATACCTGTGGAATAGCTGGGACGGTTTCCTGGACCCGGCAACAGACTATGAATGGTCCGGCGCGTTCGCAGGTGTGGATTACATACACAACGACAAGTGGGTTTTTTCGGCGCTGATTAATCACATAGACGCCGGTGACTTTGAAGATACTGACACAATCTTCGAAGGCCTTGAAATGCGGACCCTGACTCTTGCCATGTCCTACTATTTCATGCGCAACGTCAAAGCTGTTGTCGAAGCGAATATCGACCTGCTTGATGAAAAAGCACAGACAGGCAACTACTTCACCGGCCACCTGAGCCCGGAGAACTACTTTCTCATAGGCATTGATGCGGCCTTCTGATGGCGCGGCGTTTCTTACGAGCTAAGGAACGCCTGTTCGGCACAGGCCCGAAAGTCGAGTGCGCGCGCAACAACCCGAGCGATTTGGCCTTTGCCGCCTACTCCCACTCGATCGTAGCGGGTGGCTTACCGGAGATGTCATAGGTTACGCGGGAGATGCCATCAATCTCATTAATGATGCGTAAGGACACGTGCTCGAGGAATTCATACGGCAAACGTGCCCAGCGAGCCGTCATGAAATCGATCGTCTCCACGGCACGCAGGGCCACCACATAGTCATAACGCCGACCGTCGCCCATCACGCCAACGGACCTTACTGGCAGGAATACCGCGAAGGCCTGGCTCGTCTCGTCGTAGAGATTGTGTTTACGCAGTTCTTCGACAAATATGTCGTCCGCAAGCTGCAGTAGCCTGACGTACTCTCGCTTGACCTCACCCAGTACCCGCACGCCGAGGCCAGGACCAGGAAACGGATGGCGATAAACCATCTCACGCGGCAAGCCCAACTCAACGCCGATGCGGCGGACTTCGTCCTTGAACAACTCACGCAAAGGCTCAACCAGGGACATGCGCATGTCTGCCGGCAAACCACCAACATTGTGGTGTGACTTGATGACATGGGCTTTGCCGGTCTTGGCGCCCGCCGACTCAATAACGTCGGGGTAAATCGTACCTTGCGCAAGCCATTCGATGCCGGCCAGCTTGTTCGCTTCGGCGTCGAAAATCTTGATGAACTCTGCGCCTATGATCTTGCGCTTTTCTTCCGGGTCATGAACGCCTTCGAGTGCGGCAAAAAACTGGTCGGCTGCGTTTACCCGAATAACGTTGACACCCAGGTGATCCGCAAAGGTCTTCATGACCTGGTCGCCTTCGTTGTGCCGCAACAACCCGTGATCGACGAATACGCAGACGAGCTGGTCGCCAATGGCTTCGTGCAACAATGCTGCAACAACGGATGAGTCCACTCCGCCTGAGAGACCCAAGAGCACTTTGCCGTCACCCACCTGCGCACG
>JAUHZT010000216.1 GCA_030425905.1 Gammaproteobacteria bacterium
CGTTACGGTGCAAACAATGGATCCCGGCTCGCTGGACCCGGGCGCTGGCTACGGCTTTGGGCTGGATATCGGGACCTACCGGGGGCACCGTGTGCACATGCACACCGGCTCGTGGGTGGGCTTTCGTGCCTTCTATGCGCGTTTTCCGGACGACAGGCTATCTGTCGTGACGCTCTGTAATCGCTCGGATGCAGCGGAAGGGGACAGGAGCCTGCAGCTAGTCGACCTGGCGCTGGCGGAGTTTGCACGCTAGCGCGCTTGCCGGAGACCTTCAATAACCGGCGCGGGCGGACGTGACATATCGCGCGATCTAACGCCACAACTGCCAGATCGGCGGCGCAACCCCTTATTGTTTTGCCAGTCGGAAAATAATGCTTGCAGACCTGCAATTGGCCGTTACAGTGTGCCTGTCGTCGTCCGGACGGACTCGCCTCAACCAGGTGGAAATAAAAGAATGACCAAAACCTTTTTGGCAATCTCGATACTCAGCATGGCGCTCGCGATCAGCGCTTGCGGCACAGGCGGGAGCGGCTCGAGTGGCGATAGCGGCGGCGACGTACCAGCGCCGCCAACCCCGAACGGCTCTGCGGAAATTCTTTTTCCTTCGAGCAATGCCGGTGCGTCGGCACCAAGCATCACCGTGAGTGGTACCGCCAGCGACCCGGACGGTGTGTCCGGTGTCACCGTCAACGGGGTAGCCGCGAATCTTGCAGCGGCCGTAGCGACGAGCGCGGCGAGCAAGCCCACAGCGCAAGCCGGCCCGGTTGCCAATGCTGTGCGTAATGACACACAGGTTGAGTGGTCTGCAGAGATTCCGCTTGCTGGTGGTGACAACGAAATCGAGGTGGTGGTGACCGATGCAGCCGGCAGTGTCACGCCGATCGCGAACAAGGCGAGTGTCAGCTATGTTGAAGTGCCAATCTATTTCACGCTGGACCCGAACAGTACGCGTATCGTTGGACTGACACAGAGGTCTGCAACCAATCCTGTCCAGAGCCTCGTGGAGTACAACTACGATACCGGCGAACAGGTCGTCTACGACGAGTACAGCGACAACGCCAGCCACTCCTGCTTCCGGCCATTCGAGAACGACCTGGTTTACCTCACAATCGATTCCAGCCTGACCTGGAGTGTTCGCAAGTTCAACCTGACAACGCGAGAAAGCGAATCCCTGGCCAGTTTGCCGAGCCAGTATCTTGAGCTGGATGCCAATCATCGGGCGGGCTATATCCGGGAGTTTGTCTGCGGTGGGACCAATAGCAGCGCCTACCTGCTGGTTACGTTCGTTGGCCAGGGCGGCGGTATGTACACAAAATCCCGCGTTGTCGAACTGGATCTGGCAAGCAACAGCTTTTCGGTACTTGCCGAAACGCCGCCAGCACCGGCACCGCAGCTGGCCGTTTACGACATTTCTCTTGACGATGACATGATCGTCGGCATGTACGATATCAGCCCACAACGCCCGCTGGTTGGTGTCTCGCTAACGGATGGCAGCCTGATGGAGCTGACGCCCGGGTTGAATGCAGGTGGTGGCGAACTGCATGCAGCGACCACCAGTGGGCTCGTTTACATTGCCACCTATGACGGGATCGAAATTATTGGTCTCGATCCTGTCTCGAAGCAGTCCGTGTCGCAGGTGGGGCCGGATGATCCCTACGTGTTTTCGCAGATCCGGGACATGGATCTCGACGCCACGAACGACCGCGTCATAGTCAGCGATTCGGCGCTCGAGATGTTGATAGCCATAGACCTAGCCACTGGCGAGCGATCCGATTTTCGGTCGCGTCGCATTGGCTCCGGGATCAGCCTGGTCGCTCCGCGGGAATTTGAGATCACGGCCGATGGCCGCAAAGCTTACATTTTTGACGATGGCGGCAACGCTTCCGAGCGGTTGTTTGAAGTCGACCTCGGCACCGGGGACCGGGTCGAAGTGGGGGATGTGAATCGCACGAACAACGAGATCGCGCACGGAATTGCGCTGGACGAAGCAGGACGCCGGGTTTTCGTTGCGTTTCGCGATTCAATTCTCGAGGTTGACCTGGACACGTCTACGGTTCGTACGGTCGCCGACGTCAGGTTCTCGGCACTGGAAAGCATTTCCGACATCCTTTTCGATCCCGATACCGGACGACTTTTCGCCATCGACGTGCCGACCGGCGCCGTCTACCTGGTCGATCTTCCGTCGGGATTTGCCGGTGTGGTGTCACAAGCCGGCGTGAAAGGGAGCGGTCCCGAGTTCGAGGCGCTGGTTACGTCCGACTGGACAGAAACGGGTGAAGCGATATTTGTCGGAGACCAGGCGAGCGGCAACATATACCGCGTGGATCTCGAGACTGGCGATCGCCAGCAGATTCCGAACGCCTGCCGCGATGAAAACTCGAATTACCAGGAAGACCTGATGGAGATTCGGTACAACCCGGCCGGGAACGAACTGCTGATTATCGAGGACAGCATGTATGCACTCGATCTCGACACCAACCAGTGTAGCGTCATGAGCAGAAGCGGCGGATTCCTGAGCGTATTACCGAGGTCAAACGGGCAAATTTTCGTGACCGTTTTTGGCGCACTTGGGCAGTACGACCCGGTATCGGGGGAGTTGGTAACAATTTCGCGCTAGGCAAGCGGACCGCAGTGCGACGAGCGTAGCAATGAGATGACTAGTCGCCGGGGTTACTCATCCGGTCGTCGATAGCATCGCCAGCCAATGTCAGATTCTGTCCACCCGTGCGGCATAGCAGCCGGGTTTGGCGTTGTGGATATGCAGGAAGTCGACGAGGGGATTGTCCAGCAGCTTGAGAATCACCGGTTCGCAGTCTTTGCCGTGTACGACATCAGCGTCGACCATCATGCCTGCCGCATCGAAAGCACGAATTGAAAGCAGGCGTAGCCTCAGCTGTTCGGGTACCTGATTGCGAAAAGGTGGGCTGGAAACAGCGTGCTCGCTGACGAAAATGGCATGCGACGATCGGTAGGGTGTCTCGACGCGCAGATGCTCGTAGTTGACCAGCAAGACCGTTTCACCGACGGCTGCGTCTTTCAGTGACAGGCGGCAAGGAAAACCCGGTTGCTTGTCTACCGTGACTCTGCGTGCGCCGTGGATAGCCAGCGAAGCATCATCAAGACCATTCAGGTGGCTGAACTCGTTTGCGTCCAGCGGACTGATTTGAAAGCCCATTGTCGTGTTCCGTTTTGCTGTGTCCGAGGCGTAGAAGTCTAGCGAACCGGCCTGGCGAAACTGGC
>JAUHZT010000072.1 GCA_030425905.1 Gammaproteobacteria bacterium
TTTCGCGCGTGGCCAGTTCTTCGACGAGCAGGGCACGCTGGTGGCGAGTTCTACGCAGGAAGGCCTGGTGCGCGTCGTCGACCCGGCGCGCGCCAGCAAACGCTCAGACCCGAAGGCCCAGCACTGAGTCCTCAGATTTTCGCGAGCTGCTCGCGGTACCGGGCGGCGTTGGCAACATAGTGATCGGCAGACATTTGCAGGGCGCGGATCTCATCTTCGTCGAGTGCTCGCACGACCTTGGCCGGTGCTCCCATAATGAGTGAGCCCGCAGGAAATTCCTTGCCCTCGGTAATCAAAGAGTGGGCGCCCACGACGCAATTGGCAGCAACGCTTGCCCGGTTGAGTATGGTTGAGCCGATGCCGATCAGCGAGCCATCGCCAATGTGGCAGCCGTGCAGCATGACCTTGTGACCCACCGTTACATTGTTGCCAACCGTGAGCGGCAGGCCCGGGTCTGTGTGCAGGACACTGCCGTCCTGGATATTGCTGCACTCGCCAATGTTGATCCAGTCATTGTCGCCGCGCAGGACGCAGTTAAACCAGACGCTAGCGCGCGCGCCAAGGCGAACGCTGCCAATAATGCTCGCATTGTCTGCAATAAAGTGTTCGTCGCCTTCAAGGACCGGGCTTCGATCACCCAGAGCAAACATCATTTTGCGCTGCCCTGTGCCGCGACCGCAGCGGCTGCCTTGGCGATTGCATCGGCATCGCCGAGGAATTCCCGGCTGCGCGGCTTGAGATTGTCGTCGAGGTCGTAGGCGATTGGCACGCCGGTCGGGATGTTGAACCCTGTAATTTCCTCGTCTGATACGCCGTCGAGCATCTTCACAAGTGCACGCAGGCTGTTGCCGTGTGCAGCGATCAATACATTTTTGCCGGCCTTGAGGTCGGGTGCGATAACGTCATTCCAGCACGGCAGTACTCTGTCCAGCGTGGTAGCCAGGGATTCGGTTGCGGGCAGGTTAGCAATGCCTGCATAGCGCGCATCATGCGACGGGTGGCGTTCATCGCTCACCTCGAGTTCCGGCGGCGGGATGTCGTAACTGCGGCGCCAGATATGCACCTGTTCGTCGCCGTATTTCGCGGCCGTCTCGGCTTTATTCAGCCCCTGCAAGGCGCCGTAATGCCGTTCATTCAGGCGCCAGTCGCGGACTACAGGAATCCACATCCGGTCCATTTCGTCGAGGACCAGCCAAAGTGTGCGAATCGCGCGCTTCAGGACCGAGGTGTAGGCAATATCGAACTCGTAGCCGAGTTCTTTGAGGAGCCGGCCTGCGGCTTGCGCCTCGGCGATGCCTTGTTCGGTCAGGTCAACGTCCGTCCAGCCAGTAAACAGATTCTTGAGGTTCCAGTCACTCTGGCCGTGCCGGCAGAGTACGAGCTTGCCCGCCATACTTTCTCCAGGTTTGATTAATCAGGATGATACGAGGGCGCGAAATTCCTGCGCCGCCACCGTGAGCGTAGCAAAATCCACCTCGCCTCGTAGTTTCATTTCCTCAATCATGCGTTTAAAGCGCGAAACTTCATCGGCATGCTGGGCCAGCCACTCGGAAACCCGAACCGATATCTCGCGCTTGCTGCGCTGTGTCAGCAGGCGTGCGGCCAGGTCGCGGCGAATGTGGAAGAACTCCTCGCGCAAGTTGCTGCGCGCAATGGCCTGCCAGCGGCCTTCGACATGCAGGTCTTCTACGCTCGTATGCAGCCAGTAAATCCCCAGGCTTTCGTTAAACGAGGAATACACTTGTGCCGATTCGATGACATCCCGGTTATGGGTCACCGCAAGGTCGACGATGTCGAGCGCCGCACGCGTTAGCAGCAATGCCGACATCTGGTTTGCCAGTTTTTCGGGCACGCGCATTTCCATGAAGGCCTCTGCCGCACTCACATGCCGTTCACGCGCAGATGTCGAAATAATTGCTCCGGTACGCGTGTACATGCTGTGCATGCCATCACGCATACGTTCTACGGCGGTCTCGATATCCAGGTCATCGCCAAACCGCTCGATCAGCCAATAGCACGCATGCCGCAAGGTCCGGCTGACCTCAAACATCATCGACATCTGCGCTGCAGCAGGAATTTTTGCGTCCAGCGACTCGATCGTTTTCAGAATGCTGCCGGCCTTGATGATCTGCCGCGCGATAGTATAGGCACGCGAGATGGTGACGACATTAGCGCCCGTGTCAGTCTGGATACGCTTGACGAACGACGGACCCATGCGATTGACAATGTCGTTGGCAATTAGCGTGGCCAGAATCTGCCTGCTTAACCGGTGGCCTGGCAGCAGATCGCTGTAGCGGCGCCGCAATGTAGACGGGAAATACCTGATCGGGTCGCACTTGAGAAAGTCTTCAAGCGTTTCATTCGATGCAATCAGGCCATTGTAGAGATCGATTTTGGCGTAGCTTAAGACCACCGCGAGTTCGGGGCGAGTGAAGCCGAGTCTTCGCGCACGGCGCTCTTCAATCTCCGACTCTTCAGGCAGGTACTCCAATGCCCTGACCAGCAAGCCGGTGCGCTCGAGGTCGCTAATGAGCCGCGCGGTTTCGTCGATACGTTCGACGGATCGCGCTTCGCTCATGCTGATCGCCTGCGTTTGCAGGTAGTTGTTACGCAATACCAGGTCCGCGACTTCGTCGGTCATGGACGCCAGTAACTCGTTGCGTTTTCGCCGGGTCAGCCCTTTTTGTTTTTCGGCATCGCTGAGCAAAATCTTGATATTCACTTCGCGGTCCGAACTGTCGACGCCGGCCGAATTGTCGATGAAGTCGGCGTTGATGCGTCCGCCGTGCATACTGTATTCAATGCGCGCAAGTTGTGTGAAGCCGAGATTGCCGCCTTCACCGATAACCTTGCAGCGCAGTTTGTTGGCGTTTACACGGACGTTGTCATTACTGCGGTCCCCGACATCCGTATGGCTCTCGCTGCTGGCCTTAACATAGGTGCCAATGCCGCCGTTCCAGAGCAGATCGACCTGCATGCGCAGGATGTGCCGGATCAGGTCGTCGGGCTGCATCGAGCTTTCGCTCGTATCCAGCAGTTTGCGGATCTCTTTACTCAGGCGAATGGTCTTCGCCTGCCGGGAGAAAATGCCACCGCCTTTCGAGATCAGGGTTTCGTTATAGTCGTCCCACCCTGAGCGGGGCTTCTTGAACAGCCGCCGGCGCTCGCGAAAACTCGCCGCCATGTCGGGGTCCGGGTCGAGGAAAATGTGCAGGTGATTGAAAGCAGCGACGAGCTTGATCTTCTTCGACAGCAGCATGCCGTTACCGAATACGTCGCCACTCATATCGCCAATGCCGGCGACCGTGAACGGGTCCTTTTGCGTATTGAGACCGAGTTCGCGGAAGTGGCGTTTTACGGCCTCCCAGGCGCCGCGAGCGGTGATGCCCATCTTCTTGTGGTCGTAGCCCACCGAGCCACCGGACGCAAATGCATCGTCGAGCCAGAAGCCGTATTCGGCGGAAATACTGTTGGCGATATCCGAGAATGTGGCCGTACCTTTGTCGGCAGCAACCACCAGGTAAGGGTCGTCGCCGTCGCGGCGCACGACGTTCCTGGGTGTGACAACCTCGCCGTCAATGACGTTATCGGTGATATCAAGCAGCCCGCGAATAAAGGTCTTGTAGCACTCAATACCTGCGGCAAGCACAGCATCTCGTCCACCCGTCGGTGGGCGCTTGCAGAAGAAGCCGCCTTTCGCGCCCGTCGCTACAATGACCGTGTTTTTTACAACCTGCGCCTTCATGAGGCCCAGCACCTCTGTCCGGAAGTCTTCGCGGCGGTCTGACCAGCGCAGTCCGCCGCGTGCGATTTCGCCGCCGCGCAGGTGTACGCCTTCCACCAGGGGCGAGTAGACGAAGATTTCAAAGCTGGGTTTCGGCAGCGGTGCTTCGCGAATCAGCTTGGGATTGAGCTTGATCGAAATGCACGGCTTCAGGTTGCCGTGTTCGTCGCGCTGGAAATAGTTTGTACGCAGCGTTGCCGAGATGACGCTGGCAAATGCACTTAGAATTCGGTCTTCATCGACATTACGCGCACGTGCGACGCCACGAGTCACAGATGGCAATAATTGCTCGAGTTCCCGGCTGCGGCTTGCCTCTTTACGCGCCGGGTCAAACTGGATTTCAAACTGCTTGACTAGAAGCCGCACGAGGCCGGCATGCGCTACCAGCACGTCCTCCATGTACGCCTGGCTAAAGGGCATCGCGAGCTGTTGCAGGTATTTGGCGTAGGCACGCAGCAGGGCCACCTGGCGCCAGTCAAGATCTGCGGCGATGATCAGGCGATTCAGCCCGTCATCTTCGATATCGCCGGACAAAACGCGGGTAAACGATTCTTCAAACCGCCGCGCCGCTGCCTTGACGTCGAATTCGGCATCGCTCTCGTGGCGTAAATGGAAGTCCTGGATCCAGAATGGATCGTCAGCGTGCAGTTTCAGCTCGTAAGGCCGTTCGGTATAAACGCTGACACCCATGTTCTCAAGAACCGGCAGGGCGTCGGACAGCGAAAGCGGCTTTTCATCGCTGTAAATTATGAAGTTCATGTGCCCGGGCTGCATGCCGTCAGGGCGATACAGGTTGACCGATTGGAGCTGGCCGCTGGCACGCATGCTGTCGATGCGTTCTATGTCGCTGCAGGCATGCGCTGGCGTTGTATCTTCCTGGTAGCCTGCCGGGAACACATTGCCGTATGCGCGATACAGTCGATGGCCTTCGTCCTGGCCAAATACCTTGAGCAACTCGTTGCGGATCTTGTCGCTCCACGTGACCACAACGTCAGAAATTTTTGCTTCAATCGCATTGATGCTAATGCGTGGCCGGTCCCCCGGCGCTGTGCGCACGATGAAATAAACGCGGGCCAGCGGTGAGTCAAATATCTGCACGCTGGATTCGACGGACGTGCCATCGAAGGCCTCGAGCAGTATTGCCTCAATTTTTAGCCGGACTGCCGTTGTGTATTTCTCGCGCGGCACGTAGACCAGGCAGGAGAAAAAACGACGGAACGTGTCCCTGCGCAGGAAAAAGCGCACGCGTTGTCGCTCCTGCAGATTAAGGACTCCCTGCGTGGTACGCGTAAGATCCGCTACTGAACTCTGGAACAACTCGTCGCGCGGAAACGTGTCGAGAATATGCAGCAAGGCTTTACCGCGGTGTCCGCTCGAATCGACATGGCTGCGGTCGAGAACCTTCTGCACCTTGTGGCGCAGGAGCGGAATATGGTGCGGGCTTTCGCTGTAAGCCGCCGACGTAAACAGGCCGATGAAACGATGCTCACCGACATTGGCACCTTTCTCGTCATAGACCTTGATGCCGACATAGTCGAGATAGGCGCGGCGATGCACGGTTGAGCGCGAGTTGGCCTTGGTAATAATCAGCCAATCCTTGCTGCGGGTCAGTCGCCGCATCTCGCGCGTGAGTTCGACGGCGCCGCCGCCGCGCTCGTCGCGCGAGAGCAGACCCAGCCCGCTGCCGGGTACTGCGTTGAGAAATACCTGTTTGCCGCGTTTGGACAGCCGGTATTCACGATAACCAAGAAAGGTGAAGCGATCGTCAACCATCCAGTCAAGCAGTGCGCGGGATTCGTCGCGCATTTCTTCGTCAACGCCTGGCGGGCCATTCTTCAGGCTGTCGCGAGCGTCCTTCATTTTCTCGCGCATTGCCGGCCAGTCACGCACCGCAACACGCACGTCCGTGAGTACCTTGGTGATTTCGTGTTCGAGTAATTTAAGCTGTTGCGGATTTGTCTCGCGATCGATGGCGAAACGAACAAAGGATTCGCGCTTGCCTTTCTTGTCCGTACGTTCCTGAACGGATTTCAGTCTCCCACGCCCGTCGCGCACGACCCGGATGACCGGATGCACAGTGATATGCACGGCGAGATCCTGGCGCGCGATCGCGGCTGACACGGAGTCGACCAGGAACGGCATGTCATCATTGATCATTTCAATGATCGTGAAATTGGACTGATATCCGTGCGTTGCTTCGGTCGGATTAAAGATGCGCAGCAGCAACTGTTCTTTCTTGCGCGTGGCCGCGAACTCGAGTTGTTCAAGCGCGATAACTGCCATGATCTTTTCTGACCGACCTTGCAGGTCCTCCACCGGTACATCGGCGAAGTATTGCGACAGGTAACGTTTGATTTGCGCGCGGCCTTCAAGAATGTTGCTGGAAACCCGGCTCGTAAGGATGCCGTCGAGAATGCGCTCTTTCACGTCACTGTCTCGGCGTAGTTCTTTGCGTGTCACTTCAGGAGTCACTCCGGCCGGAAATCGGCGCGCGGATTATACAGTAATGTCAGATGAAACTATTAACTCGGAATAAGTTCTGCGTAGTACTTGCGGCTGAATCAGAGCTTGTTGGCTTTCTCGAGCAGGCGGTCCATAACCGAATTGAAATTATCGATCTCTGCCTCTTCCAGGCCCGCCAGCAGGTCACGCTCAAAAGCGAGTGCCAGCTCGGCAACCCCGTCGTGTACTTCGCGGCCTTTCTCGGACAAATTGAGAATGGAGCGACGGCGGTCAGCATCGGCGAACTGCCGGTCAATTCGCCCGGCCTTGATGAGCTTGCTCACGGCACGGCTCACGGCGACCTTGTCAAGAAAGCATTGCTCGGCAACTTCGACCGCCGAGAGACCCGGATGCCGGCCGAGAATCGCGATGACCCGCCACTCCGGTATCGAAAGCCCGAACTGCTTGTCATAAGCACGGGCAACGGTGGCGCTGACTGTGCTGGACAGTCGGGACAGCCTGTACGGCATAAAGTTGTCGAGAATGAGTTCGTCGGCCATGGTTGCTTGTTGAAAGGTCACGCAATAGAAAAAGTTTGCCAACAGTAACGACTGTTACTGATTCATTCAACTGTCACGCGATATGCGGCATCGCCAGGTATTCGCCGGACTGCATTTCGGTCAGTCGGCTCAGGGTTCGGTCGAATTCGAAGCTCAGGCGCGTACCCGTGTAAAGCTCTGTGGCGGGGCGGGCTGCCGACACGATCAGCTTTACGCGCCGGTCGTAGAATTCGTCCACCAGTGCAATAAAACGCCGTGCCTCGTTCTCATGTTGACCGTCAAGTTCCGGCACGCCGGACACGATAACGGTCGGATACCAGCGCGCTATTTCAATATAATCCGCCTGGCTGCGTGGGCCGCCGCAGATCTGGTCAAACTCGAACCAGGCGATTCCCTTGGCATTGCGCCTGGCGCGAACCGGGCGCCCGTTTATCTCGAGATCGACGTTTTCCTGGATCTGGCTGGAGGCGGAGTCTGCAAACAGGCGCGCCAGCACCTCCTGCGCCGCCGTATTGTCGGGTGTCAGGTAGGTGCCCGCCTTTTCCAGCAGCCGCATTCGGTAATCCGTGCCGCTGTCCATTTGCACAACGCGCGTGTGTTGTTTCAGCAGCTCGATCGCGGGCAGAAAACGGCTCCGCTGCAAGCCGTTCTTGTAGAGATCATCCGGCCTGGCATTGGAGGTGGCGACCAAGGTTACGCCGCGATCGAACAAGCCCTTGAGCAGCCGGCCGAGCAACATGGCATCACCAATGTCGCTCACGAAGAATTCGTCAAAACACAGCACCCGGGTTTCAGCGGCAATCGATGCAGCGACCTGGTCGAGCGGGTCTTCAATGTCGCGTAGCTGCCCCAGTCTTGCGTGCACGTCCTGCATCATGCGGTGAAAATGGATGCGCTTTTTCTGGCTGACCGCGAGGGTTTCGTAGAAAAGGTCCATGAGGAAGGTCTTGCCGCGGCCGACACCGCCCCATATGTACAGCCCCTGTACCGGCGGGGTAGCCCGGCCCAGTAGCTTGGCCAGCCAGCCGCGACGCGCAGCTTCGGCGTGTTGCAGCTTTTCTTGCAGCGCTTCCAGATCGCCGATCAGTTTTTCCTGCGCGGCGTCGCGCAGGTGCCCCTCACGCTGAAGACTCTCCTTCCATGCGTCACGAACTCCCAATGGGCTTCCTTTCAATTTACTCGCGTCTTCAATTCGGCAACGCAAGCTTACCTCAGCTAGAATGCTCGCGTAATAAGTGATCTCAGAAGCGAATGCCAATGAACGAACCGTCTGCACGCGAATCCATGGAGTTTGATGTTGTCATCGTCGGCGGTGGGCCGGCCGGGCTGGCTACTGCCTGTCGCCTGATGCAGCTCGATTCATCACTGTCTGTCGTGGTGCTTGAAAAAGGCTCCGAGATTGGCGCGCATATCCTGTCCGGTAATTGTTTCGACCCGGGCGCACTGACTGAATTGTTTCCCGATTGGCAGGAGCGCGGCGCGCCGCTGGAAACCGCCGTGACAGGTGACGATGTGCACTATCTGACCAGTGCCTCGGGCGCCGTGCGCGTACCGAACCTGTTTGTGCCGAAGCCCATGCACAACAAGGGCAATTTCATTATCAGTCTCGGCCGCCTGTGCCAGTGGCTGGGTGAGCAGGCCGAAGCGCTGGGCGTGAATGTTTTTCCGGGTTTTGCAGCGGCCGATGTGCTGTACGACGCTAAAGGCCGCGTTATCGGTGTAGCGACCAGCGACATGGGTATTGGCAAGGACGGCCAGCAGAAAGCCTCTTACCAGCCTGGCTACGAATTGCTTGGCAAGTACACTATTTTTGCGGAGGGCTGCCGCGGCAATCTCGGCGAACAGCTAATGGCAAAGTTTGCGTTGCGTGACGGCGTCGATCCGCAGCACTACGGGCTCGGTATCAAGGAGATCTGGGACATCGATCCGGCGCTGCACGAAGAGGGCAAGGTTGTGCATACCATGGGCTGGCCACTGGACAACCAGACTGAGGGTGGCGGGTTTCTCTACCATGCGGCGAACAACCAGGTTTTTCTCGGACTGATCGTTGCGCTCAACTACCGCAATCCGCACCTGTCGCCATACCACGAGTTCCAGCGCTGGAAACATCACCCCAGAATCATGCGCTACCTGGAAGGCGGAAAGCGCATTGCTTACGGCGCGCGCGCCGTCAACAAGGGCGGCCTGCAGTCGCTGCCGAAACTCGCGTTTCCGGGCGGTATGCTGGTTGGCTGTGACGCAGGTTTTCTCAACAACGTAAAGATCAAAGGCGCGCACACGGCAATCAAGTCGGGAATGCTGGCGGCTGAATCAGTGCATGCGGCACTGGCGGCGGGCGATGCCGGGCAAAACGAACTATCCGGCTTTGAGGCGAGCGTCAAGAAGTCATGGCTGCACGACGAACTCTATCGTGGCCGGAATTTCGGGCCGGCTCTGCATAAGTTCGGCACCTTTCTCGGCGCCGCTTTCACCTTTGTCGACCAGAATATTTTCTTCGGCAAACTGCCCTTTACCTGGCGCAACCCCGATCCGGACCATGCGTCATTGCTGGACGCCGATAAGGCGGAGGTCATCAGTTATCCCAAGCCCGATGGCAAGGTGAGTTTCGACCGGCTGTCATCAGTGTTCCTGTCGAGTACCTTTCACGAGGAAGATCAGCCTTCGCACTTGTTGCTCAAGGATGCGGCAGTGCCGATTGAGTACAACCTGCCGAAGTATGACGAACCGGCGCAGCGCTATTGCCCGGCGGGCGTCTACGAGGTGGTGGAGGAAGCGGGTAGCAAACGCTTTCAGATCAATGCGCAAAATTGCGTGCATTGCAAAACCTGCGACATCAAGGACCCGACCCAGAATATTGTGTGGACTGTGCCGGAAGGTGGGGGCGGTCCGAATTACCCGGGCATGTAGTGCCCGGGTTGCACGGCTAACGGCGCATCAGGATGCTTATTTGGGCTGCATACGAATGGCGCCGTCGACGCGAATAGTCTCGCCATTGACGTAAGCGTTCTCATAAATGAATGCAACGGCGCTGGCGTATTCCTCGGGGCGACCCAACCGCTGGGGATAAGGCACCTGTTTGCCGAGCGACGCCTGCACCTCTTCGGGCATGCCCGCCATCATCGGCGTCATGAAAATGCCGGGTGCGATGGTGTTTACGCGAATACCAAACTGCGCAAACTCTCTTGCCAATGGCAGCATCATGCCGACGACGCCTCCCTTTGAGGCCGAATAGGCAGCCTGGCCAATTTGACCCTCAAATGCTGCGATTGAGGCTGTGCTGACTACCACACCGCGGTTACCGTCGGCGTCCGGTTCATTGTGCTGCATGTGCGCAGCGGCTTCCTTGGTGACGATATAGCTGCCGAGCAGGTTGATGTTAATGACGCGCGCGAAGTTTGCAGCGGGCCAGGGGCCGTCGCGCCCCAGTGTACGTCCCGCCGTCGCGATGCCGGCGCAGTTAACAGCGAGCGTAATGCCGCCCATAAATGCCTGTGCCTGCTGCATGGCGTCGCGAACGACATCCTCGTCGCTCACGTCAGTAACAATAAAGCGTGCGTGGTCACCCAGTTTTTCGGCGCTTGCTGCACCCTGTTCTTCGTTAACGTCAAGCAAGACGGCCTGACCGCCCGCGTCGATGATGCGTTGCGCGGTTGCAAACCCAAGGCCCGATGCGCCTCCTGAAATAACTGCCTTTGCGTGCGAAAGGTCCATAATCAGTCTTCCTCAGTCTTTGTCGATTTCTACGGCAATGGCGACGGCTTCACCACCGCCAATACACAATGACGCAATGCCGCGCCGCAGGCCGCGTGCGCGCAAGGCATGAATGAGTGTTGTGGTGATCCGTGCACCGGTGGCGCCAATCGGATGGCCCAGTGCACATGCGCCGCCATTGACGTTGACCTTGGCGTGGTCGATGCCGAGATCCTGCATCGCGGCCATCGTGACAACGGCGAAAGCTTCGTTGATTTCATACAGGTCGACATCGTCCGGGGTCCAGCCGAAACGTTCGTGCAGGCGTGCAATGGCTGAAACGGGCGCTGTTGTGAACCAGGCTGGTTCGTGCGCGAAGCCGGAATGGCCTGCAAGCCGTGCAATCGGGGTGATACCGCGTTGCCGGGCTTCGTCGGCGGTCATCATGACCGTCGCAGCCGCGCCGTCCGATATCGATGAAGAACTGGCGGCGGTGACAGTGCCGTCTTTGGCAAAAGCAGGACGCAAGCCCGGAATCTTGTCAACGTTCACGGTACCCGGTGTTTCGTCTTCGGCGATGGTTACCTCGCCTTTGCGCGTGCTGATCGTGACTGGCGCCAGTTCCTGGGCAAACGAGCCGTTGCCCGCTGCCGCATGCGCGCGTCGCACCGACTCTATTGCAAACGCGTCCTGTTGCTCGCGCGTGAAACCGTATTTTTGTGCGGTGGCTTCAGCAAAATGCCCCATCATCTTGCCTTCAAACGGGTCCTGCAGTCCGTCGTAGAACATATGATCGAGCACTTCCTGGTGGCCCATGCGGTACCCGGCACGCGCCTTCGGCAGCAAGTAGGGCGCATTGCTCATCGACTCGAGGCCGCCCGCGATCACGATGCGGGCACTGCCTGCGCGCAACATATCGCTCGCGAGCATGATGGTTTGCATCCCCGAACCGCACATCTTGTTCACGGTTGTGCACGGCACCGAGTTCGGTAAGCCTGCGGCCAGCACCGCCTGCCGGGCAGGTGCCTGTCCAAGGCCCGCGGATAACACGCAACCCATCAGTGCCTGGTCGATATCAGCGCCTGCCAGGCCGGTATCCTGCAAAGCGGCTGCAATGGCCGCGCCGCCCAGCGCCGGCGCGCTGGCGCCGGTCAGGGCACCCTGAAAAGCGCCGATTGGCGTGCGCCTGGCTGACGCGAAGACAATGGACTCAGAACTCATGAACGGGACTCCGAAAATTTAAGGCTGGATTAGAATATGGCGCTACTTTCGTGGAAAACCAGCCCGAGCGCAACCGGGTTTGCGGGTATTCATTCCTGCAGGAGGTCGGGTTCGTCAAGTGCGCCGAGGATCTGTTGCCGCGCGTGTTCCGCCAGCAGGCGATGGTCTTTGAAGGTCTCATCGTCGGGCGCGGTAACGGCGACAATGTCGATTCGCAGCCGGCCGGGGCGCGGCAATACACGGCCGGCAGGGAGCATGTCGCGGGTTCCCGAAATGGCCGCGGCGACGACCGGCATGCCACCGCGCGTCGCGGCGACAAAGGCACCTGGACGGAACTGTCCGACGCCCGGCTCGACGACAAACGTTCCCTCGGGAAAGAACGCCAGCGACTGGCCGCCGCGAGCCGCTTTTACAATCTGGCGTGCATCGCGCGCGCTGCCGGCGGTCGTAAAGCGTTCAACGAAGCGCGACCCTGATCGCCGCAACAGGAAATGTACAATCGGAATGTTGCGCATCTCACCTTTTATGACAAATGAATAGCGGGCTGGGAGAAAACCCTTGAGCAGCAATCCATCGATATAGCTCGCGTGATTCGCGACGACCACCGAATGTCCGGGCGGTAGTTTGTCGAGGCCGCACACGTCCACCGGTATAGCCGTGAACAGGAACAAAGCGCGCACAACCTGGGTCGTCAGCCATCGTCGTGCTCCGATACCGGGGACAATTGTGACAATGATCAAAGACAGCAGCGCGCAGATAATAAACACTGCAAGGGCATAGACGCCCCACAGGCTGCCGAGTAAACGTGTGACGAACTTCACTTTATGTTAACGCCTTGGCTATTCTGTGAAGCCGGTCACGCCGGCTCTGAAGCGCTCTAATCATACTTAAATCCCTGAAAAATTCGCGCGTCCGGCGTAAGCCGGCCGCCACCTGAGCGAAGGATCGCCGGGATCAGCAAATGGATACTATGGCCAGTAGCAACAGCAACAAGCAGGATTCCGTAGTCGTCGGCCGCTCTGAGCAGTTGGTCGATCGGTTTCTCGATGCGATATGGATGGAGCGTGGTTTGTCACAAAACACGCTCGGTGCGTACCGTGCTGATTTGATGACGCTCGGCCGCGGATTGTCGGAGGACAACAAATCCATCGACAAGGCAAACAAGGCTGACTTGCTCGCTTTTATTGCCAAGCGTGTTGAATCGGGCGCGAAACCGCGTTCAACGGCACGCCAGTTGTCGAGCTTCCGCCGGTTTTTTCGCTACATCATGCGCGAAGGAATGCGTGATTCCGACCCAACCGCCGATATCGAAATGCCGCGTATCGGACGTACGCTGCCGAAGACACTCACAGAAGACGAAGTGGACGCGTTGTTGCATGCACCGAATACGGATGAGCCACTCGGCCATCGCGACCGTGCAATGCTGGAATTGCTGTATGCCACCGGCTTGCGGGTGTCGGAACTGATCAATTTGAAGCAGTCGCAAATCAATTTTAACCAGGGCGTCCTGCGCATCGTCGGTAAAGGTGATCGCGAGCGCCTGATCCCGCTGGGCGACGAGGCACTGCGCTGGATTCGGGACTTCATTGACGGTCCGCGCATGGAAATTCTGCTGGAGCGGCAGACGGACTACCTGTTTCCAACCCGCCGTGGCGACCGGATGACGCGCCAAGCGTTCTGGCACATTATCAAGCGTTATGCGGAAAAAGCGGGTATCGAAAAGAAGATGTCGCCGCACAGCCTGCGGCATGCTTTCGCGACGCACCTGTTGAACCATGGCGCCGACCTGCGCGTCGTACAGTTATTGCTGGGCCACAGTGATCTGTCGACAACCCAGATCTACACCCACGTCGCGCGCGAGCGTCTCAAGGACCTGCACGGCGAGCACCACCCGCGCGGATAAATTTGTCCGCCTGACGAAACAAATCGGCGCCCGAGGGGGTCGTAGTCAGCACGAGTTTGCTAGACTTGACGGCAGGGATCGTCCCAGTCGTCAGAATACCCCTTTGAAGGACCCGATTTATGCCCCGCCCAATACGCCAGACTCTTGCACTTGCCGCCGCGCTGTTTGCGGGCCTGACGGTGTTAATGACAACGACCGTAGCCAGCGCTGCCGCCGACGATGAGTTGCAGCTGGTGCGCGAGCGCATCGCGAACGAGTTCGACATAATTCAGCCTGAGGATGTCACGCCAAGCCCGATTGACGGCTGGTACATGATCCAGAAAGGGTCCATCGTCGCCTATGTGTCCGGCGATGCCCGCTACTTGCTGCAGGGCGACCTGATCGATATGGACGCGCAGGTTAACCTCACCGAGATCGCACGTGACAATGCGCGCAGCGAAATGATGGCAGCGCTCGGTGACGATCAGCTGATCACCTTTTCGCCGGCGAAGGTCAGGCACAGTGTTACGGTGTTCACTGACCCGGGGTGCACGTATTGCCGCCGCCTGCACAGCCAGATCGACGAATACATGGCGAAAGGCATAGAAATTCGCTACGTACTTTACCCGCGCAACGGCCCTGCGTCACCCGACTGGCAGAAATCCGAACAAGTGTGGTGTGCGCCGGATCGCAATCGTGCGCTGACCGCCGCCAAGCTGGATCGTCAGTTTGAGACCAAAGCCTGCGATGCGTCGATTATTCAGCAAAATTATCTGCTGGGCCGCGACGTAGGCTTGTCCGGAACGCCGGCAATCGTACTTGAGGACGGCACGCTGATTGGCGGCTACCTGCCGGCGGATGCGCTTGCCGAACAGCTCGAGGCGAGCGAGCCGCAAGCCAGCCGCTAGGGCGGTACATTTGAACAGCCAGAAGGCCAGACGCCGCTTGCCGGGTCTGGCCTTTTTTATTGACCGGGTGTTCGCTTAGAGCCGGGCGTGGCGTAGTTCGTGAATATGCACGCCATTGTTGGCGCCGCGGTCCTCAATATACTTTCTCAGCGCGAAACGGCCGCTCTGAAAAGCCATCTCGTCCCAGGGGATTTCATCCTCGCTGAACAGGCGCACGTCGGTACTTTCTTCACCGACGCCGTAGCCGCCTTTTAGTGTGCCCGTGAAGAATATATGCACTTGTCCCGCATCGACGACGTCGATGGACGCGAACAGGTGTCCAATTTCGATCTCGGCGCAGGCCTCTTCGAGCGTCTCCCGGGCTGCCCCTTCTGCGAGCGATTCGCCCAGTTCCATGAAGCCGGCAGGAACGGTCCAGTAACCCCTGCGGGGTTCGATGGCGCGTTTGCAGAGCAGGATCTTGCCGTCTTTCTCGGCAACACAGCCAACGACAATATTGGGGTTCTGGTAATGCACGGTGTCGCAACGTTCACAAACCCAGCGTGTACGATTGTCGCGGGCCGGAATGCGCGCTGCGACCTGCGCTCCGCAATGGGAGCAGTATTTCATAGGTGGCAACATGTGCTTCCTAAAGATTGTTGGTACCGGGAGGGGGACTTGAACCCCCAAGGTGTTGCCACCGGCGGATTTTGAATCCGCTGCGTCTACCAATTCCGCCATCCCGGCAAGGCCTGATAACGGGCTCAAGGCCTGAGCGCCGTCAGTGCGGCGCACAGTATATGCGTGCCGGACGCGGGCCGCCACAGGCTTGACGCAGGAAAGTCGGATCTTGCGACGCTTTTTACGCACGCGGCATCTAAGATAGCGAGATATGAGCAAGTTTGCGGATATCAGGATCGACGATGCCATCGTGAAGCGTGCGGCTAAAGGTGACGCGCGCGCCCACGAGATCATCTATCGCGCATTCGCAACGCCCGTGTACACGCTGTGCCTCAGGTTCACGAAGGTACCCGCGCATGCCGAAGACCTTGTGCAGGAAACGTTCATCGAAATCATGCGCTCGGTGGCCAAGTTTCGCGGCGAGGCGGCGTTGGGCAGCTGGATACGGCGGATCGCGGTGACCAAGTCGCTGATGTTTTTGCGCTCGGCCTGGACCAGT
>JAUHZT010000073.1 GCA_030425905.1 Gammaproteobacteria bacterium
CGGCGGGCATGTCGGTTTCATCAGCGGCGGCACGCCCCTGCGCCCGCAATATTATATTCCGGGACGTGTGCGGAGTTTCCTCGAGCCATTCCTGGCTCGTCCGGGCCTGTAAAAAAAAAGGCCGGGATCCGTACGCCAGGGCCAGGCCTTAACGCACGAGCCTCGGCCCGTTAGTGCTGCATTTTCTCCGGCGCTGATCAGGCGGCTTCGACGTCCTTCATGGACAGACGCACGCGGCCCTGGCGGTCAACCTCGAGAACCTTGACTTTAACCACGTCGCCTTCGGCCAGCTTGTCGCTGACTTTCTCAACGCGCTCATTGGAAATCTGCGATATGTGTACGAGACCGTCCTTGCCCGGCAGAATGGTAACGAATGCACCGAAGTCCATCAGGCGTGCGACTTTACCCTCATAGATCCGACCCACTTCAACATCAGCAGTGATCAGCTCGATACGGCGCAGCGCTTCCTTACCGGACGCACCATCAACCGACGCGACGCGCACAGTACCGTCATTGTCGATATCGACTGACGCGCCCGTCTCTTCGGTGATCGAGCGAATCGTGGCACCGCCCTTGCCGATAACTTCGCGAATCTTCTCAGGGTCGATCTTGATCGTGATGATCGTCGGTGCAAACTCGGACATCTCCTGGCGAGGCGTGTTGATGACCTTCGCCATTTCACCAAGGATGTGCAG
Source organism: Gammaproteobacteria bacterium (assembly GCA_030425905.1). GTDB lineage: Bacteria > Pseudomonadota > Gammaproteobacteria > Steroidobacterales > Woeseiaceae > UBA1847. The sequence continues at coordinate 696 of JAUHZT010000073.1, forward strand.
GCGTGCTTCCTTGGCCTGATCCAGCGCGATGCTCATGATTTCGCGCGTAATGCCCTGAATCTTGATATCCATCTGCAGTGCCGTAATACCGCCGTCCGTTCCGGCCACCTTGAAGTCCATGTCGCCGAGGTGATCTTCGTCGCCGAGGATGTCGGTCAGAACCGCAAAATCGTCGCCCTCTTTGACGAGGCCCATCGCCACACCGGCGACCGGTGCCTTGATCGGCACGCCCGCGTCCATCAAAGCCAGGCTGGTACCGCAAACCGACGCCATCGAACTTGAACCGTTCGACTCGGTGATTTCCGAAACGACACGAATGACGTAACCAAAATCTTCCGGATCCGGCATGACGGCCTCAATACCGCGGCGCGCCAGCTTGCCATGGCCAATTTCTCGCCGTTTCGGCGATCCAACAAATCCGGTTTCACCAACGCAGAACGGCGGGAAGTTGTAGTGCAACATGAAGTTGTCTTTGTACTCGCCTGTAATGGCATCAATTATCTGGGCATCGCGACCCGTGCCGAGCGTCGCAGCCACGATGGCCTGTGTTTCGCCCCGGGTAAAGACGGCAGAACCGTGTGCGCGCGGTAATACGCCGACTTCGACCTCGATCGGACGCACCGTCGACTTGTCGCGACCGTCGATACGCGGCTCGCCCGCGATAACGCGCTTACGTACCGTGCTCTTTTCAAGCTTTGAGACTGCGCCGGCAACATCCGCCGCACTCCAGCGTGCATCGTCACCCTCACCTGCCAGCGACTCGATCGCCGCGTCTTTGATTGCACGTACGGCGTCCTGACGCTCCATCTTGTCGCTGATCTGGTAAGCGGCAATCATGGCTTCCTGAGCCTGCTTGGCAACCGCCTCGGCGAGCTCAGTGTCTTCTGCCGGTGCCTGCCAGTCCCATGCGGGCTTGCCCACTTCGGCGGCCAGTTCGTTGATCGCGGAAATGGCTACCTGCATCTGCTCGTGGCCATACATTACCGCGCCCAGCATGACTTCCTCGGAGAGGCCTTTCGCTTCCGACTCGACCATCAGGACTGCGTCCTCGGTGCCAGCCACAACCAGTTCCAGGTCCGATTCCTTAATGGCCGACACGTCAGGGTTCAGAATGTAGTTACCATCCTTGTAGCTCACTTTGGCCGCACCAATAGGTCCGGCAAACGGCATGCCGGAAATGGCAAGTGCCGCGGAAGCACCCAGTAGTGCCGGGATATCGGCATCAACTTCCGGGTTGAGCGACATTACCGTTGCGATAACCTGCACTTCGTTCTTGAAGCCCTTCGGGAACAACGGGCGAATTGGACGATCGATCAAGCGGCAAACCAGCGTTTCTTTCTCTGCCGGCCGGCCCTCGCGCTTGAAGAATCCGCCAGGGATCTTGCCCGCGGCGTAGGTCTTTTCCTGGTAGTTCACGGTGAGTGGGAAGAAATCCCGACCCGGCTCTGCCGCTTTCTTACCGACGGCTGTCACCAGCACGACGGTATCAGCCATGTTCACCATGACAGCGCCGTCAGCCTGGCGCGCTATCGCACCAGTAGTCAGCGATACTTCATGTTCGCCGTATTTGAATGTTTTGGTAGTTGATTTCACAGTTTTTGCTCGGTTGCGTCTTGCTCGATTGAATTTCTGGAAGGCAAAAGAGGCCCGCTGCGCACCCGGTTAAGGGACGACATGGGGCCTTGATTCTGCCGAGATCGCGTCAGCTCTTAGCGACGCAGGCCGAGCCGGGAAATCAGCTCGCGATAGCGATCCTGATCTCGCGACTTCAGATAGTCCAGCAGCTTGCGCCGCTTGTTAACCATCTTCAGGAGACCCTGACGACTATGATGATCTTTCTTGTGCTCGCCGAAGTGCTCGGTGAGCTCTGAAATTCGTGCAGACAGCAATGCTACCTGGACTTCCGGAGAGCCCGTATCGGCTTCCCCGCGACCGTAATCAGATACGATCTTTGCTTTCGCTTCACTTGAAAGTGACATTTCTCAAATACTCCACAGTACGTATGTACTTTTCTCTATTTTAGCCCTTTTTTGGAGCGCGGTATTCTAGCGCCTGCCAAGGCCCATTAACAGCCCAAAATCACATTTGCAGACAAATAGTTACTGTCTGGCAAATACTCGTTTCGGTGCAATCGTTCCAGGCTTCGCCTGCTCGCCCACACCAAGAAAATCAGTCTCTCCACCTGCTCCGTACACACGTACCAGCCCTTCAGCCTCGACCGCCGCGGTTGCAACCGGCATCCCGGCACGAAAGCGATCCGCTGCTGTCGCGTCCACGTGCACCGCCGGGAGACCGGCCAGCGCCTGATCCGGCGTCAGCAGCGTCTCGCGCAGGGCGTCTGCCCCTTGCTCGAGCAAGCGCTCGGCGCTCGGCAAATCCAGCATTGACTCCGCCTTGAAGTCACCGACGGTTTCGCGATGCAGGCGTGCCGTATGTGCCACCGTACCCGCCTTAGCGGCGATATCCTCAACCAGGGTGCGGATATAGGTACCTTTGGAGCAATGCACCGTGAAAACCAGGCGCTTGCCAGCAAACTCAAGCAGTTCTATTGCGTCGATGCGCACAGGCCGCGGCTCGCGCTCAACGGTTACGCCCTGGCGAGCCAGTTCGTACAGGCGTTTGCCGTCCTTCTTGAGGGCCGAATACATGGGTGGAATCTGCGTCGACTCCCCGCGAAAGCTCTGCAGAATCTTGTCCCAGTCGGCCGCGCTCATAGCCGGAACCTCGGCCGTTGCGGTCTCGTTGCCATCTGCATCGCCAGTATCGGTGGCGACACCCAGCTTTGCGGTCACGCGGTATGTCTTGTCCGCATTCAGCAGGAATGCGCACACCTTGGTGGCTTCCCCAAAGCACAGTGGCAGCATACCGGTGGCTGCCGGGTCCAGGCTCCCAGTGTGGCCCGCCTTTTTCGCATTCAGCAGGCGCTTCACTTTCTGCAAAGCCTGGTTCGAAGACAAACCGGCCGGTTTGTTAAGCAAGAATATGCCGTCGATGGCTTCAGCTCGACGGCGCGCAGGCTTGGACGTCATAGAGTTACCGTTCGTCAGGCGTTGGATTGCCATCGGACTCATCTGACTCAATTGCCTGATCAATCAGCCGGCCAATCCGAACGGCCTGCTCGGCGCTGTCGTCATGAGCAAACCGCAGTTCCGGTACGTGGCGAACCTTGATCGCACGCCCCAGCTTGCTGCGCAGGAAGCCACTGGCGCGCTGTAGCCCGTCGGCAACCGGTTTCGGGTCAGCCTCTGGATCCAGCATATTGAAATACACGCGGGCCACACTCAGGTCGCGTGACAGGTCAACCGACGTCAGTGCCACGTCGTGCAGACTCGGGTCTTTGGTCTCGGTGCGCAGCAATTCGCTGAGCGCACGCAAGACCTCATTGCCAAGGCGCTGGTTTCTTCAAAATTCCCGTGGCATCAAGTGCTACCCGAAGCCTAGTCCAGCGTCCGCGCCACTTCGATTCGCTCGAAGCATTCGATCTGGTCACCAACCTGCACATCGTTGTAGTTCTTCACACCGATACCACACTCGGTACCTGAGCGAACTTCGTTGACGTTGTCCTTGAAGCGCCGTAACGATTCGAGCTCACCTTCATAAATAACGACATTGTCACGCAGTACGCGTATCGGGTTCGAACGCTTGACGTAACCTTCGGTGACGATACAGCCCGCAATATCACCCAGCTTGGGCGACTTGAACACTTCCTTGACCTCAGCAAGCCCAACAATCTGCTCGCGGATCTCGGGTGCCAGCAGACCGCTCAATGCTGCTTTCACGTCATCGATGGCTTCATAAATGATGCTGTAGTAGCGCACGTCAACGCCAGACTCCTTGATGGCTGTGCGGGCGGCGGCGTCGGCGCGAACATTGAAGCCGATGATAACGGCATTCGATGCAGCGGCCAGCGTCGCGTCTGTTTCGGTAATACCACCGACACCCGAACCCAGGATCTTGACCTTCACTTCGTCAGTCGACAGATTCACCAGCGCGTCACGCAGCGCCTCGGCACTACCATGAACATCCGACTTGATGATCAGCGACACGGTTTGCGCTTCGCCTTCTTTCATCTGGCTGAACATGTCTTCCAGTTTGGACGCCTGCTGCTGTGCCAGCTTGGCATCGCGCGTCTTGGTCTGGCGGAACTCGGCAACTTCACGCGCTTTGCGTTCGTTCTTGACCACGACGAAATCGTCACCGGCGGCCGGCGTCTTGGAAAGACCTAGAACCACCGCGGGCTCTGACGGGCCGGCACTCTTGATCGACTTGTGCGTCTCGTCAAACATGTTGCGAATGCGACCGTATTCTTCGCCAGCGATGATCATATCGCCCTGCTTCAACGTGCCTGACTGGACCAGCAATGTCGCAACGGCGCCGCGCCCTTTCTCAAGACTCGCCTCAATGACGATGCCCTGTGCCGGGCCTTCGACAACGGCCGTCAAGTCCATCAGCTCCGATTGCAAGAGAATAGCCTCGAGCAGTTTGTCGATGCCCTCGCCGGTGTGCGCTGATACATTGACGAAGAGGTTATCGCCGCCCCACTCTTCCGAAATCACTTCGTGCTGTGAGAGGCCGTTCTTGACGCGTTCCAGGTCGGCATTTTCGCGATCAATCTTGTTAATCGCGACGACCAGCGGCACACCCGCTGCTTTCGCGTGCTGGATTGCCTCAATCGTCTGTGGCATCACGCCGTCGTCTGCGGCTACAACCAGCACGACGATGTCTGTCGCTTCGGCGCCGCGCGCCCGCATCGCCGTGAACGCCGCGTGTCCGGGTGTATCGAGGAAAGTAATCTTGCCGCGCTCCGTTTCAACCGAGTAGGCACCAATATGCTGCGTAATACCGCCGGCTTCGCCATCGGCCACCTTGGTCCGGCGGATATAGTCGAGCAACGACGTCTTGCCGTGATCTACATGCCCCATGATGGTAACAACAGGCGGTCGCGGTAACGCCTCTCCGGCAGCCTCGCTGGGAATTTCGTCGGCGAGCAACTTCTCATCCATATTGGATTCAGAGATCGGCTTGGCAACGTGTCCAAGCTCTTCAACAACCAGGGCCGCCGTATCCTGATCAATAACCTGGTTGATCGTGACCATGGCGCCCATGTTGAACAGGACTTTTACAACCTCGTTGCCTTTAATGGCCATGCGCTGCGCGAGATCCGATACGGAGATGTTCTCCGGTACTTCAACTTCACGAACGACCGGTGCGGTCGGCTTCTCGAAACCGTGTTGCGAGTCGCCACCCATGGAAACGGCACGACGACGCATCGGGGTCTTGCGCTTGCGCCGGCCACTCTTGTCACCGGCAACATGCAATTCCTTGCGGCCGTACTTGGTTGGAACGCCTTTGGCAGATGCTTTCGGCTTGTCCTTTGAGCGACGTGCACGAGCATCCTGCTCGGCTTTCTCAAGCCGCGCTTTCTCGTCAGCAGCTGATTTAGCCGCTTCCTGCTCGGCAGTACGCGCGGCCTCTTCCGCATTCAGGCGTTCTTTCTCTTCCTGTTCGCGCTTTTCTACTTCGCGGCGCGCCGCAGCTTCTTTTTCAGCCGCCTGGCGTTCCTTCTCGCGCTTCTCAGCCTCGATCCGCTCTTCAGCTTCGCGCTTCTGGCGATCGAGCTCTTCCTGTTCTTTCTGTGCCTGCTCTTCGAGCACATTTCTCTTGATATAGGTGCGCTTCTTCCGAACCTCTACATTCACTGTCCGGGAACGACCCTGCACGCCCGCAAGTTTCAATTCGGACTGCGATTTGCGTTTCAGGGTGATCCGACGCGGAGCGGCATCGCCGCTCGACGATTCCCCCTGGCCGTGACTACGCCGCAAGTGCGTCAGCAACTCTAGTTTGGCATCGTCACTGATGGTATCGCCTGAACCACTGACTTTAATGCCAGCCTCGTCAAGCTGTGCCAACAGCTTCTCCACCGGCACTTTCAGTACGTCTGCAAATTGTTCAACTGTCACATCAGCCATTCTTTAACTCCGCGTCAACCGCCATTTGCCATGGCATACGCCAACAGCAACTACGCCTGTTGTTCCGCCTCGAACCAGTGCTCACGCGCCTTCATAATCAGCGCTGCAGCCTGTTCCGCATCCATTTCATTGATCTCAAGCAAGTCATCGGTAGCCAGTTCCGCAAGGTCTTCGCGCGTCACTACACCGTTACTTGCAAGTTGGTAAGCAAGCCCCTTGTCCATACCTTCAAGGCTCAACAAGTCTTCTGCAGGCTCAACCTCATCAATCTTCTCTTCATTGACGATCGCCTGCGTGAGCAGCACATCGCGAGCACGGCTACGCAGCTCGTTGACAATTTCCTCATCAAACTCTTCGATCGCAACAAGCTCGGAGGTTGGCACATAGGCAACTTCCTCAATCGTCGAGAAGCCTTCCTGCACGAGAATGAGACCGACTTCTTCGTCAACATCGAGCTGCTTCGCGAAAAGCTCGATGAGCTCTTTCATCTCAGACTCGCTCTTCTGCTCTGCATCTGCCGCCGTCATTACGTTGAGTTCCCAACCGGTCAACTCGCTGGCCAGCCGGATGTTCTGTCCGCCACGGCCGATCGCCTGCGACAGTTTGTCTTCCTCAACCGCGATATCCATGCTGTGGGAGTCTTCATCCACCACGATGGAAACCACCTCAGCCGGTGACATGGCGTTGATAACAAACTGGGCTGAATTCTCGTCCCACAAAATGATATCGACGCGCTCGCCAGCCAGCTCGTTGGATACGGCCTGCACACGCGACCCGCGCATGCCGACACAGGCGCCGACGGCGTCGATCCGGCTGTCGTTACTCCGAACAGCGATCTTGGCACGCAAGCCCGGGTCACGGGCTGCGCCGAGAATATCGATCAGACCCTGGCCAACTTCGGGCACCTCGATCTTGAACAACTCCACGAGAAACTGTGGCGAGGTTCGCGTCATGAACAACTGCGGTCCGCGAGGCTCTGAGCGAACCTCGGTTAGCAGGGCCTTGATACGATCCTGCGGCCGAACGGGCTCGCGCGGCACCATTTGATCGCGCGCAACAAAACCTTCGGCATTGCCGCCGAGATCGATATAGACCCCATTTCGGTCAACGCGTTTAACCAGGCCGGAAAGCATCTCGCCTTCCCGGTCCTTGTATTCTTCGACAACCTGCTCACGCTCCGCTTCACGTACTTTTTGTACGATCACCTGCTTGGCCGTCTGTGCGGCGATGCGGCCAAAGTCGACCGACTCCATCGGTTCCTCGACATAACCGCCCGGCTCCGCGGCCGGATCAACGTCGACGGCATCGATCATGCGCAGTTCGCGATCTGGAAACTCGAGCTCGGTGGACTCATCTTCGAATACCAGCCAGCGACGAAACGTCTCGTAGTCGCCGGTTTCCCGGTCGATGGCGACACGCACATCAATGTCTTCGCCGTGTTTACGGCGGGTTGCGGACGCCAGCGCGGCTTCGATGGCCTCGAATATAATGTCCTTCTCGACGCCTTTTTCGTTCGAAACGGCATCGACAACCATCAAAATTTCTTTGCTCATTACCTGATACTCCAAATCGGCCGAACGGACCTAATCGCCTGCCGGCACCAATCTCGCGGTATCAATCGTCGCCAGTGGCAGGCTGTGCGCTGTGCCATCGACGTCGACCACGATTTTTTCTTCATCCGAAGACAACAACTTGCCTCGAAAACGTTTACGCCCCTCAATCGGGAAGCGCATTTGTACTTTCACCTCATTGCCTGCAAACCTTTGAAAGTGTGCAGGTTTTGTCAACACCCTGTCGAGGCCGGGTGAGGACACTTCCAAGTCGTAATGGCCCGGTATGGGATCCTCGACATCCAGCAACGCGCTAACCGCCCGACTGACTTTTTCGCAATCGGCAAGCCCGATCCCCTCGGGCCGATCGATAAACAGGCGAACCAAGCCGTTCGACCCCGATAATCGGGCATCGATATGCGTTAGCTCATAACCCAGCCGTTCTATGGTGGGTTCCAGCAGCGCGGCCAGTTCAGCACTTGTCATCGTTTAAAATCGTCTCATAACTCATTGTTTCAAAACAAAAAACGGGCCAAGGGCCCGATCCGTTCCTGCTTCTGTCACCGCCCCTTCCAAAGCTTTGAGGCAACAAAAAACCCCTTAGGCGGGGCTTTTCTACCGCGGACATCCCTGAGGACGCCCCGATAGCCTGGGTCTTCCTGCGCTAAGTCCGGCTCCGTGCAGAACGAAACCGCGCCCACCCGAACACTGGCGCGCGATTATACGGTATTGGCGGTTGATTTAGCAATGGTCGCGCCTATGCGAGACACGCTGCGCTGCGAGCGCTGGACTTGCGGGCCGCTCGGCTATTCTAATGTCCCCTGTCGATGAGTGATCGGCCAACCGGAAGCATTGACCATGCCTGACCTGACGAAACTCACTGCGCTGCCAACCGCCGACTGGGACCCTGAGCTCGCGGATGTAATCAGCGCGATGAATAATCGGCCCCTCAATGTACACAAGCTGATCGCAAATAACCCTGCCCTGCTAAAGGCCTGGTGGCCCCTTCGTCAATACATCGTATCGGGCGGGAGCCTCGGCACGCGCAACGCCGAAGTCGTTATTCTGCGAACCGCCATGCACATGCGCAACACCTACGAATGGGCATCGCATGTCGAACGAGGGCTTGCCGCGGGCCTGGCGGCCGACGATATCGACAAGATAGGCGCTCGGGAAAGCTCGGGGCTTGCCGACAAAGACGCATTGCTCGTGGCTGCCGTGGATGAGCTGGTTGCACATCAGCGGCTTCGGGCTGCCAGCCTGGCCGCGCTGGCAGTGCATTTTAGACAGGATCAGCTTGTTGACCTGATCGCCATTCACAGCACTTACACGATGCTCGGCTACCTGCTGAACACCTGGCCTGTCGAGCTTGACGAGCATGTCAGCAGCGCCTTGCCGGAGGACAGCCTGCGACGCTGGTAACGGCGAGCGGCCACCAACTCTAACGCGTAAACACAAGACAGGCTGCCACGGCTAGCGACGATGGACTGTCACTCTTGCAGCGAAGCACCCGCTGTCGGTTCGCCAGTGAACGATCCGCGCATCCGGTTTGCGAACGCAACCAGCGACAGCATAACCGGCACCTCGACCAGCACTCCCACAACCGTTGCCAGCGCAGCGCCCGAGTTCAATCCGAACAGACTGATGGCGACCGCAACCGCAAGCTCAAAGAAGTTGGAGGTACCAATCAATGCCGCAGGTGCTGCCACGCTGAACGGTACGCGCCAGAAATAGGCCCAGCCGAAAGCCAGGAAAAAGATGCCATAGCTTTGTATGAGCAGCGGAATCGCGATAAGCAGAATCACCAGCGGCTGCCCAACAATGGTTTGCGCCTGAAAGCCGAACAGCAGCACTACCGTTGCGAGCAGGCCAAAGATTGAGAACGGCTTAACGGATCGGGTCAACGCAGCCAGCCGCTCAGCACTATCGTCAGCCGCTAGCAATGAGCGCGTCAGATAGCCGGCGGTCAGCGGCACTACAACATAGAGCACGACCGAGAGCAGCAGCGTGCTCCACGGCACAATAATGTCGGTGACACCCAGCAACAGCGCAGCTATTGGTGCAAAGGCAAACACCATGATGATGTCGTTAATAGAAACCTGAACGAGCGTGTAGTTAGCATCGCCGCGAACCAGCTGGCTCCAGACGAACACCATCGCGGTACAAGGTGCGACACCCAGCAAGATCATGCCGGCTATATATTCCGAAGCCGCCTGTGGCTCCACCAGGCCCGCGAATATGTGTTCGAAAAACAGAATGCCGAGCGCCGCCATCGTAAATGGCTTGACCAGCCAGTTTACAACGAGAGTGATACACAGCCCCTTCGGCTTTTTTCCGACGTTCTTCAGGGAACCGAAATCCACATTGACCATCATCGGGTAAATCATCACCCAGATAAGTACGGCAACAACGAGATTTACGTTTGCGTATTCAAGCGCTGCTATCGCAGCGAAGAGTCCAGGGAACCCTATACCGAGCCCGACGCCCAACAAGATACAAAGCGCCACCCAAACTGACAGGTACCGCTCAAACGCGCCCATCGATGACTTACTTTCTGCTTTCATAATAGTTCTTTTTCAATTCGGTCTTTGAGCATCGCAAACGCGCGATCGAAGGCCGCGTCAATTTCTTCCGCGTTGCCGGTAGCCGCGGCGGGGTCCGGGGTACTCCAGTGCAGCTTGCGTACCGGACGCAGATACGCGGGACAACTCTCACTGGCTGCGTTGTCACAAACGGTAATGAAAAGGTCGAACTCCTCGTCATCGAATTCATGCCAGGACTTACTGCGTGGCTCGTGTACCGGAATACCATGGCGCGCAAGCGTCTTTATAGTACCCGGATGAACGTAGCCCGCCGGTTGACTGCCCGCACTGACTGCCGTGTACTTAGATTTGCACATTTCGTTGATCAAAGCCTCGGCCATCACGGAGCGACAGGAATTACCGGTACAAAGAACCAGAACTTTTTTCATTAGCTACAGCACCCCGCCGTTTCTTCGGACCGCTCGCTACAACTCGGCTGCCCTTTGGTTTCCGGTGTACAACACGCTGCTTCGCCAGCCGCCGCAGTCCCGCTGAACAGGTTCACATCTTCCATGGTCTGATACGCCTCCCATGCAATGCCGGTTGGATCTTCAACCCAGGTCTTGTCGGAGCGCGCGTAGCAACAAACCGTTTCGCCTTCGTCAAACACCGACATATCAGCTTTCTTGAGGCGCTCGCGCAACTCATCCAGCTCGTCCGCTTCATCTACTTGCAGGCCAAGATGATCGACGCCGGTCTTGCCGGAACGTGTTGATATTGCGAAGTTGACATTCGGGTCCTCAAGCATCCATTTCGCATAATCCGATTTCACCTTTACGGGATCGGCACCGAACAAGGCACTATAGAACCTCAGGCTCTGATCGAGGTTTTCCACACCAATGTGGATATGCATACGCTTCATGACTTTCTCCTTCGTCCTTGATTGCTTGAAGTTTCCGGGTCGCAGCAATTCGCGAGCTCGATGATCGAGCAGCCGCTCTTGCTGTCGTCTCTAATGCTTGCAAACTCGGCGCTGCAACAATCCTTAACCAGAAAAGTGATGAGGTCGCGGGTGACATCAAAATTGGCGGAATAGATAACTGACCGCCCTTCTTTCCTTGAGTCGATAACGCCGGCGTTTGACATGTGATTCAGATGGAAGGACATCGTGTTATGCGGTGTGCCAAGGCGCTCGCTCAAGACGCCGGCCGCGAGGCCTTCCGGTCCTGCTTTCACCAACAACCGGAATACCCGCAGTCGTGTCTCCTGCGAGAGCGCGTCAAACATGACAATGGCTTCTTGAATGTCCATATGTCTAGACTACTCGACATATTGGCTTTATTCAATACCGCCGGGGAGAAAATCATCCACGCCACACACGACCATGACCATCGGGATTCAGCCCACGGACGGTTACTGAGAACCGCTGTACTCAGCCAGTAATTCCTGGATGGTTTCGCTGGCTACTGGTTTCACGAGATGTGCGTCAAAGCCGGCATCCCTGGTCCGGCGCTTTTCCGCTTTCTGGCCCCACCCTGTCAGGGCCACGAGCTTAGTACGGCCGCCCCATCGCTCAGCGCGAATGGCCCTGGCGGCCTCAATGCCGTTCATTCGGGGCATTCCGATGTCCATGAAAATCACATCGGGGAGGTATTCCGACGCCACTTCAACAGCTTGTTTGCCGTCGTGTGCGGTACGGACCTCATTACCGTACAACTTGATGAGCATTGCCATGGTCTCAGCCGCTTCCTTGTTGTCATCCACAACCAGGACTCGCAACGATGTGGACTGCTCAGCCTGAGCGCTGTTCTGCATGACTTGCGCCGGCTGATTTTCGCGGGGCAAACGTACCGTGAACGTACTGCCCTGATCCACGCCCGCACTACTGACACTGATAGAGCCACCGTGCATTTCCACAAGGCTTTTTACCAGGGTCAGGCCGATGCCCAGGCCAGACTGAGACTGTTCGTCCTGTACCCGGCTTACCTGCCCAAACAACTCAAAGATTATGGTCTGCATGCCGGGCTCAATGCCTTTGCCGTTATCGCGTACAGATATAACGTACTCATCGTCACTTGCATCAACGGTAAGCCAGACTGCACCGCCCGGCGCTGTGTATTTACCCGCGTTGTTCAGCAAATTGGACAAGATCTGCGCAACTCGCGTCGGATCAGCGTGCAGCGGCAGAGGGCCCTCTGGCACGGTCACGGTCAAGTTGTGCCCGGCATCGTCCATCAGGGCACTCGTTGCGTCCACAGCGCTGCGTACGCACGTCGCAAGGTCGATCCTGCTGCGCCGCAACTGCATGCTGCCGCGCGTTATTCGGGAAATATCGAGCAGGTCGTCAACAAGGTGCACAATGTGCTCTGTCTGGCGCACCATCATGTGCAGAATTCTTTGCCGCGCATCGGCATCCGCGTCGGCCATGCCAATTGCGTCAAGACCCGTTCGAATCGGTGCCAGGGGATTTCGTAACTCGTGAGCCAGTGTCGCCAGGAACTCATCCTTGCGCCGATCCGCCTCGGACAGCTTGGCCGCCACCTCACGCAGTTCTTCTCTGAGCGTGCGCTGCTCTGTAACATCCATGACGGTCCCATCAAAGCTCAGCAAGCGCCGAACGCCGTTCTTCGTTGCAAACCGTGCCCGCCCTTTCGCGAAAACCCAGTGGATTGAATCATCGGGCCAGACCACCCGGTACTCAATCTCGTATGGCATCGGATTGTCCGGGTTAATCGCCGCGTTCACAGCATCCTGAACTCGCTGCTGGTCGTCTGGGTGTATTCTGCCTATCGCTGCCTCGTACTTGATGGCATCGACGACCCCGCTCCCGAATATCTCATTGAAACGCTGGTCAGTCTGCAGCTCCATCGTCTCTGGATCCAGCAAGTTCCATGTGCCCAGCTCCGCAGCTTCGAGTGCGGCGCGCACCCGATCTTCGCTTTCGAGAAGCGCCTTGGCGGTCTGCTTTTGGTTGGTGATGTCGCGGGCGATAGCTGAGGCTGCAATAATGTTCCCCGCCTCATCCTTGATCGGCGAAACCGTCAAAGCGACAGGTATGTTCTCGCCACTGGCGTGCCGACGTAAGGTGTCGAAGTGGCTAACGCGCTCCCCGTCGGCTACCTGTTTCAGAGTTTGCTCTTCTTCGGCAATTCGATCTTCGGGAATCAGCACAAAAACCTGCTGTCCGACCACTTGCTCTTCGGAATAGCCAAACATGCGTTCTGCTGACGAATTCCAGCTCTGGATAGTGCCGTCGAGAGACTTGCTGTAGATCGCATCCTCTGACGACTCGATGATAGACGCCAAAAAGCGTGATTGCCCTGCACGACTTTGCAGGTCTGCTTCTTCCCGGCGCAAGTCATCGAGTTCTTTGCGCAGCGACCTCAGCGCAACAGCATTTTCGGTACCTGCATTATCGAGGACACACTTGCTCAATGCATCCTGCACACTGAGCAACTCCTCGATATCGCTTTCCGGCTGCAGTTCGGGGTGAATTTTCGACCAGAAATGTGCCGTACGTACAAACGTGAGGAAGGCCAGCAGATGCTGCAACAATGCCGCATCGAGAGCTTTCTTTAGTGCACGAAGCGAGCGCGTGGCGTCGGCACTTTGGAGGAACACGTGGCTTGCACAGGCGAACACAGATTCCTCTGCGTCGTCTGCGGGGGCAGGCACCGATTCGAGCGGAGACGACCGTTTGGAGAGAAAATCAATATGGGCATCAAGTGCTTCACCACCGGGCAGCGGACGCTCAAGAAGTCGAACAACCTGCTCCACGGTTTCAGGTGTGGCTTGCTTGTCACCGGAGGGACGCCCGAGCCCCGTCAAAAAGCCGACGTGGCGCGTAATACAATAGCGGGCATCGCAAAATTGGGACAGATAGACGAAAAGTCGCTCTTTAAAGAGCGATGGCAGCGGATTATCCAGGTAAGCGAATTGGGCAAACCCCCACAAGTTCCGACTGACTTCCGGCGCATCGGGCGTCAGCCTGAAAAAGTTTGGTAGAACTCCAAAGCGGTCCTCGACGCTGCGTTCAAAGGCGGCTGTCGAGTCTTTGTTGGAGTCTGGATTCATTGCTACGCCGAAGTCCGATCAGAGCCCGAGTATACGCGGGCCAAATGACCCCCAACAACCGCGCCAAAGCGGCAAGCTCTGGTGCCTCGGCTGGAATGGCGGGTGCTATTGCAACACAGGCCATAAAGGCAGAAACGATAATGGCCCTCACAAGGAGGGCCATCGTTGTTTGGTAGCGGGGGCAGGATTACGCCCTCCTCGCTGCGGTTGCTCTTGCCGCTGTTCGCGACGCAGGCGTCGCTGCGGCTGCGAGTGAACCTGCTTCCCCGCACCTTCAATTCGGCCGCGCTATGAAAATGAAAAAGGGCCCCACAAGGGGGCCCTTTATTCATTTTGGTAGCGGGGGCGCGATATGAGGATTATATGCAACTGTCAATTGAGCCATTTCCGTTGGCAATCTGAGCGGTTTCAGCTAATCCGATAAGTGACAATCGTGTCTTGACGAGTACCTCCTTTGCTGAAATTTTGAACAGCTCGTTCTTGTCTTTTCAGCGATGTAGAATACTAACTCGAGCGATAGCCAACCAAGAGACTATAATGTGGGAAACAATCATTGGCGGAGTGATTGCACTGGTTGGTAGCTTCGGCGCGATGTGGTTTCAGTCCAGACGTACACTCCGAGCGAGAATGGACGAGATTACAGCCGAGAGAAAAGTGATTGCCAATGGAGAGGCTTACAATTACATCAAGTACGTAGAGGCTGCCCATCTTCAAGATACTCCGGAGAAAGCAGCAAATGTTGCACATCAGTACGAATCTTGGCTCTTTGCTAATCGCCTTTTTCTCCCTAGCGAGTTCGTATCGAACTGGCTCAGCCTTCGGACAAACTTGCAC
>JAUHZT010000074.1 GCA_030425905.1 Gammaproteobacteria bacterium
GCTGTAGGAAAGTGCACAGCTAATGCACAAGAGTGTAAGTGCGGAGTCGAAATTCGTGGTGGCATAGTGGACGGGGGCATTTGCGAAGACTAACGGATGACCGCTTCTGGCCGAACTGAGACGGTCGCCTAAGTTGGGTTAGAATGTCGGCTACTGACCCAAAGGCGACGGTCAACCGATCGGTTGTTTCGTGGATCATGCGGCCCCTAGGAGATCAATGCGACCCGGTATCGACATAGCCAAACCGCAACTCGATTCGACTATCAAGGCGATGGCGAAGGGACTGCTCGCCGCTATCTTAATTTTCGGTTGGTTCGTCACCATCGATGATTTGATTAGAACCTTTGCGGCCGATCTTACCAACAACAGAGACTTGCAGTGGGCGCTTCGATCAACAGTGGTTTGGTTCACCATTGCGTTCATCGGGGCTTTTGTTGCTCGTGAGAGGCTCCACGTTGCTGCCGTTGTATTCGTCTTTATTTATTGGGTCTACCTGTCTTCCACGGGTTACAGATCCGGCACATCGTGGGGTTCTGATCTTCCTTACTTACAGTACTTGGCGTTGTGGATGTCGACCGTCATTCCCTCTATCGCATCTTGTTGGTTGGGCGCATTTCTAGGCTGGAAATACAGTACTCAGGCGGATCGGTCAAATACGAAGTTTCCGCGATCGTATCGGGCAATTCTTCTGGCCGTTGTTTTTCTACTTTTATTCGCTGGCGCGCCTTACGCCTACTCAACATATTGGAAGTCACAGGCGCTAGAGCAAGTGAGATTGGCGATAACATCAGCGCAGAATGGGGAAGAGCCATCGAATTTGGATTTGTATAATGACGATCCGGACGATCGTCTCGGGTTAAGCCATATGAAGGATATTGTAATTCTATTGGATCAATCCAATGCGGAGACGACATTCACTTTGAACCACAAGAGCATGGAGGGGCGTCATGGCTATGAAGTCGAAGTTCATACCGCGTCCGGACCAGCGTATTTGGCGTGGACTGACTACCGTCGCGGCGATGGTTGGACAGTTAGATGCTGCCTTAAAACCGACTAACTCGTTGTTTGTCCACCGGATGCTTCTGGCCGTACTTAGACAGTCGTTTGGATTGGGTTAGAATGACGGCTGCTGACCCTTTCTAGACATTCGCGAAACCAAAATATTTGACCAGAAATTGCCCAGCTTGCAGATGCGATTCTCTGCCAGCCCTTTGGTTGGCATGGCTGAATCGCGCAACTTGTCGACAATGCAAGGCTCGCATTGGATTTCACTGGGCGTTCTCCGCAGCATTCTATATGGGGCTCGTCGTGTATGTCATAGCCATGCTTCCTGTAATAGTTGGCCTCAATTTTTGGAGCTCCACAGGCTTACTCCTAGGTGGATTTGCGCTGTGGAACCTATTGGCCGCCAGGTTTGGGCCGTTGGAACAAAAGCACCGTTGGTGGCAGCCCTAGACGGCGGCTATTGGCCGTTTTGAGAATGTCGACTGAAGCATGTTCGTGCGGCTGCTAATCATCGCATAGCAGCCAGTCGTATTTCTTGAGCTATAATTTCTGCTATTGACCCAGTCCGGCCGGTCGCCGAATGGCGACTATAGGCCAATACTAGTCGCCAATAAACGGCCGCTCTTCGTTCAAGAGCCGTCGGACAGATAATTTGCTTTGATCAACTGCGTGCGACCCAAAGCAAACAAAAAAAACGAGATTGCGCTCGAATGGACACAACCCAAGAAATACCCTGGAAAAGAATCATAGTCGAAGCTACTGCGATAGTGGCGAGTATTCTTCTCGCGTTCGCCATTGACGCGTGGTGGGAGAGTTCGAAAGCAGCCGAAGACGAAATTGAATCTTTGGGCCTCATCCAGCGTGATCTTCGTGAAACACAGGTTCAATTGGATTCCTATTTGGAATTCGTAGAGATTGCAATCCAATCTGCGTTTTCGGCATACCGCGACCTTTCGGGTGATGGCCCGTACGATCGGGAAAAAATTCGAGAAACACTTTTTCGTATCGACAGAGTTACTGTCAGAATCCCCAAAGCTGCTTACACAGACATACTCAGTACCGGAAACTTGCGAGTGATAAGCGATCGCGGTCTAAGAGACTCAGTTGTGCGGTTTTACGAGGCCACGGAGCGAAACGAGCTGATTCTCAAGAAGAATAACGATGCCTACCTGGACGGATTGTTAGTTGATGCGTATTTCGGTGACGGGCTCTTGCTGCCCCATACCTCATCTGATTCCGGCACCGAGGGGATGGATAGAACATATAGAGCGGTCAATGCGGCGCTGGGAGAAGATTTTGTCCACCGAGATGATCCATTGTGGCAGCTCCCACCCGACTCTCGTGAGTGGAGCCGATTGCGGTCCGCCGTTCTCTGGGCCTCCACAAGTCACATCACCGGAAGGGAAATTGCCGAGGACATGAAAGCCGAAGCGGGCATCCTTGCAGAACAGATCGACGCATGGTTGATAGCAGCCGATTAAGGTCGGACCAGCCGTTCAACTGAGTGGCGAGAAAGAGCCAGAAATTGCCGCTGGCAAGGGCCGCTTGTGGCCGAAAGCTGCCTGCCAGTCGTCCGAAAAATATGCTGTTCGAATGACCGTATCCGGCGGGAGCCACCCCAAGGCCGCCGCCGACTAATTTTCCGTTCCGGATAAAGAAAGACCCTCTCACCCCTGCGTGTCGCATGCAGAGGTGGAGGGTGTTTTTTTCTGTGGGATATATCTATACGCCCTGCAATGCGGGGCCTTTTTCTTGTCCGCAAATTTTGGTTCAGGCGTTGTGCCGGATCTTAGTCTTTCGGAATGCGAATTTTCTGGCCCGGATAAATCTTGTTGGGGTCGGAGATGATGTCTTTATTGGCTTCGAAGATACGCATGTAGGCAGATGACTTGCCGTAGTGTTTCTTGGCAATGGCGCCGAGCGTGTCGCCTTTTTCAATTGTGTAGAAATCGGCTTGCACTTCGGGCTCTTCGGGTACATCGGGTTTTGCAGCTTCGACCTTCAGGTCTTCGGCGACAACTTTTTCGACACCTTTGATATTGCCGACCATCAACACCGCGCTGTCCTTGGTGGCCTGGTTAACGCAGTCGCCGCAAATGGTTGCCACGCCGTCGTCGAACTTGACGTCGATATTACGGATGCCCGACGTTTTTACTTCCAGGTGTTGCTTGATGTTGTCCGCCGCTTCAGCGTCGGTATCAAACAGCTGCCGGCCTGCATCTTTCACAAAGTCGAAAAAGCCCATGTGTTTCTCCTCGTTGATGTTTGTTATAAGTGTAGCAAGGCAGAGAAGTTGCCGCTCAGCAATCGTCTCAGAACGAAAGCCCCGGGAATCTCAAATGACAGGTAAATCAGATGCATAAACCCTTATACAATATCGCGATGCTCGCGCTGGCTCTCGCGTTGGGAGCTTGCTCGGTTAACCCGGTGACCGGCGAACGGGAGCTTGTGTTAATGAGCGAGGCACAGGAACTGCAATTGGGCAAGCAGGCTTATTTTGCATCGCAGCAGGCGGAAGGTGGCGAATACGACGTCGATCCGGAGCTTACCCGTTACGTCCAGGACGTCGGGCATCGACTTGCGGCGGTCAGCGATCGAAAATTGCCCTACGAATTTGTCGTACTGAACAATTCTGTGCCCAATGCCTGGGCGCTGCCCGGCGGTAAAATTGCCATCAACCGGGGCTTACTCACCGAACTGAATTCAGAGGCTGAACTTGCGGCTGTGCTGGGGCATGAGATTGTGCATGCTGCCGCGCGGCATTCCGCACAGCAGCAGACTCGGGGCCTGTTGTCGCAAGCACTGGTAGTGGCGACCGCCGTAGTGGCGAACGACAGTGAATACGGTGCGCTCGCGGTCGGCAGCGCCAATATTGGGGCGCAGCTCCTGAATGCGCGCTACGGCCGCAGTGCAGAGCTGGAGTCGGACAAGTACGGCATGGAATACATGTCGCGCGCCGGTTACGACCCGATTGGTGCAGTGCATCTGCAAGAAACCTTTGTGCGCTTGAACAGTGAACGCAAGTCCGACTGGATAAACGGCCTGTTTGCCAGCCACCCGCCGTCACAGGAACGCGTCGCTGCCAACCGGGAAACAGCTGCGCAATTACCCTCTGGCGGCAAGATTGGTGCCGATGTCTATGAGTTGAAGATGCAGCAGACGCGCGCGACGGCCGCCGCCTACAAGACTTACGATGAAGGCCGCAAAGCACTGTCTGACGGCGATACGGCAACGGCATTGAAGCTGGCGAATCAGGCCATTGAGCAGTTTCCGAAAGAAGCGCATTTTTATGCGCTTAAAGGTGACGTGCGCTTGCGAGAAAAGAAATACGATACCGCTATCAGCGATTATTCACGCGCAATCAGTCGTCGCGAGGACTTCTTTTACTACCATCTGCAACGCGGGCTGGCAAAGAAACAGCGGGGTGACCGAAGCGGCGCCAAACAGGATCTCGAACGCAGTGTGCAGCTCATGCCGACCGCGCCGGCAGAATACGCGCTGGGCAATATAGCCGAACAAAATGGCAACCTGGACCAGGCGATTGCCCATTATCGGGTCGTAGCGAAGGACGGCGGCAACTACGGTGCGGCGGCCAGCGCGGCACTGCTTACTCTTGACCTGCCACGAAACCCGGGGAATTACATCAAGCACGCTTGTGCCGCCGACGCCGCTGCCAATCTCGTCGTCTCAGTGCAGAATCGGGCCGGCATAGCCGTGGGCAACGTAGTGGTGGGTATCGAATATACGGATAGCGCGGGCCGAATTCGCCAGTCCACGAAAAAGATCTCGGGGACATTGCAACCCGGGCAGATAGCACAGGTCAATACCGGCCTCGGCCCCTATACCGGCAGCACCTGTCCGGTACGTGTGCTGGGGGCGAGTGTCGTGAACTAGCGTTGCTCGCCGTCATTTCGATGAACCATCGATTCTAGGCGTAGGTGCAGTTTGCGACAGCTTTGTGCGCGCCCTGTCAGGTTGAATCGGCGAGCACTTCGCTGATCCACTCATCTACCGTGGTGCCCAGCATGGGCAGTGTTACACCGCCGTTGGCCAGAATTCGGTCATGGAATTCGCGGATATCGAACTTGTCGCCGAGCAGCGTTTCCGCGTGCTGGCGCAGACGCTGGATTTCAAGGCTGCCAACGAGATAGGACGTTGCCTGGCCCGGCACGGCAGCATAGCGATCCACTTCGCCGCTGATGGAGTCGAGCCCTTCCGCGGTATGCTCAAGCATGTAGTCGATAGCCTGTTGTCGTGTCCAGCCAAGTACGTGCATGCCAGGATCGACCACCAGCCGTGCGGCGCGATACGCCTCGTTGGAAAGCATGCCGAGCCGGGCGAGGTCGCTGGAGTACAGACCCATCTCATCGGCCAGGCGTTCTGCATACAAGCCCCAGCCTTCGACAGTGCCCGAGACGTACATGAAGCGCAGTGCGGGTGGCAGTGAATCATTTAGCAGTGCAATCGATACCTGCAGGTGATGCCCCGGGTAGCTCTCATGGAATGCTGTGGCTTCGGTGCCCGCCTTGCTGATGCTTGTCGGGTTATAAGTGCCTACCTGGTAGGTTCCTGGTCGCGAACCATCGGCCGAACCTGCAGCATAAAAACCGCCCCCGGAGTCTTTCTCGTAAGCCGGCGAGGGCACCACCTGCACGTCAACATCGGGTACATAGCCAAACCATTGGGTGACTTCGTCGCGGCCGCGTTCGACCGCCGCATTGACGTAGTCGAGCATTGCCTGTTCAGAGGCAAACGTGTACTCGGGATTGCTGCGCAGTTCATTGAACAGCGCACGCAGATCGTCGGTGCCAAATGAGGTTTGCGCGATCTCCAGCATCTCGGCGCGAATGCGCGACATTTCGGCGAGCCCTTTACGATGAATATCCATCGGGTCCATCGCCAGCGAGGACCAGTAGCGCACAGATGCGGCGTAGCACTGTTCCCCGTCCGGGTTGGCGGCGACGCCGATCGCGGCACGGCCGCTGTAGTCATTTTTCAGAAAGTCACGGTAGGCCACGATGGCCGGGCGCACGCGCTTCTCGAAGGTATCGCGGTAAGACGCGACGAAACTATCATTATCGGAACGACTGGCCGGGCTGAAAAACGGCGAGTCGTCAGTGGCTGAGGCGAGCAGGGTATCCATCTGCTGGACTACCGCCGCCACATTGCTTGTGGGGGCAAGGTAGCCTTTGTCGAGTCCGGCCTGCAGGTTTTTGATCTCGGTCTGCAAGAAGCGCTCAACATCGGCCAGCCGCGCCAGCGCATCCCGGCGCTCGTCAGCGTTGCCGACAGGCTGTCCAGCGAGGGTCGCGATAATGGATGACTGCCAGCCGGTCCAGGTCGGGCTGATGTTCCAAAACGGCATATGACAGACGCGCTGGTCCACAATGGCCTGCAGGCGTTCGCGCGTGAATACGTAGGTGATGGCCTCCGGGGTGCCGGCCAACAGGCTTACGTCGATCGCGTCGAGGTCCGCCAGCCACTGATCGACACGTTTGTCCCAGGCGGCGCGGGCCGAGGCGCTATGGTCTCCGAAGCGGTCGGTTGGCCCATTCGGGAAGCCCACCTCGTAGATTTCCTCGGGATACTGGGCGTAGTAGCCGTTTACGAAGTCGCTGGAGATTGCGTTAACCCGCTCCGAGGGCGGTTCTTGCTGGTCGTTGCTGCAGGCCAGTAACGACGCAGCAATTATTCCTAAAATCAATAGTTTACGGGATAACATGGTGTCTGCCTGAAGCGTCCGGTGGGCACATGAGAGCATAATTGCCGGCGGCGTAACAGTGCAGTAGATAAACGCCAGCGGGGAGTGCAGAATGTCGCATACTAAAGCCGCCTGGCAGGCCATTGATAAATAAACTGCGTTACACGATACCTAACAGCCTCACGGCCCTCAGCTTGTTGCTGGGCCTCGCTTCGATAGTCACGACGCAATTCGGGGACCTCGAGTTCGCGGCCTGGCTCATTGTCTGGTGCGGTTTGCTGGATACGCTCGACGGTGTCGCAGCACGCATGCTCAATGCAACGTCGAGTTTCGGCGCCGAGTTTGACTCGATGGCCGATGTCATCTCCTTCGGTGTGGCACCGGCAATTCTACTCGTGAATGCCGGGGTGCAGGTGGGTGGAATCGAGTACGACACTGACCAGTTCTGGGTATTGCTGCTGGCGGCAGGCGTCTTCGCCCTGGCGGGTGCCATGCGTCTTGCGCGCTTTAATATTGCAACCGATGCGCCCAAGGACGGCTGGTTTACGGGCGTGCCAATTACGGCCTGCGGAGGCGGCATCCTATCGTCGCTGGTATTGGTGCTGGTGCACTACAGCGACATCGCTGCGTCATTGCCGTTGCAGCTCTATTTACCGGTGCTGGCCTTTGTGCTGGCCATTCTGATGATTTCTCGCGTGCGCTTTCCAAAAGCGACGCTGCGCGACAGTACCCTGATCAACGTGTTTCAGATCGTCAACATCGCATTGATCTTCTATTGCGGTATTACGCGCTCGTTCCCGGAGTATTTGCTCGGCATCGGTATCGTGTTGATCGTCGGCGGTATCATCGCGGGACGCATCTCCCGTCCGCGCCCGGTGGAACAATCTAACTAGAACAAGAACAGCAACACAGGAGCGATGATGTTCAAGCGTTTACTCTTTGGCCTGGTAATGGCCTTGTCAGCGACCTGTGTAATCTCCGGCCCGGCGCAGGGCCAGGTGGCAGAGTCGGCAGTTGACGGAGAACTCCAAAACGGCTTCATCGATCTGATCTGGGACGACACGAGCGGGCGCTTGCTGTTTCGTGTCGAGGATTTCAACGCGCCTTTTATCTATCAGTCTTCACTGGCGCGTGGCGTTGGTTCAAACGACATTGGTCTCGATCGCGGTCAGCTTGGCAACACGGCCGTGGTGCGCTTTCTACGCAGCGGACCCAAAGTGTTGCTGGTGCAGGATAACCTCGACTACCGGGCGCAGAGCGACGATGCAATCGAGCGCAATGCGGTCGCCGAATCGTTTGCGCGCTCTGTGCTGTGGGGCTTCGATGTCACCAGCGAGTCCGACGAAGGGGTGCTGGTGGATGGCACCGACTTTTTCCTGCGCGATGCGCATCGCCTCAGTGAAGTGCTTGCGCGCGGCGAAGAAGGCGACTACCAGGTGGACCCGTCGCGGTCGGCTATTTATATGCCGCGTACTCGCGCGTTTGTGGACAACACAGAAGTAGAAGCGATCGTTTCCTATACGGGCCGTGCAACGGGACCGCATCTGCCGACGGTTGTGCCCGACCCTGGCGTAATCAGCGTTCACCTCCACCATTCGTTTGTGCGTTTGCCTGACGATGGCTACGAGCCGCTGCCTTACGAACCGCGTGCGGGCGTGATCGGACTTACCTACGAAGGTGCCGGGTTCATCGACTACGCGGCGCCCATCGGTGAGCCACTGTTTGTTAACTTCGGGACGCGCCACAGGCTGCACAAGAAAGATCCGGCGGCGCCGGTCAGCGAAGCCGTCGAGCCGATCGTGTACTACGTCGACCGAGGCGCTCCGGAGCCAGTGCGGTCCGCGCTGCTCGAAGGTGCGCGCTGGTGGAACCAGGCATTTGTCGCGGCGGGTTACCGCGATGCATTCCAGGTGCGACTGTTGCCTGAAGATGCCGACCCGATGGATGTGCGCTACAACGTCATCCAGTGGGTACACCGTTCTACCCGCGGCTGGTCTTACGGTTCGTCAGTACTCGACCCGCGTACGGGCGAAATTATCAAAGGCCACGTAACGCTTGGCTCATTGCGGGTACGTCAGGATTACATGATTGCGGAAGGTCTGCTGGCGCCTTACAGCAGCGAGTCAGTACCGGAGACGATGCTGGAAATGTCGCTGGCACGCATTCGTCAACTATCGGCACATGAAGTCGGCCACACGATAGGCTTCGAGCACAATTTCGCCGCGAGCACGCAGGATCGCGCATCTGTTATGGACTATCCGGTGCCACTGGTTCGGTTTGCTGATGACGGCACGCTCGATCTGTCGGATGCCTACGGTGTTGGCATGGGAGCCTGGGACAAACGCACGGTCCTCTATGCCTACCAGGATTTCGCGCCGGGCGTAGATGTAAATGAGGCGCGTGCGGCGATTTTGCAGGAGACGCTCGATTCGGGACTCAAGTATGTCGCCGATTCCGACGCGCGCGCGATTGGCTCGGCACATCCTGACGGCAACTTGTGGGACAACGGTGCCGATGCGCTGCTTGAGTTCGAACATCTGCTGCGGGTGCGCGAGTATGCGCTGGAGAATTTTTCCGAGAAAAACATTCGCTATGGTCGACCGGCGGCGACCCTCGAAGAAGTTCTTGTGCCAGTTTATCTTCTGCACCGATTTCAGTTACACGCTGTTGGCAAGCTGATAGGTGGCGTGTACTTCGACTACTCGATGCGCGATGGCAGCGACTCGGCAACGCGCACGGTCAGCGCCGCACGACAGGCGCAGGCCATTGACGCGCTGATCGGTGCTTTAAGGCCCGAAGTGCTCGCGCTGCCCGCCGGGCTGGCGGAGAAAATTCCACCACGCCCACCCGGTTTTCCAAAAAGCCGTGAGTCATTTACGGGATTTACGGGCGGCACTTTTGATGCGCTGGCGCCGGCGGCGAGCGCTACAGCGCTAACGCTGGAGGTCTTGCTCAATCCGCAGCGGGCAGCACGCATGAATCGGCAGCGCAGCCCTGATTTCGCGTCACTGCTGACGTCATTGCTTGACGCAACCTGGTTCGCGCGCTTGCCCAGCGACGGCGATTTGCGCGCTTTGCAGCTGCAGACCGGGCGTCAGGTGGTCGATGCGCTGCTGCGTCTTGCTGTGGACGCGTCGGTGGAGGGGTCTGTGCGGGCCAATGCGCTCGCCGCTATTGATCGCGTGTATGCCAGCACAGAGAAGACCGACCGGCTCGCGGCCGATGCGCGTGCCGAGCGCCGGCTCGCACGCTTTGCGATAGAGCAGATGTGGAGCGATCCGGCCAGTGTGAGCGCACTGCCGTCGGTCACCGTGCCGCCGGGTTCACCAATCGGCAGTAGCGACCAGGGAGACAAGTAATGAACGCAACCATCGGTGTATTGCTGGGCTACCTGGTAGTGCTGGCTCTGTTGGCCTTCTGGAGCCGCAAGGAGACTCACACATTGTCCGGCTACTACCTGGCGGGCAAGAAACTGCCGTTCTGGGTGGTTGCGTTCAGCGCCAACGCCACGGGTGAGTCAGGTTGGCTGCTACTGGGTCTTACCGGTATGGGTTACCTGGTAGGGGCGCAGGCCTACTGGGTGGTGGTCGGCGAGATTTTGGGTGTTGCGGCGTCCTGGGGATTTATCTCGACGAAACTCAAGCAGCTTGGTGACCAAACCGATTCGATCACTCTGCCCGATGTGCTGGCCGCAAAATTTAACGACTCCCTGCCCCTGATTCGTGGCATCGCCGTCGCCATCATCCTGGTAATGGTAACGACCTACGTAACCGCGCAGATGGTTGCTTCCGGCAAGGCCCTGGCCGGTTTTGTCGGCATGCAGTATCAGACAGGCGTGTTGCTGGGTGCCGTAATTATCATCGGCTATACCTTTATCGGCGGCTACAAGGCCGTTTCCTACACGGATGTCGTGCAAGGCGTGTTAATGCTGCTGGGCCTGATTCTCGTACCTGCCGCGGCAATTTACGCTGCCGGTGGATGGGGCGGCGTGCAGGAATCCCTGACGAACCAGGACCCGGCTTTGCTGAACATGTTCTCGGTCACGTCGCAGGGCATCTCGGGCTGGGTCATCATTTTGAGCTTTGTCGGTATCGGTCTGCCGTTTCTTGGCGTGCCGCAACTGCTGATCCGCTACATGTCGGCGCGCGATGACGGTGAAGTGCGCAAAGCACGTGTCATGGCAATTATTGTGATGATTTTCTTTACGGGTGGGGCCGTGACGGCCGGTATCGCCGGTCGGGCATTGTTTCCGGGGCTCGAGGATTCCGAGACCATCTTCCCGACGATCTCGAACAACCTGTTCCCGCCGATTATCTCTGGCCTGCTGCTTGTGGTTGTGCTGGCAGCAATCATGTCGACCGTGGACTCCCTGTTGCTGCTTGCCTCCTCTGCGATTGTTCGCGATACGATGCAAAAGATGCTCGGCAGCAAAAAGTCCGAGCGGGAGCTGTCCGCCTACGGCAAGATCGTCACCATCATTATTGGTGTGATCGGCATTACTTTCGCCATTCCAGAGGCCCAGTTTATTTTCTGGTTTGTCCTGTTCGCGTGGTCCGGTCTGGGGGCCGCGTTCGGCCCGGCGCTGCTCGGTATCCTGTATTACCGCAAGATCACGCGTGCCGGAGTTATCGCGGGTATGTTGGGCGGTTTCCTGACGAGCGTTGTCTGGGTGCTGTTCTTCAAAGAGCGTACTTTTGATCTCTACGAGGCGATACCCGGCTTCATCGCGGGCTTTGTCCTTACCTGGGGCGTCAGTTTCCTGACCTGGCGAGCGCCTGCTACCGGACGGGGCGAAAATTAGCTCCAGGTATTTGTAACCTTTCTCGCCGCCCGGCCCTATAAGCCAGTAACAGGATCGCATGGCCGTCACGGGGGTGATCCAATTTAACGGCGAAATTCAAGGATACAAACCAATGCGACTAGCAAAACTGACGACGTATGCCCTCGGCGTACTACTGTTAACGGCGATCCTGCCCGGAGCCGTTACGGCCGCGGTCAGCGATGACGACCTGCCAGCGGCATCTACCTGGTACTTTCATGCTGATCTCAAAGAGATGCGCAATTCCTCGACCGGCGCAGGCCTGTATAGCTGGTTGGAGAATGAGGTCTTTGCCGATGTGCTGGAAGAGTCCGGTATCGATCTTGGCAAGGAAGTTGATCAGATCACCGCTTACTCGGCCGTCGGAACGGGCGCCGTCATGGTTGTCGATGGCCGGTTTAGCCAGCAAACGCGTGACAAGGCGATGGCGGCCGCGAGCACGGCCGAGCGTTTCGACACGTTGAAGTCCTCCAGCGGGACGTATTACTACGTCAAAGGCGACAACAAGGTTGACGGTGACCGGATCAACATCGAAGGCATCGACAACGAGTTCTATTTTACCTTCGACGTGCGCAACAAGCTGGTCATGGCAGCGAAGAAAGAACAGATTGAGTCGCTGATGAAAAACAAGGGCAGGATCGTGGGCGACAAAGGCCACTCCGGAGCACTCTTTGTCCTGACAGCGGAGCGCAGCCTGATCCAGGCGGGGCTCAAGACCGACGAGTTCGACGAAGACGATGGCGGCTTCGAGTCCAATATCATGCGTAACACACGGCACATTGCGCTGATGGTTGCCGATGTGGCGGGCAAGATAGCGATTGAAGCGAAACTCGAAGCAACCGCGGCTGAAACGGCACAATCGCTGGCGAGTATCGTACGCGGGCTGATCGCGCTGCAGGCATTCAGTCAGGACATGGATCCCAAGCTCGCCCAGTTCCTGCAGGGTACGCGGGTAGACGTCAACGACACCTCGCTGAAAATAAGCGTGGCCCTGAGCCCGGAGACGATCGCGGCTGTTCTCGACGACGTCTGAGCCACGCGCAGTCGACAGGTAGCCGAGTGAGCGATGAACTGGATCTGATCGATGCGGCCAAGGCGGGTTCCGTGGTCGCATTTACCGAGCTGGTGCACGATTACCGCGAGCGCCTGCTGCGCTTCCTGTTGACTCGATGTGCCAGCTTCGCCGATGCAGAGGATGCGTTACAGGACACGCTGATTAATGCGTACCGCTACCTGCACAGCTATGACTCACGCTGGCGCTTCAGTACCTGGCTGTACCGAATTGCCATTCGCAACGCGGCAAACCTCCAGGCCGATGCCGGCGAGTCGCCCGATGAGCTGCAGGATACGGAAGCAGACCCCCTGTTGCTGTGCATCGCGCTTAGTGAGCGTGAAAACCTTTGGGTCAGTGCACGGCGCGTGTTGCGTAAGGAAGTGTACGCGGCGATGTGGTTGCGCTATGTCGAAGACATGTCGATCAACGATGTGGCGGCTGTTCTGGATCGCAGTGTTAGCTGGACGAAGGTGAACCTGTTACGTGCGCGCAAACAACTTGATGCGGAACTTGCCCGGACAGAAAAAGAGAGTAAGGCCTATGGATAAGCTACGAGACACACTGAAGGCTGATGCCGACCAGATTCAGGTCACAATTTCCGATGAGCTGGATGCGCGTATCAGCGCATCGTTGCAGGGTGTTGAACCCGAGTTACCAGCACGGCAGCGGCAACCGCGCAAGCCGTTTTCGTTCTGGTTGGCCAGCAGCCTTACAGGCATCGCAGCGACCATTCTGGTCATTGTGGTCGCCAACCTCAAAGGACCCGAGGCGCCGGTGACCGTGGCCAGCAAGCCGGCCACTAATCTGACAACGCCCGTGGTTACCGAGCAGGCTTTTGTACCGCTGCTCAAGACCGAGTCGGCGGTGCTGACAGCCCCCTTGCGGGAGGAACTCGAGAACCTTGAGTCCGACCTGAAAAAAGCCGAGCGAGCGGTGCGTGAAGAGATGGGTTTGAGCTTTTAGATCGGGCTTGCACACTGGCTGGATGCCGCCGGCTTTGTGGAAATCGTGGTTTGTTTGCCTTATGCTCAGATCGGGGTTAGTTCGCCGGCATCAAAAAAGCCTAACAAAAGCTGTTCAAGATCAACCACAGCGATGCCGCGAGGGAACAATGAATACGGGGATTTAGCGGATCTAGAAAAATAGCGGACTGATACCAGGAGTTAGGACCGGCAGCGGCCCCGTCGCGGCTGGAGACAAAACGCACTGATCAACATAAGGATGCATTTAGTATGCCTTTTGCTGTCGTCTTGATCCTGCTCGTTTTCGGTTCCATCCTGTTCCATATATTGAGCCCGTGGACCTTCACGCCGCTGGCGTCCAACTGGTCCAAAGTCGATTTCACCGTGGATGTCACCCTGTGGGTTACAGCGGGCGTGTTCGTCTCAGTCAACCTGTTCATGGCGTACTGCGTTATCCGGTTTCGCACACGCAAGGGCGTGACCGCGAAGTACGAACCCGAAAACAAGAAACTCGAATACTGGCTGACCGGCATTACCGCCGTCGGCGTTGCCGCTATGCTGACACCGGGCCTGTTTGTCTGGGCCCAGTTTGTCGATGTGCCGGAAGAGGCCCACGTTGTCGAAGTGGTTGGCCAGCAGTGGCACTGGACCTTTCGCTATCCGGGGGCTGATGGCAAGTTCGGCGAGGTCGACAATGAGCGGATCACAGCGGGTAACCCGCTGGGAATTGATCCCGACGACCCGAACGGCAAAGACGATATCGTCGTTCTTAATCCCGAAGCGCATATTCCACTCGGCAAGCCGGTCAAGTTCCTGCTGCGTTCCAAGGACGTGCTGCATGATTTCGCCGTTGCGCAGTTTCGCGTCAAGATGGACCTGGTGCCGGGCATGGATACCTATCTGTGGCTGACACCAACGATAGCCGGCCGTTACGAACTGCTGTGCGAGGAACTTTGCGGGATCGCTCATCACACGATGCGCGGCGCGGTTGTGGTTGACGAAGTCGCCGATTTCGATAGCTGGCTGGCAAACCAGCAAACCTTCGACGAGAGCCAGAACCAGCTCGCAGGCAACGCAACAGTCGGTGCCGCACAGTATGCCGTCTGCGCCGCCTGTCATGGCCAGCAGGGGGAAGGCGTGCTGGCCATGAATGCGCCCAAACTTGCCGGCCAGAGTCCCTGGTATTTGAAACGCCAGATTCTCGCCTACAAGAACGGCCTGCGCGGCGTGCATGCTGACGACACGTTTGGCCGGCAGATGGCACCCATGGCCGCGACACTGGTCGACGAGGCCGCCATCAATAACGTGGTCGCACATATCCAGACATTGCCTGATAACGCGTCGCAGGCGACCGTGCAGGGTGATGTTGCACGCGGGGAGAAGCTGGCCCGCGTCTGCGCCTATTGTCATGGCAAAGACGGCATGGGCAATCAGTCGGTGAACGCGCCGCGCTATGCGGGAATGACAGACTGGTACCTCGCGCGCCAGCTGCAAAATTTCAAGGGCGGTATTCGCGGCGCGCACCCGGAGGACTACTACGGCATGCAGATGGGGTTCATGGGCCGCATCCTCGAGGATGACGACGCGATCAATGACCTGGTCGCCTATATCAATACGCTCGACGCAGAGAGACCGGCAGCGATGGCTGCACGGAACGGGGAATAAAACATGTCATACGTTGCGCTTGCTGATCGCGATCACGATGTCGAACACCACGACCCGCAAACCTTTATTACCAAGTACATCTGGAGCCAGGACCATAAGGTCATTGCGGTGCAATACGGTTGCACGGCAGTGTTCGTCGGCATCATTGCGCTCTGCCTGTCCGCCATGATGCGTTTGCAGCTCGGTTTTCCTGACGAGTTCGCGTTTATCAACCCTGAAAATTACTACCAGTTCATCACCATGCACGGCATGATCATGGTGATCTATTTGCTGACTGCCCTGTTTCTC
>JAUHZT010000217.1 GCA_030425905.1 Gammaproteobacteria bacterium
GACCACCGAGACCGCTTCGAAGAACGGCGCGGCTATGCCGCCAACAAACAGCAGCGGCGCAAACGCGGCGATAGTGGTCAGTACGCCGAAGGTCGCCGGGACCGCAACCCGATGCGCTCCCTGAATCACGTTGTCGAGCGTGTGCCCGTCAGCGCGAATCGTTGTGTAGATACTTTCGCCAATAATAATGGCATCGTCGACCACAATACCCAGCACAATAATAAAGCCAAACAGGCTCAGCATATTCAGAGTGACTGGCCACGGCCCGTAAGGCATCACGAACAAGGTACCCAGGAAGCAGACCGGGATACCTACCACGACCCACCACGCCACCTTCATGCGCAGAAACAGCGACAGGACAATAAAGACCAGCAATGCCCCCTGTAGCATGTTCGTAGTCATCATCGACAGACGATCCTTGAGGTAATAGGACCGGTCTATCCAGACATCCATCTCGATTCCGGACGGCAAGCGCGCTGACTTGTCCGCAATGTAAGCTTTGACATCCGCCGCGGTCGTCAACTCGTTCTGATCGCCGCTGGCCATGACTCGCAAGGTGGCCGTACGCTTGCGATCGAATCGCCCGTAACCGTCGGTCTCCACAAAACCGTCGTCAATTGTCGCGATATCGCCAAGTGTCAGGCGTGTACCGTCGGCAAAGGTGCGCAGTACCAGCTCACCGTACTCACGTCCCGTGTAGACCTGCCCTTCTGTGCGCAACAGGATATCGCCGCCCGACGACTTGATCGTGCCACCCGGTAAATCGACTGAGGAGTCCTTCACCGCCTGCGAAATCTCACTCATTGTCAGGCCGTACTTGCGCAGGTCCAGTTCTGACACCTCGATACTGATTTCGTAGTCCCGGTCTCCCAGGAACTGGACCGTGGTTACCGATGGCAGCTGCATCAGCTCCGCACGCACTTCCTGGGCAATTGCCTTGCGCGCAAATTCGTCCATGTCACCGTGAATGGCAACGAAGACCACGTGGATGGGTACTTCCTGCTTGTAGATAACCGGCTTTTCGGCAAGCCCCGGGAACGTGGAGATGGCATCGACGCGCGTCTTGATTTCGCTCAGCGCTTCGTTGAGGTCGGCGGACGCTGAAATCTCTGCCGTCACAGTGCCCATTCCTTCGCTGGCGCGTCCCGACAAGCGGACAATACCTTTAACGTCCTGAATGGCCTCCTCTACCTTGATAACGATGCCTTCCTCGACTTCCTGTGGCGCGGCGCCCGGATAGACAACCCGCACCTGGATATTGTTGAGCTCGAAGTCCGGCGTCGTTTGCTTGCGTATCGTAAAGGCCGAGACCAGGCCCGCGGCAAGAATGAACAGCATCAACAGGTTTGCGGCGACGTGGTTGGACGCGAACCAGGCGATAAGGCCTTTTTCAGCCGTAATGCCAGGGCGATTGTGCATCAGTCGTCCTCCGCTGCCTGCGGCGTTTCAGCGCCGCTTGCGACGGCCCCCGGCGCGGCGATCGACTCACTGGTCCGCACCGGCATGCCGTTGAACGGGCTTTCAATTGAGGTCAGCACAACGCGATCACCCGCACTGACACCGTGCCGTACATAGGCGACTGCCGCGTCTGATCGGATGACTTCAACATGACCGATGCGAATCTTGTCGTCTTCATCGACAAACAGCAGTTCGTCGGACCCGCGTAGCGCATGGCGTGGAACCTGGAACAGGCCTTCAACCTGCCGGCCGGCGATCTCGGCACTGACAAAGGTACCCATCGGTAACGCGACACCACCGCCTTCGAGTTGATAGGGATCATCAACTCGCGCAACAACGTACGTTACCCGGCTGCTTTCATCCACGATGCCCTCGCTGCGTACAATGCGCGCCTGCCAGTCCCTGGCAACTCCGCCCTGCACGGCCGTCAGTGTGACTTCGGGTCCGCTGTTTTCAGACGTCACCGCGCTACCGACCGGCGGCAACTCGACGAACGCAAGGTCCCGGTCTGTGAGCGGCAAGCGAACTTCGGCGAAATCGATAGCAAAGACGGTACCGAGACGCGTGCCCGGACTGACAAACTGGCCAATATCCGCCTCTTTTGCGCGAACCATGCCGGCATACGGCAGCCGAATCGCACTGCGCTCCAGGTTCTTGCGGGCATCGACGAGTTCGGCCCTGGCCGAAGCCAGCGCAGTCGCAGCCGCCGCCAGTTCCGCCTCCGCCCGGTAGCCCTGGCTCTGTAATTTGAGTGCGCCGTCGTACTCGATCTGCCGCTGCCTGACCAATGCTTCGCTGCGCTCAACGGCCACCTCGTATCTGGCCGGGTCAATACGCAGCAGCGTGTCTCCCTTGCCGAACACGCCGCCCGGAATAAAGTTGGACGCTACGCTGACAACGGTCCCCGAGACCTCAGCACTGAGAATCGTTTCCGTGCGCGGCTTGACGGTCCCCTGGCTGTGTACGCGGAACCGGGTTGCCTGCGGCTCCATCTCCAGCACATCAACGAGCATGGCCCGGGTGTCCGCTTCTTTCTTTGGCGGCTCCGGTTTCAGCTTGACCATCGCAAAGCTCAGTAGCAGCGCCACGACGAGAATGATCAGGATCAGGCTATAGCGGGCAAGGCGGCGTGACATGCGGAAACTCTCATGATCGGGTTCGAGCCACGTATTCTGACGGTTTTGCTCGCCCAATTCAGGCTTTTGTTGAGGCACAGCAATGCTTCCAGCCGGAATTCGGGCATCAATTCTGTGACATAACACCACGAAAAGACCAGCCAATCATCGCAATATTCGCTGCACTGTAGCCGCATTGCGCATGGCGGCGATCGAAGCGTGGAACGGACACCGAATGTACGTAGACTATTTCGGGCTCAAGGCCCGACTCTTCAAGCCGACGCCGACCGGAACCGAGGTATTTGTCGGCCCGCAAACCGTCAAGCTCATTAAGGGCCTGCAAACAGCATTTGTCGGGCATGACAGCATTGCGATTGTTTCCGGCGCCCCCGGTCTGGGCAAGTCAACGCTGGTCGCAAAAGCGCTTGAATCTTTTGCCACAAACCTGATGCCGCTGCGCATTCCGCGCGCAAAACTCGCTCACGATGAAGTGCTCGAGTTCTTGCTCGAAAACCTCGGTGCATCAGATGCGCCCACCGGTACCCTGCGACG
>JAUHZT010000075.1 GCA_030425905.1 Gammaproteobacteria bacterium
CGCAGCGCGTGCGGCCCGTACGAGTGAAATTGAGCCGCGCGGTCCTGAGCCCAGGCGAATCCCTGATGCCTGGCGCGTTTCACGAACTATCCGGACGGCGTAATCGAGCACGGCGTCGTCGATGCGCGTGCTCGCAACAAGTTTTTGCGCGGCGAGCACATCAGCATCACTCATTACCGTGCGCACAGCGTCGACGTACAAGCCATCACCGACCCGTTCGCTGGTCGCCGAGCCAACTATTTGCCGCTCGGCTTCGAGATCCGGGTAGTCGATCAGAACTTTCAGGAGAAAGCGGTCGAGCTGTGCTTCGGGCAGAGGGTAAGTACCTTCGTGTTCGACAGGGTTCTGCGTCGCGATAACCATGAACGGCGGCGCCAGCGGCGCTGACTTGCCTTCGATAGTCACCTGGTTTTCCTGCATCACTTCCAGCAGGGCGGCCTGGGTCTTGGCGGGCGCCCGGTTGATCTCATCTGCGAGCAGCAGGTTGGCGAAAACCGGTCCGCGGCGGATGCGAAAGGTCTCGGACTTCGGGTCGTAGACAGCATGGCCGCTGACATCGCTCGGCATCAGGTCTGGCGTGAACTGGATACGTGAGAAACGTCCACCGAAGGATTTCGACATGGCTTTTACCAGCAGGGTCTTGCCCAGGCCGGGAACACCTTCGAGCAAGACGTGGCCACCCGCGAGCAGGGCAACCAGTACATGGTCGACGACGGCACTCTGACCGACGAAAGCACGCGCAATTTCCTGCCGCATAGCCGCGACTTGTTGCCGCAACGCATCGCGGTTCACCGGGAGGTCGCTCATAGTTCGTTCCTTATTTTCATAATGGACTGCATGTGTTGGATAAATTCACGATGACGAGGATTGCCCCTGTCCGTCAACGCGTCGAGAATGTCCTGTGCGTCTAATCCGGTTATCTGCGACAGTCGCCGCGCCTGCTTGTCCGCCGCGAGCTGACTGATGCCGGGGTGTCTCGATTCTGCATCGTGGATCAGCGCGGTTGCGGCCGAGCGAGACAACTCGTAAGAGCCATCGTTACGCCACGCAAAGTGCCCCGCGGCTCTGACGTGTTCCAGAATAGAACGCCGTACAGGCGGTTCCGGAAGAATAGTTGGCCCGAACGAAGGCATGCGTGACCAAAGAGCTGCAAACAAGAGCACGAAGAAGCCAATCACGAAATAGGGCGCTGCCATCCAGATCCGGCGCCAGAGTGGCGGAAACGATGCGTCAAACACCAACCAGACCTTGCCGGGGTCGAGGTAGCCTGCCACGACATCCAGCATCAGGCGGGCATGGTCGAGGTTGTTGAGCGAATAGTTGGTGAAGAAGCTGGAGTCAGCAAGGACCGTAACGAAACCATCGCCCCAGCTACGTCTTAGCGCGACCGAACCTTTGTCGTCCGAGAGGAACGCGAATACCGGGTCCGGATCAGTCGCCTCTATTCTGTACAGCGTGTAGTCAAGGTCGATGAAATAACTGTAATCATCCGTGTCCTCTTCGTCGCCTGAGCGTTCTTCTTCGAGGTTATCGTAGTCGACTTCTACGGCCACAAACCTGAATCCAAACTGCTGTGCCAGTTCGTCGGTAAACTCCGAAGGTTGTTGTGGCGGGAACAGGATCAGGTGCCCGCCGTAGTCGACCCAAAGCATTAGTTGTTCGCGATCGGCACCCAATGCAATGTTGCTCGACAACTGCGTAACGACTGTATCCGTATTCTCAGGCATCCAGCTGCTTGGTTTGAGTGAAGCGACGGACTCTGCGTCAATGTCGACATCGCGCAGGAGCAACTCCGCAGCGAGGAACTTGTTGATTCGAGCTTCACCCGAAAAGCCGGTGAATTCCGTGCGCGTCACTTTTTCATACGAGCTGACAAACCAGGAGAAGAGCAGCGTTGCTGCCAGTATCGAGAGCAGGAAAAGTGTTGAGCGCCTCACTCGTCGTTACCGTAGTGGCTCGACCATTCGGCACATAAGGGCAATACGACCTGGTCAGGTGGTGCGCGAAAGCCATACGCGCAGGTTACCCACGCACGTACGATACGCCGGAAGAATTCGGACTGCGCATCGGTCGCATGCCTTACAACCGCATCAAGGCAGTCGCCCTCTGTAGCGCTCGGCGGTAAGCGAACGCCATGCTGCGTGACCGCGGCAAATACCGAGCCGCGATACAGGAGACTTAAAGCCGCCCGCTTGTCGCCGGATTGCCACAGGCGAAGTGCTTCACCTGATACATCGTCGGGTAAGGATGCGGCCGTCACCTCTTCGCCACCAATAAAAACCCGCGCTGCACTGCGCCGCTTCGAATGGCCAAACCCGAGGTACGGTAACCACCGGTCACGCAGCGCAAACACCAGGAACAGCAGGAATGCGATAAAGATCCAAAGGCCGAATTCAATAATGACAGAGACAGTGCGACCAAGTCGGTTCAACCAATCAAACCAGATGCTGTTACCGACAGGCTCATCCACGTCGGGTTCAGGCCTGTCCAGCCGCTGCCATTCTTCAACGGTACGCTCAGTATCGAGCAAAGGGTCTTCGTAGACACGCTCAACCGCCGGGTCGACGTCCTCGGCCGCCCAATAGCCATCGATTCTCGAGCCCGGCACTGCGGCTTCCTGCACATCTTCGCTGTCTGTGTCCTGTGCCCGGGAAGCGGCTGGCATGAGTGCTGACAATGCGAGTACGATGGCCAGCGCGCTGCTCGCCGCAAGCTGGCCCGCGCGACGTTGCACTGTACGTCGGAAAGCGACCTCTATATCCCATGCTTCGAGCTGTGTGCGGCAATTGATGTACAGGCCAAAGCCCGCACCCACGAACCAGGGCTGCAACACGCTCTGTGCGATATAGAAAACGACCAGGCTCAGAACATTGCTTGCACGGCTGCTCTCGTTCGAGACCGCGTCAAACCATGCTACCCCCAGCGTGTCCTGGTACGCCGTCGGAACCATCGCGAAGACGAGTAACAGAATGCCGAGGCAGATAGACAGCACCAGGTGCTGGTAGGCCATCGTAACGCCAGTGCCATAATTGAATATCTTGAGATTGAGCACTTTGCTGCGAGTCTTGCGTTCGTGGCCACGCAAACCTTCAAGCTGCGTTACCGGCATCGCCACCGAGCGGGCAAAGTGAAAACGATAGGGCGTGAGCAGAAACAGTTTGTTCCGCCAGGCAAGCGCCGGCGCCGCACGAATTGCCGCACGTGCGTCCGCTTCCTCGCCGAACAGTCGGCGGGAAATGATGCGCAGGATGGGGCCGTCGGCTATCGGCTCCAGCCACCAATAGAGAAATGCAGCCAGCGTGGCGTAGGGCGTAAACAGCGTTAGGGCAATAGCAACAAGAAGTATGGGCAGCGTGATCGCAAACCAGGTGGCGTAGATAGCGGCGGCATCGCGCCGGATCATCCGCGCACCGAGATCCACAGCCTCCCACTCGCTGCGCGGTCGCATCTCGGCGGTCACGTTCTCAAGATTCATGTCGGCCCATCAGCAGGAAGTACAGCAATAACAGCAGCCACAGCGCCCCGCCGACCACAAACTTGAGCATCACAGGAGGCCACGTGGTTGATGACCAGAAGGCCTCGACAAAAGCGGCCGCGACCAGCATTAGCACACCGCCGTAAACAAGCGGCATCCCATTCGTGGCTTGGTATCTGATGGCGTGCCAGCGACTGCGACGGCCCGGCGCAATGCCCGCGTAACCAATCAACAGCCCTACGCCGCCGAAAATGCAGATAGCCGTCAGCTCAAGCGCGCTGTGCCCTGCGACGAACGGCCAGAACGTGCTGGTATAGCCGACGGCCGTAAGATGCGTCGCAACCGCGCCGAAAAACAGGCCGTTGAACACGAGATAAAACAGGCTGCCGAGTCCAAAGACCAGGCCGCCGGCAAAGGTCTGGAAGCCGATAGTGATGTTGTTGTAGATGTAATACGCAAACATCTGCCAGTCGGTTTCCGAAACCCGCTCGCGGCCGAGTACGTCGTTCTGCGGATCGTACATGGCTTCCATTCGCGACACGTCTGCCGGGCTCAGAAACGAGAAAACCAGTTCCGGTTGCAGGTTGATAGCAATGGCCATGCCGAATGCCGGCAGGTAAAAGAGCAGCGTCGAGGCGAGCATGTAGCGCCAGTATCGGCGAAAGGTGGCCGGAAACTCTCTGAAAACAAATGCCTGCAGGGTGCTCAAGAACGTTGTGCGACTGCGGTAGAGCTGTTGATGACCGTCAAGTGCTAGCTGATTCAACCGTTGCTGCAGTGCGATGCTATAGCGGCGCGTACGTGCGAGTGCCAGGTGATGGCAGATTTCACGATACCGTGCCGGAAATTCCTTGCCGGCGGCCTGCAGGCGCTCCGGGTCGTTGTCTGCGCGGCTGCGCCGTTTGGACAACAGGCTTATCCACTGTTCGAACTGTTCCCAGTCGCTGGAATACCGACGCTCGAATACCTCCTGCTTCACGGGGTGCGGTCCCCGCTGACGAGCCAGCTCGCATAGGCAGAGAGGCGGTCTTTCGTGATCGCCGGAAACATCGGTTTG
This sequence comes from Gammaproteobacteria bacterium, assembly GCA_030425905.1. Taxonomy (GTDB): domain Bacteria; phylum Pseudomonadota; class Gammaproteobacteria; order Steroidobacterales; family Woeseiaceae; genus UBA1847. Next base: position 4,533 of record JAUHZT010000075.1, read on the forward strand.
AGAATAAGGGCCAGTTCCTCAGCACGCTCACTGTTCAGTCCGCTGGCACGTTCGCCAAAGCTGACAATGGCCTGCTGCTCATCAAGTGAAAGCGGGATCTTGACGGGTTCAGGCGGTGTCTTGCTGGCGCGTGATAAAGCGACCGGGCTGTTTTTGTAGACGACTATAGTGCCAGCGGCAAGATCGCCGAGCCGTTGGAAGTGCTTGCTCAGCATGACCGAGATACAGCCAAAGGCGTAACAGCCCGGCAGTGTGTCCACAAAGCGTATGAGGTTTCTGAGGATAGATGCGGACCAGCCGACGGGTGTCCCGTTGATATTCATTACGCGCAGGCCAAGCGCGCGCTTGCCGGGGGTGGCGCCGTGGTTAAGCACTTCGAAAAGCACGTTGTAAAACCAGAGTGCGAGAAACATGCATAGCAGCATGATGCCGTCGCCAAATTTTCCGAGAAAGCCGAACAGGATCGAGAATAGGGTCAGGGCTACTGCCTTGATGATCGCGTCGATCAGCCAGGCAAGGGACCGTGAGCCAATGCCCGCAACCGGCAGTCGCAGCTCTACGCCCTCTGGCGTTGCGATGTTGTAGGTCGTATCAAGCAACGAGTGGCATCGTTCTGAAGTACCTTCATGGCGCGCTTCTGCAATCATAGTGACAAACGGCACGGGGGCCAAGAATGTGCGGGTAGTGAGCCGCTCGAGCAGCAGGGGCCATACACTAGGTAGACACGCTCCACAGGGCCGCTATACCGATAAGCAGGCCGGGGCTGGCGAGTACAAGCTGGGCAATGTGCAACTTCGTTTGCGCACTTCGTGTTGTACCGCGCAGACCAACCCAGCCCCAGGCGGCAACAAACAGAGACAGGCAGGCGAGACCCGCCAGCCAGCCCAGGCTTATTATCAGCAGCATTGCGCCGCCCATGCCCGGGCTGCCCTGACCACTGGAGGTATCCAGCAATGCCGGTCCCGTTTTCAGGAACAGCGCAACAGCAACACACCAGCCGGCGCCCAGCAATGCCAGCAGCACAACATTTTGCGTCTTGCTTTGCAACAGAGCGGTGGGCAGCCTGGCGGCCACTGCTTGCGGCCGCGCAAAAGCAAGCACGCTTAAGCCCAACGCCGCCGCAAGTGCGGTCGCCAACAACACGCGCGAACTGATGGGCTCGCCCATGGCGGTGCGTAACAGCAGTGGCAGGAACAGGAAGACAAATGGCAGTGCGCTTACCCACGCCGCCGTCGCTCGTAGCTGCGAGCGAAACAGTAGTGCCCACAGACCGAGCAGAACGAGCGGCAGCTGTGAGCAGGCATAGAGGAATAACAGGTAGATAATCCCCCAGTTCTCGCGGCTTGCCGTAAGCACCGCAACACTCAGGCAAAGCCCGAGTACGACTTCTAGGATCAGAACAATCTTCAGCAACCGGCCCATAGCTTATCCGTTAATGGTGAGTGCGATGCAGCGTTGCGCGTTCGGCACAATGCAGCCGAAAGTCCGCCATGATCTTGAGTGCGATCAGTATTGCGGCGAAGACGGTCGATGTGGCGATACCCGGCAGTGCGAGCACGACGGCGAGTGCGATGATCACCGCGCCGAGCATCGCCAGGCATCGCTTGAACGGCAACGCGAGCAGTTGACCGAATCGGGCACGCCTGAATTCAGCGCGTACCAGAAAGTTTGCAACAAAAGAAATCGCATGGCCCGCTGCGAGCAGCAGTGACGCGCTCAGCGCAAATCGAAAATGCTCAAGGTGCAGGCTACCGGCTTCTGCGGTGTCGAATGCCGGACTGAAAATCAAGACGCCCAGCAATGCGAACAGCGAAAAAAAGAAGCCACTGGTGAACCAGGCGGCGACAACAGAGAAGAACAGACTGCTGCCACGCGACACGTGCACGTGTCGGTTTGCAAACGGATCGCCTGCCAGCGATGCCACAAGCAGTTTCAGGAAACTGAACACACCGACCCAGAAGCACTCGCACCAGTAAACGATAACGAGTTGATACAAACTGAGGTCATAGAGCAGAAAAAAACTCAGAATGCCGAGATTGGCCAGCAACACGCCTGCCGTGCCAATACCGATGCGCGCCAGCGGCGGCCTGGCGGACAGCGACTGCTCAGCCTGTGGCGACGTCGTTTCCATACCCTGAGTCTAGCGATACAGTTGCCGGTGACGCCGCTAAGGAGTCACATTTTCAGAAATCAGGCAGCCAGCTCCCAGAGCCTGGTGGGCGCTAGATCGGCTGCCAGAGTGCGTCCAGGTCCCCCGTTCCAGCGGCGATAACGCCTTGTGCCTCGAGGGCCCGAATAGTGCGTTCAAGCGCTGCATTGGGACGGCGGTAGCTGCCCGACCAGCGTACCGTGGCCAGCCAGCTTTCGGCGTCGCGCAGCCGCAAGCCGTAGGTTTCGGCGATCAGCGCCGGCGCAGACTGATTGCGGCTCAGATTGCGACCATAGCGCGCCACGATATCCAGCATACAACGTAAAGCCGGAGCAGCGGCCGGTAGCAGAGAACGGCGGACCGACACCACGAAGGCAGGCCAGGGAACTTCGCGCTGCCCTACGCGCCGAAACTCACCGTTATCAACGAGCGGCTGGGTCATATGTTTTTCCCAGAGAAATACATCGGCTGCGCCAGCGGCCAGTGCGGCGCGTGCGCCATCAAGATTATTGACGATTTCAAATGCCATTGAGTCGGTTGGCCAGCCACGCTCCGCGGCGTCGACAATGGCGATGAGGTGCGAGCCTGAACCGTAGCGACTGATGGCGATGCGTCGATCGCGTATGTCGCCAATGTGCCTGATATCGCTGTTAGCTGCGACATGAATGCCCCAGGTCAGAGGCGAGCTCACGTAGACTTTGACGAGTTGATTGCTGCCATGCTCAATGATGTCGGCAACAGCGCCCTCGGTCAGTACCAGCGCTACATCAAGCTCGTCATCACGCAAGTCTCGTGTAAGCTTGCCGGTCCCTTCGGGGTAGTCGGTATAGCGTACATCAAGGCCTGCTATGGCAAACGCATTGTCTGCGAGCGCCTGCTTCCAGGGCAAGTTGAAGTGTTCTGGTACGCCACCAACGCGAAATAGCATCTATTCATCCCTGCGGCTATCTGTTGCGAATGCTCGCAATTAGCGCGCATTGTAGCGACTGCTGTGCCGGTTTGCTGCATGTACCGCAGCGGCATACCGGAGCCACGGGTATAACGGTATACAGGCGGCGCGGTATGCACCTCATACGGAAAGTATCGAGAAACGCGATGCGCTACCGAACTCATCTGTTACGCCATAGGTGTCAGCCGCTCTGCTTACCCCATCTGAATTGCTATGCTCAAAGCGGATTCAAGTACCGAGTAAATGTGCAGCAGGTGCCGAGGAGAGCCAGCCAGTGACCCGAGTGATTGACAAAAGCAACGAGCGCCGGACTTTTCTGCGCTGGATGGCGGCAAGCCCCTTGTGTGCAGTACCCGTTGTGTCCGCGGCAACGGACCGGCACCTTGTCGGTGATCTAACCGCCAGAGATGTAGCAGACTTGCTCGGTGATGCCACCATCGGGGCGGCGGACGAAGCGCTCAACGTGTATGACTTTGAGCGCGTCGCCGCCGGCAATTTGCCGCCGGCACATTTTGGCTACCTGAATAGTTCGGCGGGTGATGGCTCAACGAGGAAAGCGAATCGTGAATCGATCGCGGATGTAAAGCTCAGGCTTCGGCGTCTGCAGGGCATCACACAGCCGGACACTTCTGTGCAGTTATTCGGTGAAGACTTCGCCGCACCGGTATTTCTCTGTCCTATCGCCAGTCTGGGTTCGATGCACCCGCTGGGTGAACGCGCGGTTGCGGCCGGTGCTCGCGCGCAGAATGTCCCGATGGCCATGTCGACGTATAGTTCGAACGCGATTGAGCCGGTCAATGCCGCACGCGGGCAGCCGGTCTGGTTTCAACTCTACACGATGTCTACGTGGCTCGGCACCGAGCGGCTGATCCGGCGCGCCGAGAAATCCGGCGCAAGCGTCTTACTGATCACGGTGGACACGCCGATGCGGGTTCCACGCGAGGACAGTGAATTGTTTGCACGTGCCGACGACCGCGATTGTACCGCGTGTCACGAGTTGCCTATCAGCGGTCCGCAAAAGAAACCGATGGCAGCCGGGCTCGACAAGCTTGGTCCGCGGGAGCTGTCAGCGGCATCGCTGACCTGGGAGTCGATCCAGCGTATTCGTGGCCTCACAGACATGACGATTGTCCTGAAGGGGATTGAAACGAGAGAAGATGCTGAGCAGGCCAGGAGGCTTGGTATTGATGCACTCTATGTTTCCAATCACGGTGGGCGCGGTATTCATGCCTCGCGTGGCACGCTCGAGTGTCTGCCGGAGGTTGTTGCGGGTGCGGGCGACTTGCCGGTGCTGGTTGACAGCGGCTTTCGTCGCGGTACGGATGTGTTCAAAGCGCTGGCGCTCGGTGCAACGGCGGTTGGTATCGGGCGGCCGTATGTCTGGGGGCTGGGTGCTTTCGGCCAGGAAGGCGTCGAAAAAGTTATCGACCTTGTTGTCAGCGAACTAAAAATTGCAATGGCGCAGGCAGGTGCCGCAACACTCGGCGATATCAGTAAGGATATGGTCGTGACACATGAAGACGAAAGCAAATCGATGCCGGCTGCCGACAAGGGATTTTTTCATGTCGGCATCTGGCTGGCGCCGGCCGATCTTGATCGGGCCCTGATTTTTTACCGCGAACTGCTCGATTTCAGGCCTGTGAGCCGGGCGCCACGAAAAAGCGGTGGCGAACGCCTGTTTTTGCGCAATGGCCGGGGTGAGCTGATGGAACTGCTAGTCGACGATAAAGTGACGCAACTTGATGACTTTCCGCAACACCCGAAGGATCGGGTAGCCGGTATCGCGCACCTGTGTTTTGAGGTACCGGACCTGCTCGCGGCGCGCGCAACGGCGGAACGGCTGGGTGCAGAGATAATTCAGCAAGCGCCGAACGACGGCAGCTTTGGCGGCTCAGAGGCAGGAACGCATCGCATTCTGTTTGTTGCAGCACCCGGTGGCACCACGATAGAACTCTTCGAGTTTCAGGAGAAAAGCGAGCTGCTGCGCAGGTAGCAAGCCACGTTGTCTATCAAGCACGGTAGGGCAGATTGCTGGCCGGAAGCCGCCAGCCTAGTCTTGTTCCGAAGGGTCAAACTGCGCCCGAAACAAGGCGTTCAGTTGGGCTGCGCCCATTTCGTTCATCAGCGCGATATTCCGTTCCGGTATCTGCTCAGCAAACTCGCTTGTTTCCAGGACCCGGTCGAGACTCTCTTCACGTAGCAGGTGCAAGACGGGATAAGGAGACCGATTGGTGTAGTTCTCGGCGTCATCAGGTTGGGTGCCGGCGAACTGATAGTCCGGATGAAAGCTTGCGATCTGGTAGATGCCGTCGAGTTCCATTTGCTGCAGCAGGCGCTCGGCGTCGTCGAGAAACTGGTTGTAGTCGTAAAAAGTCTCGAGTACCCGGGGATGAATTAGCAGGGTGGTTTCAACAGAGGCATCCTGCTCAAGCAACTCCAGTTCTGCCTCCAGGTCCACCAGTAGCGCCTGCTCCGTAATGGCGTCAGACACTACAAAGCGCACCCGCTCTTTGTCCAGTTCGCGCCTGGCAAACGGACACAGCCCAAGGCCGACAACCATAGTCTCTACCCACCGTCGAACGGTGGCTTCAACCTGACTGTTGTCCTGCAATTTGAACTCCCGGCCGGGGCCAGTTGCTAATGAATGCCAAAGGGTCTTCATCGGCAACGATCGTCGCTGAGTTTCACCCGGTGCTCTGCACATGCCGATTTGAAACGGAGGACCGGATAGACCGTTTCGATACCGGGACTCTATCATCAAAAGCTAAGATGTCATTGCCTGCTGTTTCCTGGTATGGCTGTCCAGAGTGAACTGTATGGGTGCAGGTAACTGCATTCCTGGTTGCATTGCTGCAGGTGTCGGCCAACGGGTCTGCTCCATAGCCGAACATTCTCATCTGCTATAGTGCCGGCTGCCAAAACTCGCATATCAAGGACAGTCGCATGCCAGCTACCCTTCGCTTTGTACGTCTCCTCCTGCTGACAGCAGCCATGTCGCTCACTGCCAGTTTCGCCGGCGCTGCCGAGAATGACGAGCAGAAAGCAATCCTGGTAACCGGCGCAACGAGTGGAATTGGATTGCACATCGCCGAACGGCTCGCGCAAGAGGGCTTCTACGTATACGCGGGTGCCCGCAAGCAGCAGGATATCGACAGGCTGAACGCGATGGAAAATATTGAAGCGATTCGTCTTGATGTCACAGTGCAGGATGATATCGATGCCGCCGTCGCGCACGTAGAAAAGTCCGGGCGTGGCCTTTGGGGGCTCATCAACAATGCCGGCGTGTTCATTGGCGGTCCGGTTACGGACGTCAGTATCGAGGAAACAGCCTGGCTTTTTGACGTCAATGTTTTCGGTGTCTATAGAGTGACGCAGGCCTTTGCGCCACTCATCATCGAGTCGCAGGGGCGCATGTCTTCTATTGGCTCCATCTCGGGCATCGGTTCCACCCGTTTCTTCAGTCAGTACAGCATGAGCAAGCATGCGATTGAGGCCTTTACCGACTCACTGGCGCTGGAGATGGAGCGCTTCGGTGTCTTCGTCAGTGTCATTGAACCTGGCAATTACGATACCGAGATTACTGCGTCAGCCTGGAAGCGCATGCGGGAGAAGGGCTACTTCGACGAAGGTTCGTTATACGCTGAGGATATGCAGGCATTTATGGCGCGGCCGGGAGATCGCAGTCAGTACAAGAAGCCGGACGAAGTAGCCGACGCGGCGCTGCATGCCATGTCCAGTGATGCGCCAAAACGACGCTACATGACAGTGCCCAACGAAGGCGAAGCCCGTTGGGCGATTGGTTCAATGATCCAGGAATTGGCAGAGCTTAACGACTGGCAGGCCTATTCGTTTTCGCGCGAAGAGCTGATCGCCATGCTCGATGAGGCAATGGCCGGCGAGGGCGACTGACCTGGCCTGGCACGGAGTCAGGAAGCGTCCTTTGACCGGTGACACAGTGGGGCGAACGTATTGTCGTTTGTCCCACTGCACCGCTTATTGAGCGCTGTCCGGCACCGTCAATGCAATCAGTTCACCTGCCTGGTTCGGCGCGCCGACTGCCACCACAATGTATTGCTTGCCGTTAATGGCGTAGGTCATCGGAATGCCACTCTGGCGCGCGCCCAGTTCGATCTCGGCAAGGATAGCGCCGCTTTTCTTGTCGTGTGCACGAAACTTGCTGCCACCCTCAGTGGCAACATAAAGCCCTGAGCCCTCGCCGGCGAACAACAGCGACGCAGTTACCAGCAGACCGGCCCGATCGTCGTGGCCGGTGCGCGGTAATGCCACGCCTTTCAGTTTCGGATGCTGCCGGACGTAGTCTGGCGTATCGCCGTTTGCGATCTGCCACAGATGCTTGCCCGTGCGAAGGTCGATCGCCGTGATCGTTCCCCAGGGCGGTTTGCCGAGTGGCAGTCCGAAAGGCCCCGGCGTTTTCTGCCGATTCAGGATGTAGCGCATGTCTGAACGTTGCGGGTCGCTGATCAACCCCGTCAGCCCGATGGTGTTGGTGGAGGAGACATACAGAATGTCGGTGTCGGGGTCGACAACGCCGCCTTGCCAGTTCGCACCCCCAGCCGCCGACGGAGCTGTGAAGGTGCCGACATTATCTTCAGTGATCAGCGATGGTGGCGTGAACAACGGCCCGGTTGTGCCTTCACTGACAATGCGCAAGGCTTCGGCATGAATCTCTGCTGTCAGGTTGTTCAGCGTATCAGGGCCGACACCCTGTACCGCAAACGGTTCGGGCAGGCTTGGGAATGGCTGGGTTGGGGCCGTACGTTCGCCGGGAACGCGGCTTTGCGGCACGGGCCGTTCTTCAATCGGCCACAAGGGCTCACCGTTGCGCCGGTCGAATACGTAAGTGAATCCCTGCTTGGTGACCTGTACCAGCGCCGGCACCGAGCGACCTTTGTGCTCGATATCGACGAGGATCGGCGCGGTGGGCACGTCATAGTCCCAGATGCCATGGTGCACCGTCTGGAAATGCCAGACGCGTGCACCGGTTTTGGCATCCAGACAAACGATACTCTGCGAGAAGAGGTTATCACCGGGGCGATGGCCGCCATAGAAATCGCCTGTGGGTGCTTCAACGGGCACGTACACGTAGCCAAGTTCGGGGTCTGCTGATATCGGCGCCCAGGCACCGGTGTTGCCGGTGTAGTCGGCCGAACCATCGAGCCAGGTATCGTGGCCAAACTCGCCGCGTGCGGGGATCGTGTTAAATACCCAGCGTCGTTCGCCCGTATGAATGTCATAGGCACTGACGTTGCCAACTGGCATTGACTTTGTTGGTGGCGCGCCGCCGGCAGGAAAGGCCGAGCCTGTGATCACGACATCGCCAACGATGACCGGCGGTGAACTGGCGCCGATCCGTGCATTGACAAGGTCCATGTCCTGATCAAGCGCGGCTTTGAGGTCCACCGCGCCGGCTTGCCCAAAGCCCGAAACGCGCTGGCCGTTCGCGGCATCGAGCGAAAGCAGTTGATAACCCGGTGTGATTACAAAGATGCGCGCATCGTTGCCACCGCGCCAGTAAGCGACACCGCGACCGGGGCCTTTGCGGGGTGCGTTCTCGCCACGGGCGCCTTCATCCGTTCGGTGCATCCACAGTGTCTCGCCACTTGCCGCATCAATTGCAACCACAACGCGGCGTGCACCGGCGGTTGCGTAAAGGACACCGTCAGCCATGATCGGTGTTGTCTGCAGGTTGGCGTAAATACCCGGGCCGAAGTTGTCGGATCGCCAGCGCCAGGCGATTTCGAGTTGTTTAACGTTACTCGCGTTGATCAATGACAGCGGTGAATAGTTGCTTGCGCCAGGCTCGCCCCTGTGGTGCAGCCACTCGACAAACAGCTTTTCATCGGCGGGTGCAGCGGCAAATTCAAGCGGCTCATCGGCATCCGGCTCGGACAAGATGGTGTCGCTGTCGGCGACAAGAGCAGACGGCCCCGGTGAGTAGGCGTTTTGTGAAAGCGTGAATGCCAGCAGGTCGAGATAGTCTTTTTCAGACAGGGAGCCCGGTGCATCGAGTGGCATGCTGGAGCGAGTCAGCCCGTGCAGCAGCGCGATCGGCTTGCCGCGCCACTTGTCGAGAAATGCCGCGCCGCGCAGCGCTCCTGCGGATTCGCTGCCTTCAAGCGCAGTGCCATGGCACGCGGCGCAGGCTCGCTGGTAGACGCGTTGGCCAGCGAATGCCTGCTCTTTTGTGTACAAGCGGGTATCGGCTTGCGCGCTCGGCAAAAGGCCGGCGCCAAGAACAGCAACGGCCAGGCTGATAACAAAAAACCGCGGGCACCGAGAGGGTGCCCGCGGCGATGCGGGATCGTAACTGTGACAGGTTCCCATACCCCTGATCGTGCTCCTTGCTAGTTGGCCCCGAAGTTCACGCGGAACTGTGCGCCGACCATGCGCGGTGCACCGACGCTGACGATTGTGATGCCCGGTGCCGCCTGACGGCGCGGATCAGCACCGCCCTCAGTGAAAGCCGGGGTGTCGAGTTCCTTGTACGGGAAGTTGGTGTTGTAGGTGCTGCCTGCCCAGCCGTTGCCAGCACGCACGTAGCGCTCGTCTGTGCAGTTGGTGCAGAACAACGCCAGCTCGTAGTCGCCGTCAGAGAATTTCCAGGTGACGCGAGCGTTCAACAGGTCGTACTCCGGAATGTAGAGTGTAGTGCTGTCCTGTGGCGAGGTGGCATGGTCATCGGTATAGGCATAGTTGAGGCTTGTAACGATCGACGAACCGTTGCCGAGATCAGCCGTGTAGCGCAAGCCCGTGGTCCAGGTCAGTTCCGGTGCTGCACTAAACGGTGATGCTTCGGTGACACCTGCAGAAGGGTTGGTTATGTTGTCCCATTTCGCATCGAGTGAGCCAACGCCAAGATTCCAGACAAGGTTGTCGGTAATCGCCGCCATACCTTCGAACTCGAGGCCCGTGATCTTGCCGTCGCCAACGTTAGTCGTGCAACGATTCACGCACTCGGGCGCTGTTGTAACCGTAATCTGCTTATCCTGGTAGTCCATGCTGAATGCGGTCAGGTTGGCGCGAATCCGGCCCTCAAGCCAGGTGGTGCGTACGCCGATCTCGGCGCTGTCGAGTTGCTCTTCGTCAAACGGTGTATTGATATCCGCTGTCGAGTCGTTGGTACCGCCGGACTTGTAGCCACCTGAGTAGGAGGCATAGGCCATGAAGTCATCGTTGAAGTGGTATTCGACCGCAAGGCGGGGCGTGGTTGCCGTGAACTTGTTGCTTCCCGTCAATCCCGGGTTGGTAACGCACACGTCCTGTACCGATGGGTCGCAGGTGCCGCCTTCATATAATGGCGCGACGAGATCCGGCAAGCCCAGATCATCGGACAAACGGTCAAGCCTGTGGTCCCAGCGTGCCGTCTGGCTCACAGTGTAGGTCTTGTCGTCTTCGGTGTAGCGAATGCCGAGTGTAACCGCCAGTGCGTCGGTGAAATTGTAGGTGCCCTGCGCGAACACGCCGAGACTGTCGGTGTCCTGCAAACCGTCATCGTTCAACAGCAATGCACCGTACTGGCTTGTGCTGCGGCCGTCATGATCGGCGTATTCGATCAGGCCGTTTTCCTCGGAAGACAGGTAGACGCCCGCAACCCAGGTTAGCCGATCATTGAGAGAAACGCCGTTGAGCTGGAACTCCTGCGACCAGAAATCGAGGTAGGTTTTGGCATCGTCGTCGAAGTAGGTTTCCGCATAGCCATCATCGTCGGGATCACGAAATGCGACCGAATCCATGGTGCGGTAACCCGTGATTGAACGCAGTGACACGCTGTCGCTGAACGCCCAGTTG
>JAUHZT010000076.1 GCA_030425905.1 Gammaproteobacteria bacterium
CGATTGCGATCGAAAATGCATAACGGCCTATCATTATTTGCTCTCCTCGGCGACTTGCATCGCTTCGTAATCGCCGGGTCTCGGTTCGCCATCAGTCTTTGACACGTACCGCACCCCGCAAGTTCCTCGTCAACCCGCCTGCTCTGACTTGACTAGTCTTTCTCAGTCGAAATAGCGACGTTAGCTACGCCAGCCGCCTTGGCGGCTTCCATAACAACAACGAGAAACTCATTGGTCGAGTCCTCGTCCGCCTGAATAACCAGCGACCCCTTCGGGTTCTCATCGTGCAGACGCTGGATAACGCTTCGCACTGCCGATGGTTCGACTTCGTCTTTATCAATCCAGATTTTGTCATCGGCACTGATAGCAACCAGAATCGATGCATCCTGCATTGACTGATACGTCGTCGCATCCGGGCGCGTGACATCGACGCCTGGCTCCTTGATGAAGGAGGCTGTAACAATGAAAAAGATAAGCATGATGAAGACCACGTCCAACATCGGTGTCAAATCGATTTCGGCATCTTCCTTTTCTGCGCCAAGCGCATTGTGAGCTCGTCTCATGGCTAGTTATCCGCTATCGAAATGTTATAGACACCGGCCTGTCTGGACGCATCCATCACGGCCACCAGCATCTTGTTGGTCGACTTCGCGTTGACCTGAATCACCACGTTACTTTGCGGGTTTTCAGCGTGCAGTCGCTCGATATTCGCCCGAAGTGCTTTCGGGTCGATGATCCGGCGGTCAATCCATATTTCATCATTCGGACGAATAACAATCAGGATATTGGCCTCTTCCGGAGGTGTCTCCACTTGCGGCGCATCGGGACGATTCACATCGATACCCGCTTCCTTAATAAAGGAAGCGGTGACGATGAAAAAGATCAGCATGATGAACACAACGTCGAGCATGGGCGTGAGGTTTATCTCATTTTCCTCATCGTCCGCCCCCATGGAAAGATCGGTTCTACGCATCGTAATCTCTCCTAGTGATCCATCGTGAGCGTGTCTTCAAGGAACTCCACTTCGCGCGCCGCCCGGCGCGTCAGCAAAGTCACGAACAGCACTCCCGAGAGCGCTCCTACCATACCAGCCATGGTCGGCACGGTTGCTTGCGAAACGCCCGCCGCCATTGCGCGGACGTTGCCCGAACCGGAAACCGCCAGTACCTGGAAGACCGCGATCATGCCCGTCACCGTGCCGAGCAGACCCAGTAAGGGGCACAGCGCGACAAAGGTCTGGATCATTGAAATACCGCGATTCACAGACAGGCTGAATCGCGAAATCATGAGCTCACGAATCTGGTGGGCATGCCAGGAGCGACGTTCGCTCCTGGATTCCCAATCGTCATGGATCTTGCGTGCCTGGTCCCGCATCGCTGAGCGGAAGAAAAGTATCCGCTCAACGATGAGAACCCACATCAGAAAGATCGCAACAGCGATGGCCTTAAGTACCGGCCCACCCAGCGACATGAAATCACGAATGGCTTCTATTGCATCAGTTAGCCAAAACATGCCTTCTACCTCGCGCTTATGAGTGCTTCTCGGAATGCTGGGCAACAAGGCCCGCACTCTGTGATTGCAAAATATTGATGATCTTCTTGCTCTGACCGCTAACGATCGTGTGCAGGAGTACCATCGGAATAGCAACCACCAGACCCAGTACCGTTGTCATCAATGCCTGCGAAATACCACCAGCCATCAGTTTCGGATCACCGGCGCCGTACAGCGTGATGACCTGGAAGGTCTGGATCATACCGGTAACCGTACCGAGCAGACCCATCAACGGTGCAACAACCGAGATCACCTTGATCAACAACAGACCCTTGGTAAGGCCCGGCATCTCTTTGAGTGCCGCTTCGCTGAGCTTAAGTTCAATGGTTTCAGTGTCTGCGTTCTGGTTACTTTCGTAAGCAGCCAGGACACGTCCAAGCGGGTTGTCGGTACTGGCCGATTCGCGCTTGAGCTGTGCCGAAACCTTGCGGCTGTCGTTTGAAAGACCAATCCAGCGCCAGATTGCGATGAGCAGACCGAAGATGCCGAGGACGATAATGCAGTAACCCACAATACCACCGTCTTCAATACGATCCTTGATGGTCTTGGACTGTACGAGCAAGCCGAGGATACCGCCACGCGTTACGTCGAGACCGAATTCAATCGGACCGTCGCCAGGCGCAGCCGAATGGAGGTCGGCAGCAGAACTGAGCAGACGTCCGTCCGGTTGCTTGGGCAATTCTTCGAGGCGGCCGTCACTGGTTACCTGCAGGTAGCCATCAGGGCCAACTACGTTGAACGTACCTACACGAACCACCTCTTCAACAGCGAGTTCGCCGTTGGCTTTGGTAACTTCGTGGGAGAAACGCACGATCTTGCCAGACTCGGCAATTTCACGCTGCAGCTCGTACCACAGCATCTCGATATCTTCGATCGAAGCCAGCTCGTTAGCACCGGCCATCTTGCTGCCGAGGCTTACCAGGAACTCGCTGCGATCGGGATACTGGAGATTGGTAAGCGATTCGCTGAACCGGCCCTGCGTGTCACCAGACACCTGCTGCAGAACGCCGAACAGTTCCTTCAGGGAACCGAGACGCAGATCAAGCTGTTCACGCGCCGTGATGATTTCTGCCTGATTCGACTCGAACAACTGCTCGAGGCGCTGGCTTTCATTTTCCTGGCGAGTGCGCTCGGCGCGTGCTTCGTTCAAAAGCCTTTGCTGTTCGCCGCGTGCCTGGTTGAACCGGGCTTCACGTTGCTGGGCTTCCTGGGAATCGCGAGCCTGACCCTGTTGGATCAGTCGCAGCAGTTCGGACATGCTGCTGGCATTTTCCTGGGCGACGGCGGCGTTCATGCCGAAGGCAATCGTAAGGGCTGCCAGAATTGTTGTTATGCGTTTCATTTAAGAAGCCTCCGACGGTGCAGCGACCGGAATAACGATAATCTCGGGCGCGATCAGCTCTTTAGCCATACGCAACCCCTTGCGAACTTCATTGCGTGCCGAATCATCCAGCACCCATTGCCTGCTCTCGTTGTCCCAACGACCTGTGGTCTGCGCGTCTTCAGACTGGAAATACAGCCCTACGCGACCGATCCTCAGGATGTTGTAGCTACGGGGTTGATCATCGAAGGTCAGTGTTTGCGTGTAGTACTCGGAGGAAATGCCATAATCATTCTCGATCTGGTAGGCCTCCATGACTTTGCGGAATTTCTCCGCCACGCTGACATCGGAGCGCTCCATGATTTCCTTGAGCGTCTCAACGCGCTCTGTCCGCTCTTCCATCAGGAAAGGAACGTCCAGCGCAATAGACTGCTCAAGTCCGTCAATCATGCGCGTCATCAGCGGCACGATCTGCCGATTGATGACATCGACCTGATCCATCGACAAGGCTATGTCTTCGAGGGTTGCTTGCTGGCCACTTGTCTGTGCACTCATCAAGCGGTTGTATACCCGTAAGCCGTCGATTTCTTTGTTTATAGCCCGGTACTGATCTTCCAGTGAGCGCGTACCTTCAACGATACCGTTGATACGCTCTTGTGATTGCTGGGCCAGATTCAGACGACGTTGATCAGCTTCCAGCACCTGATCGACAGTCTGGGCGAAAACGCTGCCGGGTATTGCTATAACCGATGTGGCAAGTGCTGCCAGGGCCAAGCGCCGACTGCTCGTTATGCACCGTTTCATGAACACTCCTTAATAGGTCGAGTTTTTTAAAAATAGTTTTTGGAGAAGGATGCAGAATTTTCTGAATAGCCAACTTGAAGTCTGACTAACGTCCAATTTCATACATACAGAATTTACAGGGAGCAATGAAATTGCCCCTGCATGCGCACACGACCCTCTCCACTTTCGCCGCGGCGATATAAACAATGTATGAACCAAAATACTCTCTACTTAGATGGCCTACCGAAACTCGCGTCTCGGCTTCCCCGCCGTTTATCCTATTTTAAGTTTTGGTCCAGATCATCCGGGGCCAAGAATAACATAGTCGTCTCGGATCGCCAGCCCAACGACAACATAAGTTTCAGACAAGTCCCATCCAGCAAAATTCGATCTCTCTGCCACCCGTTTCAGGCATTGCATTTAGTAACACAAGTAACTGAAATATCGACAGTTGACAACACCTTGGCCATGCAACATTATTCGCCGCATGAGCAACGCGCAACTGCAATATACGGCCAGCAACAACAGCCCTTCCCTGCAGCTTTCCCTTCTTGATGTGCTTCTTATTCGGAGCCACAGCGGGTAGCGCGTAACTTTGATCTCGAATCGCCAACCCCGCATCCGCAATGGATTGCGGGGTTTTTTTTAGCTTCAATTATTGCCAACAGGCACCAGCCCCAAGGAAATTCAACATGCAATTGTATTCAGAAGCCGATGTCGACACCTCCTGCCTGCAGGACAAGCAGGTCACGATCCTCGGATACGGCAGCCAGGGCCGCGCGCATGCGCTCAACCTTAAAGACTCAGGCTTCAACGTCGTTGTCGGCCTGCGCAAGAATGGCGGGAGTTGGGCTCGGGCGGTTGCCGATGGCCTCACCGTAAAAGAACCGGTTGAGGCCGTTAAGGAAGCCACAATCATTGCGTTCCTGACCCCAGATATGGTTCAGAAAAGCTTGTACGAAACGGTTCTGCCACACATACCGCAGGGCGCAACGCTCCTGTTTGCGCATGGCTTTGCTGTGCATTTCAAACAAATTGATCCGCGGCCGGACCTCAATGTGGTGCTTATCGCGCCGAAAGGCCCCGGCGGTCTCGTGCGCCGTCAGTACGAAGAAGGTCATGGCGTGCCCTGCCTCGTCGCTATTCACAAGGACGCAGACGGCAATGCACTGAAACTGGCGCTGGCTTACGCGGCCGGCATCGGCGGCGCTCGCGCAGGCGTTATCGAGACAACATTTGCCGAAGAAACAGAAACCGACCTGTTCGGCGAGCAGGCCGTATTGTGCGGCGGCGCGACAGAACTGATTGTCGCCGGTTTTGAAACCCTTGTAGAAGCGGGCTACCAGCCGGAAGTTGCCTACTATGAAGTGATGCACGAGCTGAAGCTGATCGTTGATCTGTTGCATGAAGGCGGACTGCGCAAGATGCATGAGTTCATCAGCGATACCGCAGCCTGGGGTGACATGATCAGCGGCCCAAGAGTCGTGGACGACAATTCCCGCGCAGCGATGAAAGCTATTCTTACGGATATTCAGGACGGCACGTTCGCGCGCAACTGGGTAGCCGAGAATGAAAATGGCATGCCGGAGTTCAAACGCATGATGAATGCCGACCTTGAGCACCCGATTGAAAAAGTCGGTAAAGACCTTCGTAGCCGCATGGACTGGCTGGAAGGTTAGAAACAACACATAGAAACGAGCGGAGCACACACGATGTCAGGCGATACAGCGAATAACAGGGTTCGAATTTTCGATACCACCTTACGAGACGGCGAGCAGGCACCCGGCTGCAGCATGACGCTTCGTGAGAAACTTCGTATCGCAAGTGCGCTTGCCGAGTTAAATGTCGATATTATCGAGGCTGGTTTTCCAGCGGCTTCACCGGGTGATTTCGAGTCTGTAAAAGCAATAGCCGATGCGAACTTTGGCCCCACGATTTGCGGGCTCGCCCGGTGTAACCCGGAGGACATCGAGAAGGTCTACGCGGCGGTACAGGGGGCGGAGAAGCACCGCATTCACGTATTCGTCGCAACCAGCGCGATTCATCGTGAACACAAGCTCCGGATGGCCAAGGAAGAAATCATCCGGAGCGCCGTGGGTGCCATTGAGATGGCGCGCAGCTTTACTGACGATGTCGAGTTTTCACCTGAAGATGCTTCGCGCACCGAACTCGCCTACCTCGCCGAAGTCGTCAGCGCGGCCATTGAAGCTGGTGCAACCACAGTCAATATTCCCGACACCGTTGGCTACACCGTACCCGGTGAGTTCGATGAATTATTCCGCTACTTGAAGACGCACGTTAAAGGCATCGACGACATCACGCTGTCAGTGCATTGCCACAACGACCTTGGTATGGCCGTCGCAAACAGTCTTGCAGCCGTGCACGCCGGTGCTCGACAGATTGAATGCACCATTAACGGAATTGGCGAACGCGCCGGTAACTGCAGCCTCGAGGAAGTAGTCATGGCGCTGCGTACGCGGGAAGAATATTTCCAACTGGAAACCGGCATCGAGACAACACGTCTGTACCCGACATCGCGCCTCGTATCCAGTATCACAGGCATGCACGTCCCGCGTAACAAGGCGATTGTCGGCGAGAACGCGTTCGCCCATGAGGCGGGTATTCACCAGCATGGCATGCTGCAGCACGCTTCAACGTACGAGATAATGAAGCCGGCCGATGTTGGCCTGAGCCGTTCCAGCCTGGTGCTGGGCAAGCATAGCGGTCGCCATGCTTTTCGCGACCGCGTGCAGGAACTCGGGTTTGTCCTCGATGAATTTGAAACCAATCGTGCTTTCAATGAATTCAAGAAGCTGGCCGACAAGAAGAAGGACATATTTGACGGCGATATAGAAGCGATCATTATGAATGTCGACAGCGCCACAGCAGGGCCCTGGATTCTGAAATCGCTTTCAGTAAAGACTCTGTCAGAGCAACCCGCAGAAGCAAACGTTGTGCTGATCGACGAAACCGGCGCAGAACAAAGCAGTACGGCAAGCGGCGATGGCCCCGTTGCGGCAGCATTTGGAGCCATGGAAAAACTCACCGGCGTTTCACTGTCGCTAAAGAACTTCGAACTGCACAGCACCTCTACCGGTGAGGACGCGCAAGGCGAGGTAACTGTGACAGTAATGCATGAAGGCTCCAGCTACCGTGGCCGCGGAGCGAGTGTCGATATTGTGGAGGCTGGCAGCAAAGCGTGCCTCGAGGTTATGAACCGGCTGATTCGTCGCGAACGGATCGATGCACCCGGACGCATTCCGGCAGACAGGGCGACCGTCTGATGAAGACCCTGCTGGACAAGCTTTGGGAAGCACATATC
Organism: Gammaproteobacteria bacterium; assembly: GCA_030425905.1. Classification (GTDB taxonomy): domain Bacteria; phylum Pseudomonadota; class Gammaproteobacteria; order Steroidobacterales; family Woeseiaceae; genus UBA1847. Next base: position 6,978 of record JAUHZT010000076.1, read on the forward strand.
GTGACACCGGAAACGCAAGATATTCCGGCGGTTCTGTATATCGACCTGCATATCATCCATGAGGTTACGACGCCGCAGGCTTTTACCGTTCTGCGTGAACGCGGCCTTAAAGTGCGCCGTCCTGATCTGACACTCGCGACAATGGATCATTCGACGCCTACCGTGCCGGTCAAGTCGTTTAAAGACCTGCAGGTAATCAGCGCCAGCGCCGCAGGCCAGATTCGCCAGATGGAAGAAAACTGCGAAGAGTTCGGCATTGACTTGCTGGGTTTTGGCCATGACAGTCGCGGCATAGTGCACGTAATCGGCCCCGAACTTGGCGCTACGCAGCCGGGCAAGACAATTGTCTGCGGCGACAGCCACTCCAGCACACACGGGGCGTTCGGTGCCCTCGCCTTTGGCATCGGCACCACCGAAGTCGGCCACGTTCTTGCAACGCAATGCGTACTGCAACGCAAGCCAAAGACTTTATCGATAAGCGTTGACGGCAACCTGCCAGCAGGCGTGAGCGCCAAGGACATCATTCTTGCGGCAATCGGGGAGATCGGCGTCGACGGCGGCACCGGGCATGTCATCGAGTTTCGTGGCGACGCGATACGCTCGCTCGATATGGAGCAGCGCATGACGGTCTGCAACATGTCGATCGAAGCTGGTGCCCGGGCTGGCATGATCGCGCCTGACGACACGACATTTGATTACCTTGCAGGACGCCCGCGCGCACCGCAAGGCAGTGACTGGGATGCCGCTGTTGAGAAATGGCGAACGCTGCATAGCGACGTCGATGCAACGTTTGACAAGTCAGTCACCCTGGACGCCAGTCGATTGCAACCGATGGTCACTTTCGGCACGAATCCGGGAATGGTTATAGGGATCAACGAGCCTGTTCCGGCGAGCAGCGACGCGAGCTTTCGGAAAGCGCTGGAATATATGCAGGTAACGCCCGGCAAGCCCATGACGGGCAACAATGTCGACGTCGTGTTTATTGGCAGCTGCACCAACGGCCGCTTGTCGGATTTGCAGCAGGCCGCCGATGTTCTCAAGGGACACAAGGTCGCTGCCGGCGTGCGCATGCTCGTTGTTCCTGGCTCACAGCAGGTCAAGAATGAAGCGGAAGCGCTTGGCCTGGACCGCGTGTTTAAGGAAGCTGGTGCCGAATGGCGCGAAGCGGGCTGTTCAATGTGCATTGGCATGAACGGCGACATCGCGCTACCCGGTCAGCTTAGTGTCAGCACCAGCAATCGAAACTTTGAGGGCCGCCAGGGCCAGGGGGCACGGACGGTACTGGCCAGCCCGGCCACGGCGGCCGCGTCCGCGGTACGCGGCAAAGTGACCGACCCCAGGACGCTTGTTTGAGCTGTAAGGCAGCTGCGACAACCCGCTATTAACCACCACAAAATATTTGCAGAGACGCCATGAAACCCATGAAGGAAATTCGGTCGCGGACTGTCGTGATTCCAACCACCGATATCGACACCGACCAGATTATCGCTGCCCGCTTCCTGACAACAACAACCCGTGAGGGTCTGGGCGCAAGTGTTTTCTTCGACCTGCGCCATGATCGTGATGGCAATATCAATACAAACTTTCCGCTCAACCAGCCCGAGGCGAAAGGTTGCCAGATACTGGTCGCGGGCAATAATTTCGGCTGTGGTTCATCGCGCGAACACGCACCGTGGGCACTGCTCGACTACGGCATTCGTGCGGTTATCTCGACTGAAATTGCCGATATTTTCCGCAACAACTCGCTTAAGAACGGACTCGTACCTGTGGTCGTCGACAAAGCCACGCACGAATACCTGCTAAACAACCCGGGAATTGAAATCACTGTGGATGTTGCGGCTGCGACACTCACGCTCCCCGATCAGCGCACTGTTGAATTTCCAATTGACGGATTCGCCCGGCACTGCCTGGTTGAGGGAATTGATCAGCTTGGCTACCTGCTACAGCAGGCCGACAAGATCACGGCGTTTGAGGAGGCCCGGTCATGAAGGCGCAAATCTGCCTGTTGCCCGGTGACGGCATCGGCCCGGAAGTCGTGCAGGCCGGGCGCGCGGTGCTGGAGACAATTGCAAGCCAGCATGGACATCAATTTTCATTCGATGAGCAACTTGCCGGAGGTGCCGCTATAGACGCCACGGGCAATCCGCTCCCCGATGAGACAATCACCAGTTGCGAGGCCGCAGACGCAGTCCTGCTCGGCGCCGTTGGCGGTCCGAAGTGGTCCGACCCGTCCGCCAAGGTTCGGCCGGAACAGGGCCTGTTGAAGTTGCGTTCGGTACTCGGTGTGTTTGCCAATCTCCGTCCGGTACAGGTTCTTGATGAGCTTGCCGCGGCATCGCCGATCAAGTCTGAGCTCCTAAAAGGCGTTGATCTGATCGTCGTGCGTGAACTTACTGGTGGCATTTATTTTGGTGAGAAAACGCGCAGCGAAACCAGCGCCTCTGACTTGTGTACCTACCATACGCACGAGATTGAACGCATTGTGCGTGTAGCGGCAGCGCTTGCCCGAAAACGTCGCGGCAAACTTTGCTCGGTAGACAAAGCGAACGTACTTGAAACCTCAAGGCTGTGGCGTGAAACGGTTGACCGTCTTATGGCGGATGAGTTTCCCGACGTCGAACTCGAAACATTGCTGGTCGATGCCGCCGCGATGCACCTCTTGAGCCGTCCTGCTGATTTCGACGTTATCGTTACGGAAAATATGTTCGGCGATATCCTGACCGACGAAGCCTCAATGCTCGCCGGCTCGCTTGGGCTGCTGCCGTCTGCATCGCTCGGCGAATCGACGCGCGGTCTGTACGAACCCATTCATGGCTCAGCGCCGGATATTGCGGGCAAAGGGCTCGCTAACCCGGCGGCTACAATCGCCAGCGTTGCATTGCTATTGCGTCACAGCCTCGGGCTCGAATCGGAAGCGCAGCAAGTTGAGGGCGCGATTCGATCTGTCATTCAGGCGGGTGGCCGAACAGCTGATATTGCAGCTCCCGGTGACAAAGTGTTGTCGACGAGTGCTTTTACCGAAGCCGTTATAAAGGCTCTGCGTTAACGACCTTGAGCCGGGCCGAATCGGCCGACGAACGGCGAAACTGCGCGATCATCTCTCCCAGCGCCTCGGTCTCGATCAAAAATCCGTCATGACCGTGCACCGAATGGAGAATCTCGTAACGTGCATTCGGCATGTGATCGGCGAGGAATTTCTGCTCCTCCGGCGGGTACAGGGCATCGCTGCTAACTGACACCACCAGCGCAGGCTGAGTGATTGTCGACAGGACTTCGGGATAACTGCCACGTCCGCGGCCCAGGTCATGTGTATGCATAGCGTGTGTTAGGCATACATAGCTGTTCGCGTCGAAACGACCTGTGATCTTTTCCCCCTGGTGCTGCAGGTAGGACTGCACCTGGTACTCGCCATCTTCCCGTTCATTGCGTCCAAAGCGCTGACGAAATGATTCCCAGCTACGGTAGGTACAGACTGCCATCATGCGCGCCGCAGCAAGCCCGCGGTGCGGTGGCGCATCATCAGTATAGAAGCCATCGTTCCAGTTCGGATCCGCCGCAATCGCCGCACGCTGCGCTTCACTGATACCAATGCACCACGCCGAATGTTGGCCCCCGACACCAATCGGCACAATGCTGCCGACCCGCTCCGGGTACATCAACGACCATTCGAGAGCCTGCATGCCACCCAGCGACGGTCCGGTTACCAGTTCGAGTTTTTCAACGCCCAGTTCATCGAGCAGTAAACGTTCAAGCTGCACCATGTCGCGAATAGAGATACGTGGAAAATCACCACGATAAGGCTCGCACGTACCCGGCTTATGGCTCACAGGGCCGGTGCTGCCGTAGCAGCTGCCCAGAATATTTGCGCAAACAACGAAGTCGCGTGCCGGATCGAATGTCTTGCCCGGGCCGATGATACCGGGCCACCACGCGTCGACATCGGCCGACCCCGTAAGCGCATGGCAAATGAGGATGGCATGTTCCTGCGCGTTCGCAATCTCGCCCCAGGTCCGATAGGCAATTTCTACGTCACGCAACACGCTCCCGTTCTCCAGCGAGAAATCGCCGGGAACGCGCAGAAAATGCGTTGCATCCGAAATTTGTTCCTGCAAGTACTCCGGTAAGGACATACGTCGGGATCAGGCCGCAACAACCGGCTTAAGTGCGGCAGTCTGCTGCGCAGCTTCAAGCGCCTGGAGAACATCCGCGACCAGGTCTTCGGTGGCTTCCAGGCCAACTGACAGCCGTATCAGGCTTTGGCTGATACCGGCCGTCGCCAGTGCCTCGGCGCACAACGGAGCATGCGTCATGGACGGCGGATGACAAACCAGGCTTTCAACGCCGCCAAGCGACTCCGCCAGTGAGAAATATTGCAGGCTCTCAACGAATGCACGAACCGCCGCTTCGCCGCCGTCAATTTCGAAGCTGACCATGCCGCCGAATCCTTTCTGCTGGCGTGCGGCGATCTCGTGGCCCGCGTGCGATTCAAGTCCGGGGTAGTAAACCTTACTCACGCCCGCATGCTTATCAAGCACACGCGCCAGCAAGTTGGCACTTTCTTCATGCTGACGAATGCGAACCTGCAGGGTCCGGACGCCGCGCAATGTAAGGAAGCTGTCAAAGGGCGCACCCGTCGCGCCGATACAATTGGCCCACCACGCGAGTGTTTCGTGCAGTTCTGCCGTCGCCGCCACGATGGCGCCACCCACTACATCGCTATGCCCGTTTATGTATTTTGTCGTGGAATGCAGAACGATATCGGCACCCAGCGAGATGGGTTGCTGCAAGGCCGGTGAAAGAAACGTGTTGTCGACGGCAAGCAAGGCACCACACTGTTTCGCGAGACCTGCAATTTTCTCAATGTCGACGATTCTCAGCAACGGATTCGACGGCGTTTCGACAAGGATAAGCTTTGGCTTGCGCGCAATCGCCGCCTGCAGGGCCTTGTCGTCAGACTGGTCGACGAACAGAACTTCAAAGTGCCCTTTCCTGCCCAGCGACTCGTACAAGCGGAAGGTGCCGCCGTAACAATCATGCGGCACCACAAACAGGTCGCCAGGTTGCAGAAGTTGCACCAGGACATTCAGGGCTGCCATCCCGGACGATGTGACCACGGCGCCTGCGCCACCTTCCAGCTCAGCCAGCGCCGAACCCAATGCGTCCCGGGTCGGGTTGCCTGAGCGCGTGTAATCGTACTCGCGCTTTTTGCCAAAACCCTCGAAAGCGTAGTTTGAAGACAAGTGCAACGGCGGCACTACCGCACCGTGCTGGGTGTCGGATTCGATGGCTGCACGAACAGCAATGGTGGCCGCGTTAGTTGAAAGGGTCATGGTCGATCTCCAGAATTCCAATGGTCGAGTCAGTTGTTGCCGTCATCGAAATCCTGCAGTTCCGCAAGGAAGAGTGTCGTGTCCTGCACCGCTCACGCGGCTTCAACCAACGACGCTCATCTCTCGAAGCCGCATGCTGTCATGCATGCACCCTCGCAGGAGTTGGCACCTTTTCGAACGGGTTAGGTTCGCTGGTTGCCCCGGCTTCAATGGGCCTTTCCCTCTGCCGGTCTCGATGAGTAGCGTGCAGTCTATGTGAGGTGCAATAAGCGCGTCAAGCAAATATGCATAAATTTTTATACATTGATAATTGGTTGCTTTTGTTACCAAACCAGGCGCACAGGAAGTCCAAAATTAGCGCTTGCCTCATCCTGAAATATGTTTTAACGTACTAGCTCGCTATTACATTAGTACGTGTTTTCCTCGTCCCATCTGCACGTACACGCAACCACCCGAGACCACCGATGAAACCGAATCGCCAGGACAGCGAGCGCCGGCAGATCAAGACCGAAGATGAGTTGTTCTCGGCCATTATCAGCTTGCGCAACGTTGCCGAATGCCGATCCTTCTTCAAGGATCTCTGCACACCGGCCGAGTTGCAGGCCCTCGTCGATCGTTGGCAGGTGGTGGCTTACCTGGAGCAAGGGTTGCCCTACCGCCAGATCCATGACCTGACCGGCGTTAGCGTTACGACTATCGGCCGCGTGGCGCGGTTTCTGACCGACGGCTTTGGCGGTTATGAAACCGCTTTCCGTCGTATCGCGGGCCAAACGGAAACACTTAACCGGGCAGATGCCCAAGAGAAGGACTAACGCACATGGACAGTTCAGAGCAGCGGATCAAGATTGCCATCCAGAAATCGGGCCGCCTCACAGACCACTCAATTGACTTGCTGCAACGCTGCGGACTCAAGGTGACGCGCAGCAAGGACCAGTTGTTCTGCTATGGCGAAAACATGCCCGTCGACCTGCTGCTGGTGCGCGACGATGATATTCCGCAACTGGTCGCTGACGACATCTGCGATTTAGGCATCTGTGGCCTCAACATCGTTGAGGAAAAACGGCTCAAAATGGGCGCGAAATCCGACGCCGGCTTGTTCAAGCAGGTTTTTGAACTCGATTTCGGGCATTGTCGCCTCTCGCTGGCCGGTCCCGAAGGCAGTGAATTCAAAGGGCCCGCAACGCTGCAGAACAAGCGGATCGCGACGAGTTACACGAGTATCCTGGAAGATTACCTGGCGACTAACAACGTCAGCGCCGAAATTGTGTATTTCTCCGGTGCCGTCGAAATAACACCGAAGCTGGGCAAAGCCGACTTCATCTGCGACCTTGTCTCAACCGGGAGCACGCTCGCTGCGAACGGCCTGGTCGAAGTTGAGACGCTGCTCAACAGCGAAGCCATTATCATCCAGACGCAGGCACCGCTCGGAAAATCGAAACAGGATCTGGTTGACCGGTTGTTGCAACGTCTCGACGGCGTTCTGCAGGTACGTGAAAGCAAGTACATCATGCTGCATGCGCCACGCGCCGCACTTGCGAAAATTCAATCGCTTTTACCAGGCACCGAAGCACCCACGGTCTTGCCGCTGGAAGGTACTGAAGACAGGGTCGCGGTGCACGCTGTGTGCCGGGAAAACGTATTCTGGGAAACCCTCGAAAACCTTAAAGCCGCCGGTGCCAGCTCGCTCCTGGTACTGCCCGTCGAAAAAATGCTGGCCTGATCCGATGCAGGTTCCTGTTTCCAGCTGGTCCAAAATGGACGAGGCAATGCAGACGGCAGCGCTGGAGCGGCCCGCGCTCGGCATGGACGACGAGATTCGGGCTGCAGTCAAAACGATCATCCGGCGCGTGCAGGAAGACGGCGATGCCGCCCTCGCAGCAATGACCGAAGAGTTTGACGGTGTTCGATTGGCAAGTTTTGTCGTTGACGAAGACGAAAAACAGGCAGCAGTCGAGAGCCTGGACAAGGAAGCTCTTGCCGCAATTGATACAGCGATTGCCAATGTACGAACATTTCATTCGGCGCAGCGCCCTGTAGCTGTCTCTGTCGAAACCGCACCTGGTGTATTGTGTGAACGCATCGCTCGACCCATTGATGCCGTCGGCCTGTACGTGCCTGCCGGTACTGCCCCACTGCCCTCCGCTGCGATCATGCTCGCGGTGCCCGCGGCTATTGCGGCGTGCCCGGTCAGGGTCCTGTGCACGCCGCCACGCAAAGACGGCCGTGCCGATCCGGCGGTGGTCGCGGCCGCAACCCGTGCCGGGGTCGATACGCTGTTAAAAGTGGGCGGTGCGCAGGCGATTGCCGCCCTCGCCTACGGAACTGCGTCGGTGCCGCGCGTGCATAAAATATTTGGTCCCGGCAATGCCTGGGTAACCTGTGCGAAATCACTCGTCAGCTCAGACCCGCGGGGCGCAGCAATTGATATGCCTGCCGGCCCGTCCGAAGTGCTCGTAATCGCAGACGCCCGAGCAAATCCTGTTTTTGTCGCTGCCGATCTGCTGTCGCAGGCAGAACACGGCGCCGACTCCCAGGTGATTCTCCTGACCGACAGCGAAGAACTTGCTCAGCAGGTCCAGCGAGAACTTGCCGAGCAACTGCTTAAACTCACGCGCCGGGAAACCGTGCTGAGCTCCCTGCAGCATGCGCGCATTTTGCTGGTTAGCTCGCTGGCGGAGGCAATCGCGCTCAGCAACCGCTACGCGCCGGAGCACCTGATTCTGCAATGCGAGAATGCGCGTACGTGGGTAGACAAGGTCACCAATGCCGGTTCCGTGTTTGTTGGCGCCTGGACGCCTGAGTCCGTTGGCGATTATTGCAGCGGTACCAACCATGTACTGCCAACCTACGGCTACGCGCGCAACTACAGTGGCCTGGGTGTCGACCAGTTCATGCGTCAGATGACGGTGCAGGAACTGACCCGATCAGGTCTTGAGGGCCTTGCACCGACAGTTAAAGTGCTCGCCGGTCTCGAAGGCCTCGACGCACACGCCG